>JAZSIT010000185.1:0-10205 GCA_045533895.1 Eubacteriales bacterium
ACGGACATATCCGTAAAGAAGAATATGAGCCAGCCGATAGCCACCAGAAACAGCGCGTATATATGGCTGAATACCTTGGGTATCTTATTAAGCACTTTAAGCAGGAAGGTCTTTTCCAGCATAAGAATCGCGCCGAAATACACGCCCCAAAGGATATAATTCCAGCTTGCGCCGTGCCAGAAGCCTGTGAGGAACCAAACTATTGCAATATTGCGATACTGCTTGAAAAGTCCTTTTCTGTTTCCGCCCAGAGGGATATATACATATTCCTTAAACCAGGTGGAAAGGGACATGTGCCAACGGCGCCAGAAGTCGGTAATGCTGGAAGCCATATAAGGATAATTGAAGTTTTCCAGAAATTCAAAGCCTATCATCTTACCCAAACCGATAGCCAAATCAGAATAACCGGAGAAATCAAAATATATCTGAAAAGTAGAGCAAATAACTATCATCCAGCTTCCCGCAACAGTAGGCTGAATTCCGTGGAGAGACTGAAAATACTCTGCCACCGCGAAAACAGTATCTGCAAGCAATACCTTCTTTGCAAGGCCTGCGCAGAAACGGCGTATACCCTCAGAAAGCTTCTCAACGCTGTGAACACGGGTTATAAGCTGGTCGTCAACGTCTCTGTATCTTACGATAGGGCCTGCAATAAGCTGAGGGAACAAGGTGACGTATGTACCAAACGCCACGAAATTGCGCTGTACACCGGTTTGACCGCGATACAAATCGATTGTATAAGACATTATCTGGAAGGTATAAAAGGATATACCTACGGGAAGGGCAAGACCTTTTATGGGTTCAAGCCCCGAAAGGAAAGGAATGAGAGAAAGGTTCTCTATAAAGAAATTGCAGTATTTGAAGAACAGCAGAAAAACAAGGTTTGAGCAAAGGGAAAGTATCATATACACTCTTGCTTTTCTGCGGTTGGATTCACGGTGTTTATCTATTGCAAAACCAAACAGATACGCTGCCAGTATTGAAACCAGCATTACCAGTATATATGCAGGCTCGCCCCATCCGTAAAACAGCAAAGAAACTGCAAACAGCACCCAGTTACGCGCTTTTTTGGGAACTATATAATATAAAGCAAGGGTAACCGTAAGGTATGCAAACAAAAATATAAGTGATGAAAATACCATTCTCGTTATTCCTCAAGCTTTTTAAGATCGTCGTTACCGTCATCACGGTGCTTGATCATGCCGACCACCTTAACGTCTTTTTTGGTATAAACCTTTGCGGGAGCGTTTTGCTCGCCGTTAAGTTTTACCTTTATTTTTCCGGTAAGGAAATTACTCTCTATAATAATACCTCTGCCTGCAGGAGTTTCCACAATAGAATCCACCTTGGGGAAGGTTGCATATTCGGTTTCATATACCTCGTGCTCAAAACGGAGGCAGCACATAAGCCTGCCGCAGGAGCCGGATATTTTTGCGCTGGACAAGGAGAGATTTTGCTCCTTTGCCATTTTAATGGAAACCTGCGCGAAATCGGGCAAAAATTCCTTACAGCAGAAGGGTCTGCCGCACACGCCCAAGCCGCCGATAAGCTTCGCCTCGTCACGCACACCTATCTGACGGAGCTCGATTCGTGTGCGGAAAACAGACGCAAGGTCTTTAACCAATTCGCGGAAGTCGACTCTGCCGTCTGCGGTGAAATAAAAGATGAGCTTGGAGTTATCAAAGGTATACTCAACGTCAACAAGCTGCATCTCCAGCTTGTTTTTGTTTGCCTTTTCAATAAATATCTGCTTTGCTCTTTCCTCCATCGCCTTGTTCTGCTCGTGCTTTTTCTCGTCCTCTTCGGTAGCAACGCGAACAACGGGCTTAAGGGGAGAAACGATCTCGCCCTTCTTTACCATACGGTTGCCCTGAGCGCAGATACCGAATTCTCTGCCGCGGGCAGTCTCAACAATAACGTGATCATCCTTATTAAGAGAAAGCTCACCGGGTGCAAAATAATAGGTCTTGCCGCCCTCTCTGAACTTTATGCCTACTACTTCTACGTTTTCAGGCAAAGTCTCTTTTATTTCGTTTACATTTATATTTTCATTTTCCATATTTTTCTATTTCCTTTCACTGCCAAGTTTTATAAGCATATCGCTCATTACCGCAGTATAATTTCCGTTTGCGCCAATGGCATTACAGGCGTCCTCTACTATTTTTATACACCGAGCCACAGAACGCCGTGTGCGTTTACGGGCGTAAACCGATGCTTCCTGCACGTTTAACACGTTGCAACGGGCGACACCGCATTTTACACGCAAAATATCCGCAAAGGCTCCGTGAACCAAAGCGAGGAAAAGCTGATTACTCTCCCTTTTTTGTTTGCCTTTAAGCACAGATGCGTACAGGGAATAATTGTCCGTATCACCAAAGTAATTACGTATAAACTCATCTGCGCGGTTCATCTCCGCCACGCTGTCTCTGCCCAAAAGTTCCTCTGCTTCGCCAAGACTTCTGCCGGAAAGACGGGCGGCTTCCGCCAAGGTTTCCTCCGGCTTTCGGGGATATTTTTTGCGTAAGACTTCAAGTATCTCCTTTTCGTCCATACCTGCAAGGGTAATGGTGCGGCAACGGGATTTTACCGTAGCAAGCAACAGATCTCTACGCTCGGTAAGCAAGAAAAACACCACCGGTGCAGGCGGCTCTTCCAAAATTTTGAGCATTGCGTTTTGAGTCTGTCTGTTCATTTTGTCGGCGTTATCGATTATATAAACCTTTTTCTCACCGTCGTTGGGGATAAGGTGCGCATCCTTAATAATACGCCTCGCGTCTGCAACCGCACACGCTTTTTCGGTACCCATTATCCATATATCGGGATGAGCTTTGGTAAGCACCTTTTTACATTGACTGCACTGTCCGCAGGGCTTGTCCTCATTCTCACACACAAGAACCGAAGCGGCATACAAGGCAAAATCCGCCTTGCCGACACCCTTCGCGCCCTCAATAATATAAGCGTGGGATACCTTTCCCTCCTTGTAATCGGAAGAAAACAATAACTTCTCTTTTTTATTCAATATCAGTTTGTCCTCCTCCTTTACACACGTCCTCATAATAACTATACCATAAAACCGTTAATTTGAAAAGAGTTTTTTGTAAAAAGATTGTATATGCGCCATATTTTACAACTGACATTGGCGTCGGTATTGACTTTTTGGCTCCGAAAGGTTAAAATATAGTTTAAGGATGTGAAGAAAATGAGCGTAATAATCGGAATCGACGTAGGCGGAAGCACTACAAAAATATGCGCACTTAAAGACGGGGTACTGCTCCCTCCCGATAATGTTACGGCAACCGACCCGTTGGCATCGGTTTACGGTGCTTTCGGTAAATATACCGCAGAAAAGGGTATACCTCTCGGCAGTATTGACAGCGTTGCTGTTACCGGAGTGGGAAGCGCGTTTTTGGACAGTGATATTTACGGATTGCCGACAAAGCATATAAGTGAATTTGCCGCAACCGGCAAGGGCGGACTGTATTTATCGGATAAAAAAGAAGCCATTATTGTAAGTATGGGCACCGGAACAGCTATAATACACGCCTGTGGAAACGCTGCGACTCACCTCGGCGGTACGGGAGTCGGCGGCGGAACGCTTATCGGACTTTCCAAGCAGATGCTGGGAATGACAAGTGCCGAGGAAGTGGCGGAGCTTGCCAAGCAAGGCTCTCTTTCCAATATTGACCTTACAATAGAAGCCATGACAAAAAAGGACATATCCCCCACTCTTACTGCAAAAACCACTGCCGCAAACTTCGGCAACCTAACAGACACCGCCACAAAAGCGGATATTGCTTTGGGTATTATAAATCTGGTTTTTGAAACAGCAGGAATGATGGCAGTGTTCTCTTCCAGACAAAAAGGCGTAAAGGATATCGTGCTTACCGGAAACCTCTCTGTTCTTCCCCAAACAGAGGAAAAATACAAGTCCCTTTCAAGTATGTTCGGGGTAAACTTTATTATTCCCCGACTTTCACAGTACGCAACGGTTATCGGTGCGGCAAAACAATTATTAACGGAGTGAAAAAATGAAAAAATTTATTATCCTCGTACTGGCGGCGGTACTTCTTATAACCGCTTGCACCCCTGCAGACAATTCAAGTAAGTCTGATGCAGAATCCCTTAACACAAAACAGCTTGTGGAAAGAATAACAGCAGATTATTCTCTTTCCGGCGGTACATACTACTCCTCTTACAGCGAAAATTTGGGTGAATATCTTGATGACGACACTCTTCTTTCCCTTTACGGCGATATGGGCGAAACACCCGATATGTCTGCTGTAACCGAATACTGCGTTTATATCGACGGAAGCGACCCCAACCTTCAAAAGGAGCTGGGTATATTCCTTACCAAAAGCGGCACGGATAAGGAACTGTTTATGTCCTTCATACAGTCCAGAATTGCCGCTATGCTGGAAAACGCAAAGAACTACCCTTCCGTAGACACAGAACCTCTTAAAAACGCAGAATTTTTCATTAAGGGCGATTACGTGGTATACGTAGTTATCAAGACCGACGGAAGTGATATCGCCGATTTTATAAAGGATAGTATTGATTAATGGAAAACAACACACGCTGGAACAAAAAAATTTTTTCCATATTACTTGAGCGCGCCAAGGGCGACCGTTCATTAAGACAGTTTGCATTCGACAGCGATATTTCATACGTTCAGATGAGAAAGCTTGTCTATATGACACAGGAAAACCCACCCCGTCCCAAGCTGATTAAAAAGATTGCAAATGCCGCTTGGAACGAAGTGGATCTTGAAGACCTGCTTTACGCCGCAGGTATCTTCCCCGCAGATACCCGTGTGCGAGAGGAGCACGAATCCTCCCCGGCAGGTATTGCGGAGAAAGTACGCACCCTCTCTCCAAAAAGCAGAAAAAGCGCAGAGGATTACATAAATTATCTGGCAAGCAAGGATTCAGAGAAATAACACAAGCAGTATTAATATTACCAGCATATCATTATCCGCATCTGAATCCAGAAGTAATAAAATTCCTATTCCGATAAGTATGAGATCATCGATCTCCACATCGCGCAGAAGCTTTTTTATTCCGCCGATTATCCCGTCCGAAGAAGACTTGTTCCCGAAAACAGGAACGGTTTTCTGTTCGTCCTGCGGTTGCTCGGGCGGATGGTATTCCTCTTTCGGCGGAGAAGACGCTTGCATATAATCTCTTAAATTACCTTCGGAACGGATACCTTCACCGAAATCCCTTGTATACATCAGTTACCACCTCGCTTTAAGCCTGAGATCAGCTCCGCTACCGACATTGCCCGTATAAGCGAATCCAGCTTATCCTGCTTTTCCTCACGCAAAAAAGGCTTTATTGCGTGAAGAAGCGCCGTGTTTTTATCATTCCCCCGATTAAAGGGAAGCTGTGCCGGCAAAGCGGCAGTGGGAACAGCGGCGGGCGCATCCTCTTGCGGCGGCTGTTTTTCAGCCGCGCCGCTTACACCGAGAGATGAAGCGATGGCGGCAATTTTTGCGGCGGATTCGGGATCTGACAGCACAGCACGTATTTTTTCGGAAAGATCGTCAGCCATGTTTCATCACCTGCCCGAAATTATGCGGTATATTTCCTCGCTTCTTTCCTTACCCGCAGCACGTATAAAGCCTTCCGCCTGAGAAGGCGTCATACCCGAAATAGTTTTTCTTAATGTGTCTGTATTGGAAAGCAGAGAAGCGGCTTTGTTGCCGTCTGCTCCTGCCGCTTGGGCAATGACACTTATTAATTCCTTGAGCTGGGAATCCGAAAGGTTTTTCAGTTTTTCCATTGAATATTCGTCAAGCATTGTTACTTACCCCCATTCTGTCGCATTATTTTATGCAAAAGGATATACAGTTATGATTAAATGCAAACCACTGCGCAGTGTAAAACAAACTGCGTTTATGATGATAACTTTTGTTGTTCTGGCACTTGCCACAGGATTTTTGTCTGTTTTCGGACCGGAACTGGGACTTCCTGCCGCCGTGGGCAGAATCCCTTTCGGAATAGTTCTGGCAGTTGCCTTGTATTATATGATAAGATATTCTCTTGCGGATATGGAATACGAGCTGTCTGCGGATACCCTTACCATCGTAAAAACAGTGGGCAGAAGACGCACCGTGATGGGCGCTTTGGACCTTTCCATGACAGTGGCACTGGTCTCCAAGGCGGAATATAAAGAAAACAAGCAAAAATACGGTAAAATCAACCACTATTTCAACTACCGCCAGAACCCCTTTGGTGACGGAATGATATACATTTTCGAATTCGGCGGCAACAAGGCACTGCTTAAGTTCGAGCCAAATGAACCTTTTACCGCAAAGCTCCGCGAGGCGATAGATAACTGCAAAAAAGACAGTGAATAATTCTTATTTCGGTACTGATTTCAGTACCGTTTTTTATCCCACCGTATCACCGTAAACTTGAGAATTATATTCGCTTACCAGTTTATTCCAAGTCTGCTCGCCCACAATACCATCGGGAGTTAGCCCGTAATAGGTCTGAAACAAACGCACCGCAGATTCCGTGCCGTTGCCAAAGGCACCGTCTACACGTATTTCGGTAAAGCCGGGGATATTTTCACCCAGCGCGTTAAGGGCGTTCTGAATGAATATTACATTTCTGCCCCGCGAACCGTTTTTAATAAGATAACCGGGGTATTTCCGTATAGTTTCAAAGGCACCCTCGTAATCATAGTAATATCTTACAATGGCATTCCAAGTAGCTTCGTCGATAACACCTGTTACGGGCAGACCGTAATACTGCTGAAAACCGTTTACGGAGGCTCTTGTTCTCTCATCATAAATTCCCGTAAGCACCGGTTGCGGAACTGTTTCCATGTTTAGGACATCGGCTACGGTAAGCAGGTAATATTGCATGCGCAAAACATCGGTACCTCGGTCGCCTATAGATAATGTGCGGGGAAAAGAATCGTTTTCAATACGCTCGCCCTCGCTGTTTAGTTCAGCCAGCTTTTTTACCGCGTTGTAGACGTAGAGAACACGGTACCAAGTCTCTCTGTCTACTATTCCCGTCTGGTTAAGGCCAAACACCCGTTGAAAAGTACGCACCGATGCTTCGGTTCTATCGCCGTAAATTCCGTTAGCTATAAGAATAAAGGGAATTTGCGGATAGTTTATGGCAATTCGATCCAGACGGCGTTGGAGAGTGGCAACATTGGTATTTCTCGCTCCCGGACGCAATTCTCCAACAAATGATTCGGTTACCGCGTCTCCTACCTGCGCTTCCGCGATAAACGTATCGTCTCCGTAATAGTATTGTAAAATACCCAAAGGGTCATAGCCCCTGCGCGCAAGAGTAACCGTACCCCATTGGGACATTCCCGCACAGGTTACGGACGACCCGTCGCAATATTCGGTAAAAAGTGGCTCAATATATCCCTCCCTTGCCAGATAATTGGTAAAAAGCTCATCCACCACCGCAGAAATACTATTGAAAATACCGCGATCCGGAACAAATGCCTGATCGTATGCCGTTGACGAGGTTATATCGAAATTATATCCCTGTGAGCGGTACCATTCGGTATACAATCTGTTTAACGCCAGCGACACCTGTGCAATTACGTTTGCCCGCAAGGATGAATCCGGCCACGTGGGATATATCTCGCTGGACGCCACGTTTTTGATATAGTCTATAAAGGGAACAGTAACGTTTTGCGCGTTGGAGGACGGCGTTCCCAAATGGACGGTTATAGTTTCCGGCACCGTGGGGTATCTTATCTCCGGCTCATAGGTAGCGGCAGTGGCAAAGGTGTTGGCGGTCATTCCTCCGATATACCGCTCATGCTCGGGAATAACGGTGCGCTTTTCGCTCATTTCAGGATATTCCTCGGGTGTGGGCATCTCGATATCGTGTATAGTTTCCGAATCCGGAAATATCTGCTCGCCGAGAATGGTTATGGGCACATACCCCTCCGCAGTTATGCGTACGCTGAACACCGAATAAGGCCGAATGGGTGATGACGGATTCAAGGATTGCTCCTTCGGCGGTGTGGGAAGCACGAATCGGGCTTCGCCGTTAATATCGGTTCTGCCGGAATATGCGCTGTTATCCCCTATTACCGCAACAGACGCGCCCCGTATGGGCTCGCCTTCGCTGTTGTGTACTCTTAACAGTAATTCTCCCGTTGTTGCCATATAAAAATTACCTCCCTTATGAATATTTTATTTAGCCTTTTTGATTTTTGTGAAACGATAGTATTGACAACTTATACTTCATTTTGATATAATATTTTGGTTTGTGTAAAATTACAGTAAAGAAGGTCATATTTTGGTTAGAAACGATCTTAGAAACATTGCAATAATCGCACACGTTGACCACGGCAAAACCACTATGGTTGACGAGATGCTTAAGTTCGGCGGTCTGTTCCGCGAGAATCAGGAACTGCAGGAACGTATGATGGATAATAACGCCCTTGAGCGTGAGCGCGGTATTACCATACTGGCAAAGAACACATCTACCTATTACAAGGACGTTAAGATAAATATCGTTGATACTCCGGGCCACGCAGACTTTGGCGGCGAGGTAGAGCGTATTCTTAAAATGGTTAACGGCGTACTTCTGCTGGTTGACGCGGCTGAAGGTCCTATGCCCCAGACCAGATTCGTACTTCAAAAGGCTATTGAATTAAACCATAAGATAATAGTTGTTATTAATAAAATCGACAGACCCGACGCACGTGTTTACGAAGTACCCGACGAGGTGCTGGAATTGCTTCTCGACCTTAACGCATCCTCCGAGCAGTTGGATTCCCCCGTTGTATTCTGCTCCGGCAGAACGGGTATTGCGTCCATGTCTCCCGACCACCCCGGTACTGACCTTGCGCCTCTCTTTGATTGTATTTTAGAGCATATTCCCGCGCCTGATGGAGATGACGAGGGCGAAGCTCAAATGCTGGTTTCCGCCGTTGACTACAACGATTACGTAGGTAAGATAGGAATAGGCAGAATTGAAAGAGGAAGCCTTAAATTAAAGCAGGAAGTTATTCTTTGCGATTACCACGATGAAAGCCTTAAAAAGAAGAGCAGAATAACCGCAATGTACCAAATAGACGGTCTGGCGCGTATTCCTGCCGAGACCGCTACTGTCGGCGATATAGTTTGTATTTCCGGTATTGAAGATATTAATATCGGTAACACCATTTGCTCCAACGCGGGCGCAGATCCCCTGCCCTTTGTTAAGATCGGCGAGCCTACAATGGAAATGACCTTCTCGGTAAACAACTCTCCCTTTGCGGGCAGAGAAGGTAAATACGTTACCACCCGTCATATACGCGATTATCTCTTTAAGGAAGCAATGAAGGATATGTCTCTTAAGGTTTGCGAGACAGATTCGGCAGATAGCTACAACGTACGCGGCAGAGGTGAAATGCACATTTCCATCCTTATGGAGAATATGCGCCGTGCAGGCTTTGAGTTCATGGTTTCTACTCCCCGTATTATTTATAAAGAGATAGACGGCGTGCTTTGCGAGCCTATTGACAGATGCGTTATCGACGTACCTCAGGGCTGTGTAAGCGTTATTATGGAAAAAATGGGCTACCGTAAGGGTGAGCTTGCCGAAATGAGACCTGTGGGCGACAGAATGCATCTTGAATTTATGATTCCCACCAGAGGACTTTTCGGATATAAGACCGAATTCCTTACCGATACACGCGGTGAGGGTATAATCAGCTCTGTCTTTGCCGAATATCAGCCCGAAAAAGGCGAGGTTACCAAGAGATTTACCGGCTCTCTTATCGCATACGAGCAGGGCGTTGCCACCAGCTACGGTATATTCAACGCACAGGACAGAGGTCCTATGTTCTGCGACCCCGGTGACGAAGTTTACGCAGGTCAGCTTGTGGGTATTTCCTCCAAGGGCGACGATATAGTTGTTAACGTGTGCAAGAAAAAGCACCTTACCGCTATCCGTTCTGCAGGTGCGGACGAAGCACTCCGCCTTATTCCTCCCAAGAAGTTCTCTCTTGAAGAGGCTATTGAATTTATCGGCGACGACGAGCTTATTGAAATAACCCCAAAATCCATACGCCTTAGAAAGAGAATTCTCGATAACTCTTTGCGTATGAAAGAAAAAATGAAAAACAAATAGTAAAAAACGGACTGCAGTGCAGTCCGTTTTTTTGTTAAGGTATTTATTCGATATCATCGATTCTGTCTTCAAGATCGTCTATTCTGGATTCAAGGTCTTCTA
>JAZSIT010000102.1:0-2626 GCA_045533895.1 Eubacteriales bacterium
CCTCCTGTACCGCTTTGGCGGTATCAAGCTGGGTACGGGTACGTGAAATAAGGTCTGCTGAGGTAACTATATCTGCAACGCGCTTGTTAACGTCCTCGGTGTCTCCGGGCATTCCCTCGGTTACCGAGAAAATATCCGCATCAAGCTGTTTTAATTCCTCAACAGCGCGGTCATAAAGCGTCTTCGCGCCGAAGGCTTTAAGCTCAAGTTCGGCTATCTCCTGTTGTGCGGCAGGGTATTGACTGAGCATATACTTCATTTCCGAAAGTGATGAAAATCCGTTACGCGCCGCAAAATGAGATGCCGCCGCGTTAAGTATTATAAGCACAACGGTAATGAGAAGTGCCGCCGCACCGAAAACGACTATATACTGCCAAGGCAAAAACTCAACTGCGCCGAAAATATCGGTAAACTCCAGCACCGCAGTGACCCCTGCGGCAAGTACCATAAGGAGTATGAGAAGTATCATAAATACCCGTGCGCCGCGAATAGCACGTATCTTTTTGCGGATGGTGTTTACATTTCTGCCGTCGAAAAGGCTTTCCTTGCGGGCAGACTCAACGTCCTTTTCGGCATTTTCAAGATTTTGCTTGCGTTCTTCCACCTTTGCGGTATAAACGCTTCTGCGTGATATCAGCTTGACCGCTTGTGCCACCGCGTCCTTTTGAGGCTCTTTTCCGCCGAAAGGCTCGGTTGCTGCGTTATATTCAGCTTCTGCCTCGGTCACTTTACGGGCGTGCTCTTTAAGCTCCGCATATTTGAGAGAGGCTTCGTATTTTTCGATACCGATAAGCTCTTTTTTTATGTCTTCCTTGAATCTGCGGTTATCGGCTATCTTCTTTTCAAGTTCCTTTATTTCGCCGTCTACTTTGCCAAGGGCTCCCGAATTGGAAACGGCATCGCCCAAAGCGCGGTCAAAAGCGTCACGTTTTTCCTCTAAAGCAGGAATTATTCCCCCGCCCTTAACACGGCTGCGGAGACGGTTGCGCGCTTCGGAAAGCTTTTTCATAGCGTCTGCCGCACTTACACTCTCGTCTGCAGAGGCTATTAGATTGCGAAGCTGCTCAGCAAGCTCATCGTCCTTCTTGCCGGGCGAAACAAGCTGACGGAAAAAGGCAGTCTTGGAGAAAATTTCCTCCTTTACACCGAAAAAGCATTCACCGGGGACCTGACCCTTAAGTATCTCCTTGCCCGTGTCCTTTTCGGTAACAGTGCACATATCCTTGCCTGCAAGATATTCGCGCTCAACGCGGTATCTCATACTGCCAAGAGAAAACTCCACACTGCCTGCGGCACGGGGGTTGTCCCAAGGGATATAATGCTTTTTTTCGTTTTCCGAAACGTTGGAAACACGCTGACCGGAAAAGCCGTAAAAAACAAACTTTATAAAATGCGCAAGGGTGGTCTTGCCGCTTTCGTTGGGCGCGGTAATAAGGTTTATGCCTTTTTCGGGGGTGATTATTGTATTTATTATACAGCCGAAGGAGACTATTTCACATTTTTCGATAATAACTGCGTTCATATCTGCTCCTCCCCGAAATCTGCTATATTCTTTTCGTTAAGTGCGGTGAGACCGTACTTAAGTGCTTTTACCAAAGTGTTGTATTCCTCGCTTCCCGGACGGGACTGGGAAATGCGTTTTTCCATAATACGGTAGAAAACGCCCTTAAGAGTATTTTCACTTTCGGTACCGGTAAAGCTTACGACTACGCGGGTGTTATCAACGATATGTACCTCGCATTCGGTCTGACCGGAAAGCTCATCGGGAGACAGCAGGTATTCTTCGTCGGTCTCACCTACCGCGTTTACACGAATGACCGTGCCTGCAGGAAAATCAGAAACGGAAGCACGTATCATTTCCAAGGCGTTTCTTCTGCTTACGGAATCGGTAACGTCAACATTTATGACTTCATAACGCATTTCCGCAACAGACACCGATCTTAAGTTTACGTTCCCCTTTTCAACAATGCCGATAAGTGCTGATTTTATGCCCGTTTCATCAAAGCTTCTGCCGCAAAGGCAACCGGGATATGCATAGAAAACACCGTTTTCCGAGCAAACGCCCGTACCCTTGTGAATATGGCCGAGAGCTACATAATCGAACTTGCTCTCACCTATCTCCCTTTTGGTAACGGGACCGTTGGAGGAAAGCACGCCTGACATATCGCCGTGGCAGACAAGAATATTTATCATATCGTCATCGGGTATTTCATATCCTGTAACCGTGCTTTCGCCGTATAAAGACGAGGTGAATCCGTAGCCGAAAACGCGAACGCCCAGATCCTTAAGCTCTATACACTGGCGGTCCTTGAAAACGTGTACGTTATCGGGAAAATCCGCAGTGGCGTATACAGATGCAGGTGTAAAGGGATCATGATTACCGGGGGATATAAAATACGCGCAGGAGGGCAAAGACAAAAATGCGTTTTTAAGCATAAGCGCCGTGTCTCTGGTGGCAAATTCGGTATCGAACAGGTCTCCCGAGATAAAGAAAAGCTGAACCTGCTCTTCCCTCGCCTTTTCGATAAGGCGCAAGAAACTGCGGCGCAAAGCCTCACGCCGTTTTTCTGCGGCGGAAGGAGAAAAAGCCGTAAAGGGGGAATCCAGATGTATATCTGCTGTATGT
>JAZSIT010000146.1:0-12506 GCA_045533895.1 Eubacteriales bacterium
TAACTCCGAACAATTTACTAATCTGCAATACATTTTGTGCATCAGGAAGTGCGGTTCCATTTTCCCAACGACTGATTGCCTGCCGAGAAACATTCATTTTTTCTGCAAAATCTTCCTGTGACCATCCATGTGCCTTTCTGAGACTAACTATTTTTTCTGATAATGTCATAGCAAAACCTCCTTGGCTGTGATGACTTCATTATAATAAAAAGTGCGCAAAAACACAACCGCATCAACTTTACATTTCCGCAACATGACTTTACATACCTACAAATTCAAGTTTGTCAAATAGATTGTATCAAATTGCTGTGTAAATATCAACCAATATAGAAAAAGAACGATGGTTTTGTATCAAAACCATCGTGCTTTTTTGGCCCGCCCTGGGGGATTTGAACCCACGACCATCGGAATCGGAATCCGGTACTCTATCCGGGCTGAGCTAAGGGCGGTTATTCATTTTTTTATCAATAAAATATTTGAGCCAGAAAATAAGTGTGAGTAAAACTGAAGAGATAATAAAGATAAGCGCTGTCATTCCGCTCCAGCTTTGCGCCCCTGATAAAAATGATATAATAATATCGGTTAAGACTGCAGAAACACAAAAAGGAAGTAAAACGAAAAGTGAATCATGTACAATGCAGGATTTAACAGTAAAAGAAGCGCCTCTACTTAATTTATATGAAGTATAGATCAAAGGAATGCAATAAAACAAAGAAAAAATCGCAAAGAGATACACAGCGTTGAGCGCGCCCTCAAAGGAAGATACTAAAGTGAAGCAAACAGGAAGCGCCAGTTCATATATTGCCTGTGCGATTTTTGACCTTTTAGAATACATCTATACCACCGTGTAAAGTCACCCAAATATGCCGTCAGGGCATTCAAGAGGTCCCTTATTATAAAAAAAGAACAGGTACCGAACACCCTTCGGCACCTGTTGTGGTGATCCATCGGAGAATCGAACTCCGGACACCATGATTAAAAGTCATGTGCTCTACCGGCTGAGCTAATGGATCATTTGACCGCCCGATTAGAATACCACATTATCGGGCATTTGTCAATAACAAAATTAATAAAATCTAAAATTTGCAATAACTACGCCTAAAATCATCACATCTGTGCAATAAATAGGCTTCATTTTGCTGTTTTCGGGTTGTAGCCTTACCTTACCGTTATCACGGAAGAAGCGTTTTACCGTAGCTTCATCATCGATAAGCGCTACTACTATCTCACCCTCATCGGCATAACGGCGATTTTCTACGATAACAATATCACCATCAAGGATTCCGGCATTTATCATACTTTCGCCCTGAACGCGAAGTGCAAAAAGACTGCTCTTTCCCCTTGACATACTTGCCGGATAATCCACGTATCCTTCGCAGGTCTGCACAGCAGTAATGGGAATACCTGCGGCAACTTTACCGAGGATAGGAACTCGAAGCATCTTATCAGGTTCGCCCTTGCGCTCGATCTTAACGGCACGGCTCTTTCCCTGTTCTTTTTGTATGTACCCCTTCTCTTCCAAACGGCGCATATACGCATGAACGGTGGAGGTTGAACGAATACCGAGCGCTGCTGCAATATCACGCACGGAGGGAGCATATCCGTCGTAGGCAATCTTTTCTTGGATATACTCATATACAGCTTTTTCATTATTAGTAAGATCAACCATAAATAACCTCCTATATCAACAATTCAAACAGTTGTTTTGCTCGCTCAGTCTCGCCTTTTACATACAAGTAACCAAACAAACACTCAAAACCGGTTGCCCTGCGGTACTGCACCGCCGCGGCGCTTTTGGGAGTGTGGGCGGAATGGGCATTTCTGCCGCGCTTATAAACTGCAGTTTCGCTTTCGGAAAGATGCGGGAGAATTATGTCAACCATGCCGCTTTGCTTAACCGCTGTCACAAATTCCTTCGCCCGCTTATTAAGCTCGGATGTGGGCATATTACCTTGTGATAATAAGTGTGCGCGGACAAGAAGCTCGTAGTACGCATCACCAAGATAAGCAAGCGCAAGCGGACTATACTCTGTTACATTCATACACGTTTCCACTTGGGCCCCTGTGCTGTATCTTCAACAATGACTCCCATTTCTTTCAGTTTATTGCGAATCTCATCGGCAAGAGCGTAGTTCTTTGCCTTCTTGGCTTCTGTGCGCTGATTGACAAGGTCAATAATTACTTTATCTTCCTCGGACGCAGGCGCATCAGCCGCTTCAACCTGTTTTTTGGCGTTTTCTTTGTACTTATTTGCAGCCTCCAACAACCCAATGGAAAGAACCTTATCATAATCCGCGATAAGCGCAAGTTTTGTAGCGTCGGAAACATCAGACTTTAGAGCGTCATATATAGCTGTAATGGCAAGTGATGTGTTAAGGTCGTTATCCATTGCAGAAACAAAACCGACTCTCACCCGCGCGAATCCCTCATCATCTATTTCTCCGTCAGCAGAAAGCGCCGCAATACGAGCAACGAGCTTATTGTAAGCAATAACGGCATTATCCAATCCCTCCCAAGAGAAGACAAGATTCTTTCTGTAATGGGACTGCAAGCAGAAGAAACGATAGACCAGCGGATCGTATCCGTTTTCCTCAAGAAGCGAAACAGTAAGGAACTTACCGGAGGATTTGCTCATTTTTCCGCTTGAAGTGTTAAGGTGAAGAACATGAAACCAATGTTTGCACCAAGGATGACCGAGGTACGCTTCGCTCTGCGCTATTTCGTTAGTGTGGTGAGGAAACGCATTATCTATACCACCGCAATGGATATCAAGATATTCACCCAGCGTTTTAACTGAAATAGCAGAACATTCGATATGCCATCCGGGATAACCGTATCCCCAAGGGCTGTCCCATTTAAGTTCTTGATCCTCAAATTTGGATTTGGTAAACCAAAGAACGAAGTCGGTTTTTGTTTTTTTATTACTGTCAACACCAACGCCCTCACGCACACCTTCTTCAAGGTCTTCTGCGTCGTGTTTATTGAAAACATAATAGTTCTCAAGCTTTGAAGTATCGAAATACACATTCCCGCCTGCTTCATAGGCATAACCGTTTTTGATAAGGCGCTGTACCATTTCTATGAATTCCTCAATACATCCGGTAGCAGGAACTACGTATTCAGGCTTCTTTATATTCAGCTTTTCGCAATCCGCAAAGAACGCATCGGTATAAAACTGAGCGATTTCCATAACGGATTTATGCTCGCGCTGTGCGCTTTTTATCATTTTATCGTCGCCGGTGTCACCATCAGAGGTCAGATGACCGACGTCGGTAATGTTCATTGTGCGAGTAACGTCATAACCGGAATAAACAAGATATTTTTCCAGCACGTCTTCCATTATATAAGAACGCAGGTTACCGATATGAGCATAGTGGTAAACGGTAGGTCCGCAGGTATACATAGTGACCTTACCGGGAACATAAGTAATAAATTCGTCTTTAGTTCTCGTAAGAGAATTATAAAGTTTCATAAAATGCCTCTTTAATTATTGGATTTAATATAAGGCCAATATGCCTTGAGATAAGAGAAACCGGACCACAGCGTGAATACCGTCATAACTATACACGAAAGGAAGGACAGCAGGTTTCCGAGGAATGGAAGCAGTACCGGCTCCAATATCATACAGCAGACGCAAACGATCTGCGTATTTGTCTTGATCTTACCAAGCATACTTGCCGCAACTACTATGCCGGAAGCGTTATTTACAACCAAACGCATTGATGTAACAGCCAATTCGCGGAAAATAACTATAATACCGGACCAAAGGAATGTCTGATATAGTATTTCCCGGGAAATAACTGTGCTATCTTTGACAGCAAAATCAGATGCGAGAATAGCAACGACTGCACCGAAAATTAAAAATTTATCGGCAAGCGGGTCCATAAATTTACCAAAATTGGTAATCTGACCGTTTTTACGAGCAAGATATCCGTCTAAAAAATCGGTTACAGAGGCTAAAATGAATATGAGTGCAGCAGTGATACGGCACCATATTTCTCCCTTTTCACCGAAAACCGGATAAATTAAAAAGACCATAAAGAACGGTATAAGGATTATTCGGAAAAGCGTGAGCTTGTTGGGAGTATTCAATTTCATAAATCGTACCCGTTATTTTACTACGCGACCCACAAGATCGTAATCAATGATATCGTTGATAAGAACATCAACAAAATCACCTTCTCTTAATCTTCTGGGAGATGAGTAATATATCTTTCCGTCTATTTCCGGTGCATCGGCAAAAGACCTGCCGTAATAGCTCTCTGCCACCTGATCGTATCCTTCATTAATGACTTTTACAATCTTACCCACCATATTTTTGTTAAGTGAAGCGTGGATCTTCTTTTGCTCGCGCATAATCGCATCATGTCTGCGGCGTTTGAGCTTTTCCGGTACCTGATCGGGCATATCGTATGCGGGCGTGCCCTCTTCACGGGAATAAACAAAAGCGCCCAAACGCTCAAAACGGATTTCTTTAACAAAAGCAAGCAGTTTTTCGAAATCCGCATCTGTCTCGCCGGGGAAACCGGTAATAACTGTTGTACGTATATACATACCGGGAACCTGTTCGCGAAGTTTTTTCACAGTGGCTCTTATGGTTTCCTCTGTGTCTCTTCGGTTCATGCGCTTAAGAACGGGAGTAGAAATATGCTGAATAGGCATATCAATATATTTGACAAGCTTTGGATTGGTAGCGAATTCATTGATAAGTCCGTCTGTAATTCTGTCAGGATAACAGTACATGACTCTAATCCATTCAATTCCATCGATTTTGGAAATCTCCTGTATAAGAGAATCCAAAGAGTAAACACCGTAGATATCCTGACCATATCGGGTCGTATCCTGGGCAATAAGGCAAACTTCCTTTACGCCTAAATCAGCAAGATTCTGTGCTTCTTCAAGTATATCGGACATCGGCCTGCTTCTGAATTTTCCTCGAATGGAGGGAATAACGCAGTATGTGCAATAATTATCACAGCCTTCCGCTATCTGCAGATATGCAAAATATTCAGGCGTGGTAATTACGCGCTCGCCTCCGATATCGCAAGTATTTTTATCCTCAAAAGACGAGTACTTGTTTCCCTCATACGCACATTTTACAGCTTCGCATATATTACCAAAAGAACCTGTGCCCAGTACACAATCGACTTCGGGCATCTCTTTAAGCAATTCTTCGCGGTAGCGCTCCGGCAGACAACCGGTCACCACTATACCTTTGAGGGTATGATTTTCTTTGAGCCAAGCGACGTCCAAAATATTGTCTATAGCTTCTTTTTTTGCGCTTTCTATAAAAGCGCAGGTATTGATTACAATTACATCCGCTTCAACGTCTTCAGCAACTATCTCAAACCCGTTTTGTGCCAGCAAAGCCAGCATATTTTCGGTATTAACAAGATTTTTTGGGCATCCGAGTGAAACAAACCCTACTTTAATTGGCATTTTGGATTACTCCTGATAAATTTGATTTAATATTTCATAAATATCCGCAGATTCATATCCGCAGCGATAAAGATATGCAGCCGCTTTACGGGAAACATCTCTATCAGAAAGCTGTTCTTTTGAATACTTATGCTCCAAAAGATAACGTATATTCTCGCTATGATCGTTCTCTTCAATCCCTTCAAGGGCGTCCCTAATATCGTTAGCAGAAAACCCGCGCGAAAACAGCTCGCTTTTTATACGTGCCGGTCCCCACCTTTTGGATTGATAAAAACTCTCGGCATATCTTACGGCAAGAGATGCGTCGTTAATATAGCCGCGTTCAAGCATCAGTTCCGTAACAAGCGAAGCGGTATCCTTATCGTACT
Organism: Eubacteriales bacterium; assembly: GCA_045533895.1. GTDB lineage: Bacteria > Bacillota > Clostridia > Oscillospirales > CAG-382 > SFLA01. Next base: position 5,808 of record JAZSIT010000146.1, read on the forward strand.
TCTGCGCAAGTTTTCTACGCAGCTTACCTGACGACATATCGTTATACGACAGCATTGAAAACGCTGTTTTTATACACTTAAGTTTATTTGCATACTGTTCAAGCAACTCTATTTGCTCTTCATCCAAATAATCGCCCTCACATATAGCAAGGGAAAGAAAATCGGCTTGGGTAACAAGATAGTTCTCACCGGAGCATTTTATGGTAACTTCGTGTTTTTCAGTGTTCTCACAAACAGCAATGACAAGCATTACTCTTCTCCGTCTTCTTCGTCAAAATCTTCAATAGCAGAAGGATCAAATCTGGCTTCAACCTTCTTTGCGCGGATTTTTTCTTCAATCTCATTAGCAAGTGAAGGATCAGACATCAGCATATCGCGCACGTTATCTTTGCCTTGAGCCAGTTTGCTTCCATTATAAGAGAACCAACTGCCGCTCTTTTCAATAACACCGCACTCAACACCAAGTTCAATAAGCTCGCTTTCCTTGGAAATTCCCTTTCCGTACAGAATATCAAACTCCGCAGTTCTGAAAGGAGGAGCTACTTTATTCTTTACGACTTTACATTTGACATGGTTGCCGACTATATCCGCACCGGATTTGATAGCCTCTGCTTTTCTAATATCGATACGAACAGAAGCGTAGAATTTTAGCGCGCGTCCACCGGTGGTTGTCTCGGGATTACCGTAAATAACGCCAACCTTTTCACGAAGCTGGTTAATAAACACAACTATACAGTTAGATTTTGCAATAGCGCCGGAGAGTTTTCTGAGAGCCTGAGACATAAGCCTTGCGTGAAGTCCTACGTGTGCCGCACCCATATCGCCATCGATCTCGCTCTTGGGAACGAGGGCTGCAACAGAGTCAACAACAACTACTTCAATAGCGCCGCTTCGTACCAGTGCCTCGGTTATCTCCAAAGCCTGCTCGCCGTTATCGGGCTGAGAAACAAGCAGAGAATTAATATCAACACCCAGTGCCTTTGCATATACAGGGTCAAGAGCATGCTCTGCGTCAATAAACGCAGCTTCACCGCCTGCTTTTTGCACCTCTGAAATTATATGTAAAGCAACTGTTGTTTTACCGGAAGATTCCGGGCCGAAAATTTCAACAATACGTCCCTTGGGAACACCGCCGATACCAAGAGCCATATCAAGAGAAAGTGAGCCTGTGGGCACTGCTTTAACTTCCATGCCTATATTATCGCCAAGGCGCATTATAGACCCTTTTCCGCACTGTTTTTCTATTTGTGCAAGTGCTGTAGCCAACGCCTGTTTTTTACTATCAAGATTTTTATCGTTAGTAGCCATTTATCTTCCTTCTTTCCAAACAAATGTTCTCGCCGTCATTGTACCACAATATATACCGTTTGTCAATAAACAACGGCGCTGTTTTAACACTAATTGTTGATAAGATTGAAAAAAATTTTAACTATTTGAAGATTTTGTTAATAAATACTATATACATTTGTAAAAAAATATTGTAGAATAGTGTCGGCAAATGCCAAATCAACACAAATCAACTTGAAAGGAATTGTTAAGTATGTCCGAAACAGCAAACCACGGCAAACTTGGTTTAATAGTACTCAGCAATTGCAGAGAGCAGGGTACGCTTGTCGACGAGCGAATCAAACAATTACGCGGAGAGGATCCTTCTTCTGAAAGCTATATTATCCCTATTGAGGAAGTGCGCTTTAACAACGGCGAAGGAAAAATCCGTATCAACGATTCTGTGCGCAGCAAAGATATTTATATTCTTACCGATGTAGGTAATTACAGCTGTTGCTACAATATGTTCGGTATGCAGCACAACATGGGCCCCGATGAACATTTTCAGGATATCAAGCGCGTTATAAGCGCAATCGGCGGTAAAGCAAACCGTATTACTCTGGTTATGCCCCTTCTCTATTCTTCTCGCCAGCACAAGAGAAAGGGACGCGAGTCGCTTGACTGTGCAATGGCTTTGGAAGAGCTTGAAAGGCTCGGCGTATCCACCATTATTACTTTTGACGCCCACGACCCGACCATTTACAATTCCATTCCCAACACTTCATTTGAAAACGTTTATGCAAGTTATTCTATGCTTAAAGCGTTTATAACCAACGAAGGAAACAGTATTGACAAAGACAATATGGTGGTTATTTCTCCCGATACCGGCGCTATGGATAGAGCTATTTATCACGCCGGAATTCTCGGAGTTGACGTTGGTATGTTCTATAAGAGACGCGACCACACACGTATAGTAAACGGTAAGAATCCTATCGTTCAGCACGAGTATATCGGCGGCGATCTCAATGGTAAAAAGGTGCTTATAGTTGACGATATGATTGCTTCCGGTGAATCAATAGTTGACGTTATAAAAGCTACCTCCGGCAAGAACGTATCCGCTACTTATGTTGCCGCTACTTTTGCGTTCTTCACCGAAGGACCCGAAAAATTTGATAGACTGTACGAAGAAGGAAAGCTTACCAAGATCTATTCCACCAATCTTTCTTACGTGCCTGAGAGCATCAAGCAGCGTCCTTGGTTTGTTGAGGTTGACCTTTCCAAATTCATGGCAAAGATCATAAACACCCTTAACCACGATGACTCTATCTCTCCTTTGCTTGATTCTACCCAGAGAATCAAACGTCTTTTGAAAAAAAACCTGTAAAACACTGTTGACAAAACAGAAAAAATGTGATAGAATTACTCGGTTTCAGAAAATCGACAATCGGTTTTCTCCTTGCTCCGGTAGTGCCGGGGCCTTAAAGTCCAAAAGGAGGTGCAAAAAATGGAACAGAACAAATCGCTGTACGAAACCGTCTTCATCGTTAACAACACTCTCGGTGAAGAAGCAGTAAAATCCCTCGTAGAAAAGTTCACCGGTCTTATTGCAGAAAATGGTGAGATCGAAACTGTAAACGAGTGGGGCGTAAGAAGATTCGCTTACCCCATTGAAGATCTTACTGAAGGTTATTATGTGCTTGTTAAGTTTACATCTGCTCACGATTTCCCCGCAGAGCTTGATCGTATCTACAACATCACTGACGGCATTCTTCGCTCGCTCACTATAAAGTGCGAGCAGTAATCGGAGGTCAATTATGTCTTTTAACAAAGTCATTCTTGTCGGCAACTTGACTGCCGACCCCGAATTAAAGCAGACTCCTAACGGAGTTATGGTCACGACTTTTTCACTGGCGGTATCCAGAAAGTTTACCCGCACAGGCGAACAGCCTCAGACCGACTTCATTAACATAGTTTGCTGGCGTCAGACCGCCGAATTTGTTTCCCGTTATTTCACAAAGGGCATGCCTATGCTTGTTTGCGGCTCTATCCAGACAAGAAGCTGGACAGATAAAGACAACAACAAGCGCTATGCCACCGAGGTTGTCGCCGATGAAGTTTCTTTTGTAGAACGTAAGTCTGCTGCAGACGGTTCAAGAGATTTCACCAGAAGCGTACCCTCTTACAGTTCTCCCCGCGCAGATTCTTCTTTTGAAGAACTTTCTGCCGATGATGAACTGCCGTTCTGAAATCTGAAAAAGGAGGAATTTATCCATGGATAACGCAAATGTAAACGCTCCTGCAAACACTGCCGCTCCTGCTGAGGTTAGAGAAAATCAGAAGGCTTTCCGCCCCCGCAGAAAGAAGAAGGTATGTGTTTTCTGTGCAGAAAAGATAGAAAACATTGATTACAAGGATGTTAGCAAGTTCAGAAAGAACCTTTCCGAAAGAAGCAAGATCCTTCCCAGAAGAGTTACCGGTACCTGCGCAAAGCATCAGAGACAGCTCACCGTTGCTGTTAAGCGCGCAAGAACTCTTGCTCTTATTCCCTACGTATCTGACTAAAGATATTGCGCCGCCGTTCAACACAACGGCGGCATTTTTTTGGAGAAAACGTGTTGAAGAATATATTACTAAACGAAAATATAACTGAATACGCCCTTATTCCTTTTGACAATAATCTGGTTATAAACGAAAGGTTGCTTCCGCAAGGAGATATTAACAGCATTCTCGTTTTTCTCGTGCCGTACCGTTGTGAGACTACGGCGAAGGATGAATATGGCGTTTCCGCTTACGCACGTGTAAAAGATTATCACGGATATATGAAGGGGCTTTTTGAACGTATAGTCCCCAGACTTACCGAAGCGTACAGTACGCCATTTTATGGTTTCTCGGACCATTCCCCTCTTAATGAAAAACTTTGTGCGGCTCACGGAGGGCTTGGCGTTATAGGAAAAAACTCGCTTTTAATTAACAAGAAATACGGAAGTTTTGTTTTTATCGGCATTTGCCTTTCTGCCTTGAAGCCGGATACTCCGCTCAAGCCTATCGAATCTTGTATTAACTGTGGAATGTGCGCCGCCGCTTGTCCGGGTAATGCTATAGGCGATGGTATTATATTAAGCGAAAATTGTTTATCCGGACTTTCGCAAAAAAAGAAACTCACTGACGAAGAACAAGAAAAGGTGACCAAGGCACGCATTTGCTGGGGATGTGATATTTGTCAAAATGATTGTCCCATGAACAAAAACGCTCTCTTCACTCCCATTACTTATTTTGCTGAAACTTTCCTTGAAACCCTTTCTCCAAAGGTAATACAGGATATGTCCGATGACGAATATAAGCAATATGCTTTCTCTTGGCGCAAAAAAGAAGTTATATTGCGCAACATGTACGCTCTGGACAGAAATAAACACAAATAATTCGTCAGTTATATCAATACAATATTTTGTATTTTTGTTGACAAATAGGTACAAATCTGCTATTATTAAATTGCAGATGTTTGGAATTGTATTATTGACCCGGAGGAACAAATATGTCCGATTTTGTTAAAAAGAAAAAATACGGACAAAACTTTCTCACATCCGACAGAATACCCGCTCGTATCGCCGCAGAAAGCGGCATTACCGAGGATTGCGGCGTTATAGAGATCGGACCCGGGCTGGGTGTTCTTACAAAACAACTTCTTGCAGTTGCAAAAAAAGTTGTTGCTGTTGAGATAGATTCGGAACTGATTCCAATACTAACCGAAAAATTTTCCGATAACCCGAACTTCGGTCTTATCAACGAGGATATTCTTAACGTTGATCTAAACAAGCTTATTGAAGATCACTTTCCCGGAATGCCGGTATGCGTGTGTGCGAACCTGCCCTATTACATCACTACTCCAATTTTGATGAAGCTTTTGGAAGGCAAACACGGATTCCGAACAATCACGGTAATGGTTCAAAAAGAGGTTGCACAACGGCTTTGCAGTAAATGTGGAGACAGTGAATACGGAGCAATTACCGCATCGGTTAACTATTACGCTTCGGTAAAACGTCTCTTCCCTGTAAAAGCAGGTAGTTTCTCTCCACCGCCAAAGGTTGATTCTGCTGTTATTAGATTTGATCTTTATGATACACCACCTATAACACCTGCCGATGAAGCAACCTTCTTCGCAGTCATTCGCGCCGCCTTTGCGCAGCGCAGGAAGACTTTGTTAAACGCGCTGTGTACCGCTTTTTCCGATAGACTTTCCAGAGATACTATTTCCGAAATTATCGCGGAAGCCGGACTTCAGCAAGATGTAAGAGGAGAAAAAACAGATAATAAAACGCTGTGTTTTATTTCAGATAAAATATTTTTTAACATAAACGGAGGAAAACAAAAATGAGCACTTACACCAAGAATGCTAAACTCAATGCATGGCTCGACGAAATGATCGCGCTTTGCAACCCCGACAATGTTGTTATTATTGACGGTTCCGAAGCACAAGCAGAACAGCTTCGCGAAGAAGCTTGCGCTTCCGGCGAAATGTTCAAGCTTAACCAGGAAAAGCTTCCCGGTTGCTATCTCCACAGAACCGCAGTTAACGACGTTGCTCGTGTAGAAGGTCGTACTTTTATTTGTACCCCCACCAAGCATGAAGCAGGTCCCACCAACAACTGGATGGATCCCGAAGAAATGAAAGCAAAGCTTCTCGCTCTTTACAAGGATTCCTACAAGGGCAGAACCATGTACGTTATCCCCTACTCCATGAGCGTTGTAGGCAGTGACTTTGCAAAGAACGGTATTGAACTTACCGACTCTATCTACGTTGTTCTTAACATGATCATCATGACCAGAGTTGGTACTCAGGTTCTTGATGCTATGGGTGAAAACGGCGACTTCATCAAGGGTCTCCACGCAAGAGCAAATATGGACGAAAACAACAAGTACATCGTTCACTTCCCTCAGGACAATACCATTATGTCCATCAACTCCGGTTACGGCGGAAACGTTCTTCTCGGAAAGAAGTGCTTCGCTCTCAGAATTGCTTCCTACCTCGGCAGAAACGAAGGCTGGATGGCAGAACACATGCTCATCCTCGGTATTGAGACTCCCGAAGGCGAAACCAAGTACGTTGCAGCTGCATTCCCCTCTGCTTGCGGTAAGACCAACCTGGCTATGCTTATACCTCCTAAGTCCTATCTTGAAAAGGGCTACAAGGTATGGTGCGTAGGCGACGATATCGCTTGGCTCCGCGTAGGTAAGGACGGCAGAAGCCGGGCAGGTAACTCCGAAAACGGCTTCTTCGGCGTTGCCCCCGGTACCAACGAGAAGTCCAACCCCAACGCACTGTATACCTGCCTGCGTGACACCATCTTCACCAACGTCGTTCACAACACCGCGGACAACACCGTATGGTGGGAGGGACTTGACAACGATCCTCCTCAGCCCGGCAACGCGATAAGT
>JAZSIT010000093.1:0-12439 GCA_045533895.1 Eubacteriales bacterium
GCGGCGTATTCCCACAAGACAAATAGATAAAATATCCTCGTTTTTTTCCACAATTTCGTGGGATATACGAGTGAGCGAGCGGTCAATGGAGCCGTCGTCTAAAAGGATAGCTTTTTCTGTATACATTACTTTCTCCGAGAAAATGATGAATGATAAATGATGAATGATAAATGATGAATGAGGAATGACGAATTGCGGGAGCTTTTTGCACTAATGTGCAAAAAGCAACCATTATTCCCCATTTCTCATTTCTCGTTTCTCATTCCTCGTTTCCCATTTCTCATTATATTATATTTTCGCCATAAGTCAACAGCTTTCACTACATATTAACAATATTAATCTGTTTTTAATACGCATTTTTCGTTGACAAAATTACCCTTATGTAATATAATAGTATATCTATAAGTATGGGCGAAGGGAGGAATATTTTTTTGGGCAGATGTGTATTTGTTACGTCCTTTAAGGGCGGCGTTGGAAAAAGCTTTGTAACGGCAAATCTGGCAGGAGCCCTTTGCTCGCTTGGCAAAAGCGTCCTCGTTGTAGACGGGGATTTCGGTATGCGCAGTATGGATATTCTTCTCGGTAAAGAAAACAACACGCTTTTTGATATTAAAGACGTTATTTTGGGAATCTGTTCGGTAGAGAGCGCGGTCATTAAAGGAGACGGCAGTAAGCCGGATTTTATTCCCGCGCCTCAGACATACGACGGGTCTGCTTTGGATCCTAAGCGGACGGGTAAGCTCTTTGCGTATCTTAAAAGCGTTTATGATTTTGTGCTTATAGACTCCTCTGCGGAGTATTCGCCTTATTATTCACTGCTCGCCTCCTGTGCAGACAGTGCGGTAATAGTAACGGCACACCAGTCCACCTCCGTCCGTGCGGCAGAGAAAACCGCCGCTCTCCTTGCAAAGGAAGGACTTACTGACCAGCACCTTGTAATAAATATGTTCCGCAAAAAGGAAGCGGACAAAGGCTTACTGCCCGACCCTGCGGATATTATTATGAATTCCGCAGTTCCTCTTATCGGCATTGTGCCGTGGGATAAAAACGCCGCAGTAGAGGCGGAGAAGGGGAATATTGCCTTTTGCTCACACAAGGGTAAAGCCTATTCTTATGAGGCGGCGGCAATAAATATTGCATACCGTCTGTGCGGAAGTACAGTTCCTCTGTTTGGTGGCGTGTACCGCACCATGAAAAGAAAATATTATCTTACATAGCTTTTATTAAGGCAAGAAAGGACGAAGACCGATATGGAAATAGCAATTATCGCCAACGATAAGAGAAAAGAACTTATCACCGAATTCTGCATGGCCTACTGCGGAGTGCTTGCCAAGCATAACCTTTGTGCAACTGCCACCACCGGCAAGTATATCAGTGAAGCTACCGGATTAAAGGTAGAGAGAATGCTTTCCGGCGCCCACGGCGGCGCGGAGCAGATAGCAGCCCGTATCGCGTATAACGAGATCGACCTGCTCATCTTCCTTCGCGACCCTAATTCAGACACTGAATATCTTGACGGAACACTTCAGCTTATCCGTCTGTGTGATAGCCATAATATCCCCGTTGCAACCAATATCGCAACGGCAGAAGCCCTTATCCTCGCCCTCAGCAGAGGCGACCTTGATTGGCGCGAGTGGCAAAAAAACGCAACATATTAATTTTTCGGAGTAGTTTTTATTATGAATCAGATAAAAAAACCGAGAGGAACCTTGGATATCCTCCCGGAGCAGACTGCCTCTTGGCAGTATATAGAAGGCGTTATCCGCAAAAAGTGTCTTGAATACGGCTTTGGCGAGATACGCTTCCCCACCTTTGAGGCAACCGAGCTTTTCTCCCGCGGTGTGGGCGACACTACCGACGTGGTGCAAAAGGAAATGTATACTTTTAAGGATAGAGACGACCGCAGTCTCTCCCTCCGTCCCGAGGGAACGGCGTGCGTTGTCCGCAGTATGCTGGAAAACGGTCTTTACGCAGGGGCAATGCCCTTAAAACTGTATTACCTAACCAACTTTTTCCGTTATGAAAAACCCCAAGCAGGCAGAAGCAGAGAGTTTTTCCAGTTCGGTACAGAATTGTTCGGCTCCGAGTCCCCTGCGGCAGATGCAACGGTTATCTCCCTTGCATACAGCGTGTTCAAGGAATTGGGGCTTAACAACGTAAAATTACACATCAACTCCGTGGGATGTCCCAACTGCCGTCCCGTTTACAGAGAGGCGCTTGTTGAATATCTCGGCGGTTATACGGATAAGCTTTGCCCCACCTGTATTGAGCGTTTGGGCAAAAACCCCCTCCGTGTGCTGGACTGTAAGTCTCCCATTTGCTCGGAGATAGCTTCCGGCGCACCCAAGACTACCGACCATCTGTGTGAGGATTGCCAAAACCACCTTAAGGCGCTTACGGATATTCTGGATGCTACCGGCGTTCCTTACGTTATAGATTCCGGTATTGTAAGAGGACTTGATTATTACACCGGCACGGTGTTTGAGTTTATAGATGAGCGTATCGGCGCACAGTCCACCGTTTGCGGCGGCGGCAGATACGATGGTCTGGTTGCACAGCTTGGCGGTCCCCAGATGTCAGGCGTTGGCTTCGGTATGGGTATTACCCGTCTGGTTGCCTGCCTTGAGCAGGAGGATTTGCTTAAATCGGTTGACACGGCTCCGGACATTTATCTCGCCCCTGCGGATAAGGACGGATACACCAAGGTATTTGCTTTGTGCGAGGAACTGCGCGGTATGGGAATAAAAGCGGAGACCGACCTTTGCTCCCGCAGTATAAAAGCGCAGATGAAATATGCGGACAAGACGGGCGCGCGGTACGTTGCCGTTATCGGCGGAAACGAGCTGGAGCAGGGTGTTGTTACCGTTAAGAATATGCAAGACGGCGGCAGGGCGGAAGTCAACCTGTCGGCAGCTGATATTGCTAACGTAATAAAAAATGACGAATGATAAATGCGACGCACTCGCAAAGCGAGTGCTAAATGATGAATGATGGTTGATTTTTGCCGGGCGGCAAAAATCTTCCGTAATTTCTCATTCCTCATTATTCACTATACTTTGAAAGAAGGCAAAACAAAAACTATGGCAGAACTTTTAGGCAATTCAAAAAGAACTCACTATTGCGGTGAGTTTAATATACAAAACGTAGGCGAGCGTGTCTGCGTAATGGGCTGGTGCCAGCGTCAGCGTGACCTTGGCGGTCTTATATTTATCGACCTGCGCGACAGAAGCGGTATCGTTCAGCTCGCTTTTGACGACAATACCGACAGAGAGGTGTTTGAAAAAGCATTTGCGGTACGTAGCGAATACGTGCTGTGTGCAGAGGGAACCGTAAGAGAGCGTTCCTCCAAAAACCTGCAGATTCCCACCGGCGAGGTGGAGATCGCCGTTGACGTATTGAAGGTGCTGTCTGTTTCCCAGACAACTCCCTTTGAAATAGTTGAAAACAGCCGCGCCAACGAGGAGCTGCGCTTAAAGCACCGTTATCTCGACCTGCGCCGTCCCGACCTTATGCAAAACCTGCTGTTCAGACACAAGGGTGCAAAGGTTACCAGAGATTATTTTGATGAAAACGGCTTTATCGAAATAGAGACTCCCATGCTTATACGCTCCACTCCCGAGGGCGCACGTGACTATCTTGTTCCCAGCCGTGTAAGAAAGGGCTCTTTCTACGCGCTTCCCCAGTCTCCTCAGCTTTACAAGCAGCTTTCCATGGTTGCGGGCTTTGACAGATATATGCAGATCGCACGTTGCTTCCGTGACGAGGACCTTCGTGCGGACAGACAGCCCGAATTTACCCAGATCGACTTTGAAATGTCCTTCGTTCAGATGGAGGACGTGCTGAATATAGGTGAGGGTTACATCCGCAGAGTGTTCAAGGAAACTCTGGACGTTGACGTTCCTCCCATTCCCCGTTACACCTACCGTGAGTGTATGAACCGTTACGGCAGTGATAAGCCGGATATGCGCTTCGGTATGGAGATCGTTGATGTTTCCGATATTGTCAAGGGCTGTGATTTCTCCGTGTTCACCGGCGCAGTAAGCGCAGGCGGCAGTGTAAGAGGCATCAACTGCAAGGGCTATGCCGAAAAGCTCACCCGTAAGGAGATAGATAAGCTTACCGAATACGCAAAGTCCTGCGGCGCAAAGGGTCTGGCTTGGATAAAGCGTGTCGGCGGCAACACCACCTGCTCCTTTGCCAAGTTTATGACAGAGGACGAGCTTAACTCCATCTGTACCCGTATGGACTGTGCTGACGGCGACGTGGCGTTTATTATTGCAGACACCAACGATAACGCAGTTCTCACCCAGTTGGGTCAGCTTCGTGTTGAGGCGGCAAACAGACTTGACGTTCCCAGAGAGGGATACTGCTTCCTTTGGGTAGTTGAATTCCCCTTCTTTGAAAAAGACCCCGAATCCGGCGAATGGCTGGCAATGCACCATCCCTTCACCGCACCTCTTGACGAGTGTCTTGATTATCTTGAAACAGATAAGGGCGCTGTCCGCGCAAAGGCATACGACCTTGTGCTCAACGGTATCGAGCTTTCTTCCGGTTCTATCCGTATAACCGACCCTGCTCTGCAGGCGACAATATTCCGTCTGCTTGGTCTTTCCGATGAGGAAGCGCAGGCAAAGTTCGGTTATCTCCTTGATGCATTCAAATACGGCGCACCTCCCCACGGCGGTATGGCGCTGGGTCTGGACAGACTTGTAATGCAGATGCTGGGCGCACCTACTTTAAGAGACGTTGTTGCCTTCCCCAAGGTTTCCAACGCATCCGAACTTATGACAGACTGCCCTGCGGAAGTGCCTGCACAGGCGCTTATCGATTTGGGCATAAGTATAGAAAAACAGGAGAAATAACAAATGATCGAGATAATCGATGTTTACAAGAATTTCGGTGATAAGCAGGCGGTCAAAGGTGTTACCTTTAACGTAGAAGAAGGCGAGATAATGGGCTTCCTCGGCCCCAACGGCGCAGGAAAAACCACCACTCTCAATATTCTTACCGGCTATCTTTCCGCCACCTCCGGCTCTTGCCGTATTGACGGAGTGGATATTCTTGAAAACCCCATAGAAGCAAAAAGTAAGATAGGCTTTCTTCCCGAACAGCCCCCTCTTTACGTTGATATGACGGTAAAGGAATACCTTTCCTTTGTATATCAGCTTAAAAAATGCACTCTTCCCAAGGATTCTCATCTTAAAGAGGTTTGCGAGGTCGTTAAGATAACCGACGTGTTCAACCGTAAAATAAAGAACCTTTCTAAAGGTTACCGTCAGCGTGTGGGTATCGCTCAGGCGCTTATCGGAAACCCCAAGGTGCTTATATTCGATGAGCCTACCGTTGGTCTTGACCCTAAGCAGATAATAGAAATCCGTAACCTTATCCGCGTGCTGGGCAAACAGCACACCGTTATTCTTTCCACCCACATCCTGCCCGAGGTTCAGGCTGTGTGCGACAGAATTGTGGTTATAAACAAGGGCGAGATAGTTGCCAACGAGCGCACCCAGGACCTTGTCAACGCTGTTGACGGCTCCCGCAAGCTTATGGCAAAAATTGTCGGTCCCGAAAACGACGTAATAAAAGCTCTTAAAGGGCTCCCCGGCGTAAAATATGCCGAGGTTTTGGGTAAGCGGGATACCGATTCCACCAGTTATCTCATTGAATCCGAGGATAAAATAGATATCCGCAAGCCGCTTTTCTCCCTTCTTTCGAGAAACGGCTGGTATCTTATCGGTCTTGAGGGTATGGAATTGAATCTTGAGGATATCTTTATCCGTCTTACCGAAAAGAGAAAAGAAAAAGAAAACCGCAAAACGGTTAAACGTGTAAGAAAGGCAGGGGAAGAATAATGCGGGCTATCTACTGGCGCGAATTGCGCTCATATATCACCACTCCCATCGGCTATGTCTTCGCGGGAATGTTTTTGGCAGTGTCCGGCGCACTGTTCTCCTTCCTTGTGCTTCTTCAGGCAGATACTTCCAGTATGTCATCCTACTTTTTGGCACTGCTTTTCGTGTTTGCAATACTTATTCCTTTGCTCACCATGAAGCTTTTTGCAGACGACCGCCGCACCAAAGCAGAGCAGATATTGCTCACTGCCCCCGTTTCCCTCACTTCTATGGTGTTGGCGAAATATCTTGCGGCACTCACTGTTTTTGCCGCAGTTTTAGGAGTAAACTCCTTTAACTTCTATTTACTTTATCTTTACGGAAACCCTTCTCTTTCCTATATATTGCTTAACGTGCTCAGCCTGTTCCTCATCGGCGCGGCATTCATAGCAGTAGGCGTGTTTATTTCCGCCCTTACCGAGAGCCAGCTTAACGCGGCTATCGGCTCAATGGGAATTATAGTTGTCCTGCTTATATTGGGACTTTTGGTTTCCTCCATTCCCGTGGAATGGGTGCGTACCGTTATCCGTTGGTTTTCTATTATAGACAGATATGCTACCATGGCAAACGGTATTTTAGATCTGAGCGCAGTGGTTTACTTTATAAGCTTTACCGCAGTGTTCCTTTTCCTCACCGTGCGTGTGTATGAAAAGCGCCGTTGGTCATAAGGAGGTAAAGGGAAAATGGCAAATAATAAAAAATCAATTAAAAACTTTCTTAACTCCCGTAATTTCAAATACGGCGGACTTTCCGTGGCACTTACCGCGGTAACATTGGCGCTTATTATCGGCATTAACCTTATAATAACCGCCTTCAATGCGTCCCATATTTTCTCTATCGACCTTACAGACGAAGAATTTTATTCTATCGGCGATGAGACTGTAGAGTATCTTGAAAATCTGGGCGATGATTTTGATATTACCGTCCACTTCTGTACTGCCCGCGACAGACTTGAGGAATACGAGACCACCAGCTATAACTATCTGCGCATGGTACACGAGACAGTCCTCTCCTTTGCGGAAAAATTTCCCGATAACATCAAGGTTGCATACTTTGACGTTACCGCAGACCCAAAATACGTTAACGATATAAAGCACTATACACAGACCAACCTCACCGCCTCCAATATTATAGTTGAGGGCAAGTACCACACCCGTGTTCTTACCTTCGATTCCTTCTTTATGGTGGCTGAATCCGATGGTTCTCTGTATGCTTACAACGGCGAATCCCGTATGGTTTCCGCCATTACCCAGTGCTCTATCGACCAGCCTTATTCCGTTCTCTTTACTCAGGGCCACGGCGAGACTGTTCCTGCCAGCCTTAAAGCACTTTTCGAGGACGTAGGCTTTACCACACAGGTTATCGATCTTAACAAGGCAAGCGATGCGGAGCTGGAAGAGGCTTTTGCCAACGCCCGTATTATGGTTATTTGTAACCCCACCCACGACCTTGCGGATTACGATAAGGATAATCCCAACGCCGCAGATGAAACTGCGATAATCAACTCTTTCCTTAAGGATTACCGCTCTCTCATGGTGTTTGTTGACGCTTCTACTCCGGATCTGCCTAACCTGCGCTCTTATTTAAGCGACGTTTGGGGCATGGATTACGTTCCCAACGACCTGCTTACCGACGAAACACATTCTCTTAAGCTTAATAAAAAGTCCATTCTGGCAAAATCCGCAGGTGAAACAGGCTCTGTTGCCGCACAGCTTCACATCTCTTTTGCCGATGATTCGGATGTAAAAACCGTATTCGGCAATGCTGTAAAGCTTACCTCCGGCACGCCCTCCAACGGCGCGTCTGTAGCAACTTCCTTTACCACCTTTGCAGAAGCGACGGATAAAGCCGGCGTAAGCGGAACTTATCCGCTGCTCAATATCGCCACATTTATGGATTACGACGATACCAACGCCGCAAAATTCCAGTACGTTGCCCTCTGCGGCAGTACACAATTTGTTTCTGACGAATGTCTTACCGCCCAGTACGGCAACCGCGAGGTTATTGAATCTGCGGCAAGAATGATGTCTACCGAGCGTGTTTCTCCCAATATCGATTACAAAGTGTTCGCAGATACCGCGCTGGCACTTGAAACGGGCGAAGCAAAGACCCTTTCCGTTATCGTTATCGCCGTTGCACCTCTTATCGTGCTTGTTATCGGCGTAGGCGTATATATTAAGAGGAGACACCTGTAAATGAAGCGCAACGAAATTATATATACAGACGCCGAAACATTTACTCCCGAAGAGGAGATAACTGCGGAAAACTCTACCTTCGCCACCAAGGGCGGAGAAACGGGCAAAGCAAAAAAAGGCGGCTCAAAGCGTCCTCTTGCACTTATTCTTGCAATTCTCGCTGCGGCGGCTGTGCTTATTGCCGGATATTTTATCTTTCTGTATGAGCCTGCCCCCGACGAGGAGATAGACCCTCTTTACGTCCTTTCCGCAGAAGGCAAGGACGCTTTGGAGGAAATTAAAGGAACAATTTCCTTTTCTGCCGATGAGGCAACGCTGTCCGGAGATAAAACCGGCAGTATAGTATACAAATTCGCCCTTTCCGTTGCGGAATGCGGAAAAATAAAGGTAAAAACGGGAGACGGAAACAGCTTTTGCACCATCTCCGCAAAGGGCGACAGCGTTACCTTTACCAAGGACGAATTCTTCCGTTTTCTTGAGGACGGCACGCCTTACGCCTTTGACGGTGAGAATATGTTTGTAAATTCCTTCCTTACTCTGTGCGGTGAGGAGAATATAACTCTTTCCCTCCGCGCGCTCAAAGGCTTTGATACAGACGGCGACGTGGTAACCACCACGGGCAAGCCCTTCCTGTATCCCTCTATTACCAGAAGCGATGTAAAATCTATTTCCGTTAAAAACCAAAAGACCGCTTTCAAGGTCTACCGTATGAACAAAAACTCCTCCTCCTTCTATATCGAAGGAGCGGAGGGCGTTGAGCTTAATGCCGAGGCGTTCTCTTATCTGGTGGTAAACGCCACCTACACCTGCGCCGAGGGCAAGGTTAATAACCCCAAGGATTTCGCCCAGTACGGTCTTGACGGAGAGGGCTCCACCGCCACCGTCACAGTTGAAACCATGGACGGAAAGACTCACAAGATAATTATAGGCGATGTGGATTCTACCGGTCTTTACAACTATGCCCGTTATGACGGAAAAGACCACGTTTATCTGCTGCTCAGCGCAGACGTGGCTTCTACCTTTGCCGCAGGCGGCGAGACCTTCCTTACCGCAACCATGGTTTATCCCATTTCGGATACCAACGCAATCTATTCTATCGACCAGATGGCTATCTATTTCCGCGATCTGGACCAGAATATAACCATTCGTCTCCGCAGAGCTATGGCGGCATCAAGCAATATCGCTCTTTCCGATGAAAAGGCGGACGTTGCAAAACTGCTTACCGACCTTAAGCGTCTTTCCGGAGTTTATTCGGATTGGACTCAGGACACCAACTTTATCGGTATGGGCTCCAAGGACGGCGAGGCTATTAAAATGGCTATCTCCACCAACCGCATCTCCAAAAACGGCAAGTATTCCGTAAAACTTCCCATTGTAAGAGATGAAGCCAAGGGCGCATACCTGCCCGAGAGTGTTGAGGTCTATGTTTGTACCGATGGCTCTACCTTCCAATCTGTAAAGCTTTACGGCGAAGAAACCTTTAAGGACCAGAAAAACGGAACTTATCAGGTCTACACTCTGGATTTCGAGAGTAAAGACCCTGTTAAATACGTCCGTATTGATATCGAAGGCTATTCCACCAAAAAGCTCTTCGTTACCGATGAGATCCGTATTATAGCAGGGGACGTTGACGCTAACCCTGCAGATGCCTTTATCGGTCTTTGGATGATAACTACCGATGAGTTTGTTCCCGAGGACAGAAACTACGCATACGTCAACACCACAAAGTACGTTGAATTCCTTATGTCTGTCTGCGTGCTTACAGGCGACGAGGTTGTTAAGATCGGTATCGAAAACAAGGACCTGGTTGAATACGGCTTTGGTAAATGGCAGGTGGACGAAAACGGCAACCCCGTCCTTAACGAGGAGACCAAGGAACAGGAAGTTGAAATGAATCCCGCCATGCAGATACACTATGTATACGGCGGCTACACCATGGATATTCTCCTTACCGACCCTCTTGAAGACGGTTCCCGCTATGCAATGTCTATGATAACCACCACCGAAAACGGCGAGGAAGTTAAGTTTGTCAATCCTTATATCGCTCGCGTTACTCTTGAGACCGCACCTTGGATGGAGTGGGAACCTACCGATTTCCTCAGCTCCTCTCTGCTTATGATGATTATTGATGACCTTGATGAAATGACCTTTACCTTTAACGGCAAGGAATATACCTGCGTTTTCGGCAAAGACGAAAACGGCACCGTTCAGTCCGTAACCGTTGACGGCAAGGAGCTGGATATGGATACCTTCCGTCAGGTATACGTTTCGGTTATCAACATCTCCCGCGATGGCGAGTACGACCTTGCCGACGGTGAAAAAGGCAGTGAAATGCTGCGCATAAAGATAAAGAGCGAAACCAAGAAGGACGAGATAATCTTCTACCGCGTAACCTCCACCAAGGCGTACTATACAATAGACGGCGCAGGCGGATATTACACGCTCACCTATGAGATTTTGGAAACTATCGAAAAATTCGAAGCGTTTCTGGCAGGAGAACAACTAAAGTGAAAAAACTGTTAATATTTCTTGTTGCTCTTTGCCTGCTTCTCGCTTCCTGCGCTTCTGCAGATATAACTCATATCCAACCGGTAAAAGACGGTTTTTCCCACGCGGAATATAACGATTACACCTTTATACTTCGTGTAGAGATGGGCAAAAAGTGTGTCCTGCTTGCTTCCGGCGATATTTCCGTATCAGACGCTCCACTTTCTCTTACCGCAGAGATAGAAGAAACCTTCCTTGGCGATAACCTTGGAAAATCACAAATATCATGGTCGGACGGCGTTCTTACAACCGATGGGTTGAAAGAAGAAACCTCTTGGGAAGAGCTTCGTTCATCTATGATATACTCCGCGCCTCTGCTTTTTGAGGAGAGCGAGATTAAAAAAACCGAAACGGGCACCACTCTGGCAGGTACTGTGTACCGCCATTATATCAAGGATAATTCAAAAAGCGATACTCTGTATAACCTTCTCGGCGCTGCACTGCCTGAAATTTGCGGCGTTGCCAGCGTTGTAAAGGACGAATCTGCTTTTAAGGATATTGTCTGTGAATATATCCTGTCCGAGGACGGTTTGCCCGCTTCATATTCTATCAGCTTCACCGCGGTTTATCAGGATACGCCGCCTTATATCCCCGGCGTAAAGCCCGATAAATCGGATTACACGGTAGAAGTAGGAATAGAATTCAGAATCAATTACAATTAAATATCATCATTAAGGGGTGCTGTGGGAAAAATATTTCCTGCGGCTGAGATTATACCCGTTGAACCTGTCAGATAATACTGTTGAAGGGAGTAAAGGCGCGGCTTTTCCGCTTTGCGCCGAGAAATGATAAAGATTTATCCGACTTGTTCTTAATAAAAAAGGCAAGTCGGATCTTTTGTTTTTCCCGGTGTAAACAAAAAAGCAAGCGTCTTTAACAAAAGAAAATGAACAAAAAAGCAAAAGAAAGATTACTCATTCTCTGCGAATGCGGCATAACCGTCGCTCTCGCCCTCGCCCTCTGCCCGCTTGAGCTGGATTTCGCATGGATGCAGGGCGGCGGTCTTGATATACTTATGGTGCCTCTGGTAATCCTCGCACTTCGCCGCGGCGGCGTGTGGGGAATTGCTACCGGCGCTGTGTTCGGGCTGCTTAAAGCTATCGTTTGGGGCGGTATCGGTTGGGGTTTTCCCTCGGTTATGTTCGATTACGTTTTGGCTTATGGCGCTGTGGGAACGGCAGGCTTTTTCAAAAAAGCGCTTCCCGGCACGGCTGTCGCTACGGGTGTGCGCTTCCTCGTACATTTTGTAAGCGGTATCACCATTTATGCCATCACCGCATCCGAAACGGTTTACGGCATCACCACCGCTTCGCCTTTTATTTATTCCATAGTCTATAACGCGCCTTACGTGCTTATCAACGGCACCGTCTGCGCTATTATTGTGATGCTTCTCGAAAAACCGATGAGCAAAATACCAAAGAATTTTAAGTAAGATTTTTATTGCAAGCAGGACGAAACAAAAAAGCACGGATAATCCGTGCTTTTTTAAGTACAAAGTATGAAGTGGGGTGTTATTTTCGGGGCCCCCGCGAAAGCGTTTTCAATTGAAATATATTGTCTGTAACGGGCGATTCGTGAATCGCCCCTACTTATCTGAAAACCTTTTGTGGGGAATTATTCTGCTTTTGGCAGACTCCACTTAAAATGTGCCGCCAGGAAGCGGATGGTTATTATAACTGCGGCAGAAACCAGCATAGACACGGTTCCTCCTGCGAAATTCCACATTGCCACGCAAATAACTGCGCCCAAAAGGGAAGCGGATGCATAGATATGCTTAACAAATATGTAAGGCGTATTGCCTGCCAT
>JAZSIT010000049.1:0-4093 GCA_045533895.1 Eubacteriales bacterium
GCGATATTACCCTCACCCTTACTGCTGACGGAAAGAGTAAAGATATTGCATCCGACCACGGCGTAATACTTACCGATGCGTATAAAAAATGTTTTGGGTAATAAAAAACGGCACACGGTGCCGTTTTTGTTTACTCGATATTAAGCAGCTCATACAGCGTGGGCTTGAAGCCGAATTCGTTTATGAGAGAATGTATTTCGTCCAGTGCTTTTTTTCTTGTTTTTTCGGAAGTGGATACCCGTTTTACTGCGCGGATAAGAATATTTTTGGGAGTATGGTCAAGGTCAATAAACTCCATTATCTGGGTCTTATACCCGCAATACTCCAAAAGGTTTCCGCGTACAGCATCGGTAGCCAGAGCGGAAAAACGCTCCTGTAAAATACCATATCGTGAGATGATATCAAGGTTTTTGGGCTGTATCTGCTTATTCAGCTCGTGCTGGCAGCAAGGTACGGAGAATATCATCTTTGCGCCCCAATTTATTGCGTTATACAAAGCGTAATCGGTAGCCGTATCGCAGGCATGGAGGGTGACCACCATATCCACGTCAAATGGAGTTTTATACCCGTTTATATCCCCCATTTCAAAGCGCAAGCCCGAATATCCGTATTTAACTGCAGAGGCGTTGCACTTTATGATAACGTCCTTTTTAAGGTCAAGCCCTATCATATTCACCTGCATACCTTTTATCTCTGTGAGATAATAATACAAAACGAAGGTGAGATAGGATTTTCCGCAGCCGAAATCGATTACGTTTATACTTTTGGAGGAATATGAGGATATTTCGTCATCGATAGTTTCAAGAAAGCGGTTTATCTGCTTGTACTTGTGGTACATGGCGTTTATAACCTTGCCTTCCTTGGTAAACACGCCCATATCCACAAGGGGCGGAATAAAGGTGCCTTCTGCCAGAATATAATTCTTCTTGCGGTTGTGGCTTGTGTCCACATCCGAAGGAGTGTAGTTTTTGGCAACGGTATACATAGCTTTCCCTTTTTTGGAAATAAGCACGATATGCTCCGAATTTCCGTCAAAACCGTTTATCTGCTTAAAATTTCCCTTTACAAGTGACACGCAACGGGCAGGAGTTTCCGAAAAAGAAAGGTTTTCATGAAACACCTGCTTTTCGGTATATTTGGACACCTGATACCCGTCCTTTTTGCGCAGGACGGTTATTTTTTTATACTCGTTCTGCTTGGAAACGGGGTTACTGATAATTATACGGTCAGCCTCGTTTTCAACCATTTTTTCAATATATTTAAGTAAATTTTCCATACTGTTACCCTATTTTTCTTTCACGAAGGGTAGCTCTGTCATGCGGAGCTTTGCACAGCCGTAAGGATAAAGCTCCTTTTCTTCGGCTTCTCCGATACCCTCTGTGTGTTCGGGTATCTTTGCACAAACGGTATCATATCCGTCTGCATATCCCCAGTCTATCTTTTTAACATTCGCCTTAATAACAACGGGAGGATTTACAGAGGAAAAAGGAGTATCGCTTACACCGCGGTATTCCACGGTAAGAGCGGTATCCGCAAATCCGTAATTCCAGTCTGTATCGGGATAATATTCGTAATCGCAATAAGGGAATTTACGCTCCACTCCGTCACGCTCGTATTCCTTCATAACAGTGTGATATTTAATAGGCAGTGAGAACAAGAGCGAGCCGTAACGCACCGCGTTAAGTCCGTATGCGCGTTTTTCAAAAACGGGGCAGACCTCAAAGGATACCTGCACGGTTGTTTCTTCCCCTGCCTTTATAAATACGGAAACTACGTCCTTGCCCTTTTCAAAGGTCTTGCCGTTTACGGTATAATTTTCCGCAAAGGAAGGAACACGAAGCTGAAGGACAAAGTCCTTCTTTCCGCAGGCGGTATAAACAAACGTGTTTTCAAAAGGATAATTGGTATCAAGCTTAACCGAAATATCTCCGGTATCAAGAGCAGAGGGAACCGGAACCGCACTTAACACGGTATCTCCGTCATACATAAACGAAGAAACGGTAAGCTTGGGCCAGCCCTGACTGAAGTTGGCAGTGCAGCAACCGTAATTGGGCTCAAGACCGAAAAGATGAGCCTCGCTGTTGTTGGTGCGGAAAACAGATTTTCCGGGGAAGCGTATGCAGGATATTTGGTTGGACATCTGCACGTACTGATGAGACCACATATCGTCGCTTATAGCGGCAGGAAGCGCGTTGAACGCAACGGTTTCCAGACGCTCCGCCCACTTTTTGTCACCGGTATATGCATACATCAGCTCGTAGTCATACATAAGCTCAACAACGGAACAAAGTTCCGCGCCCTGAATGGGGCTTACGCCGGAAAGACACTCGTCACCGGTGAAGGTGCCTGCAGGCATACCGTTATATTTTTCAAGAAGATCGTAATAATGCTGAGCTTTATCGGTATAATCTTCGCCAAGCAGGTCGCAGGAGACCGCCTCGGACTTAAGCATCATTGCGAGATTAACTATATGAGTATCAAAGGTCCATTTATTAAGGGGACGGACCCACAAATCGGTAACGGTATCGTAATCCATACCCTGCTGTTTAAACAGCTTGGCAAGATCCTTAAGCCATTCCTCTCCGCAGCGCTCATACAAAAACTCAATAGCCATAAAGCCCTCGTACCAGCGGTATTTGCCCCACTCGAACAGCTTTACGGTGCCGTTTTGCAAAAGATCATAATAGTTTTTAAGCATATCGTAAAGTGCTTTTACTGCCTTCTCCTCGCCGGAGCATTGGTAGTACACCATAAGCACCTTTGAAAGAAGCAGTACCGCCCAAGTATCGTAAAAAGGACGGCGGTCATCCTCGCAGGGGCAAAGCCATCCGTCGGGCTTTTGGAAGGAAAGAATGGCATCCATATACTTTTTTGCGGTGGAAATAAGCTCCTCGTCCTCCAGCAGATACGCCATGGGAATAAATCCGTCCAGCCAGTAAGGAACACGCTCCCAGCCTTCAGCCGTTCCGCCGATCCACTTGCTGTCACGGACATCCGGCCATACCCTGTGAAGATTTCCGCTTAACGCTCTTGCCTGAATCTCAAGCTGTTTTTTGATCCAGCCCGCAGGTTTTATCTCCTTTGTTGTATATAAAGACCACTTTTTCATAAAAGCACCTCATAAAAGTTTTGGGTTTAGTATATTGTACCACGGAAAAGGAAAAATGTAAAGAAAAAGCACCTTCAAAAAGGTGCTTAAATGTCAGCTAAACAGCAGCAAAAACATTTCTTTTACAGAAACATCGTGAAGCTCGGCGACAATTGAGTAATTAACATACAGTAAAAACGCCGCGATGGCAATAAATCCCAAATCGTAAACGATAGAAGTGACGGGTGATCGACGCGAAAATCCCTTTCCGGTATCAACTCTGTAAAGGACTATGGGCGTGTTGTACTTTTCAAGATTCTCCTGTATGCGGTAAAACATATACATCACCGCCGAAACAATAAAAGTTAGCGTCAAAAGCAAACAGTTCCATACGGCGAGACTATGAAAAACAAAGGAGAGTACGGTCAATACAAGGGTGCCGGCACATGAAACAGTGAAAATAGAGTTAAGAGGAAATAACCACACCCAGCCGATTTCTTTTTGAATTGCAAGATACCACACATAGTTAAAAAAGCCTTTTTTCAGCTTATGCTGCTGTGTCATATTCAAGCCTTTTTTACGTTTTAACCAAGTGCGGAAACCGTCGCGGAAGAAAAAATAATATCCGATGCAAAAAGTTAACACGAGAAAAGAAAAGAAAACATGCACTGCCGCTCTTTCGTCGAAAAAGTTCACCCCTGAAGGATAAAACAGCAAAAACATACTGGCGGCGACTATAGCTCCGCCCAAAAGCAAGCACACTATGGTAACCGTATGCCCGAGATACATCTGGACGAAAGCGGAAACGATGTTGAATAACCCCACACCTATAATAAACGCGCCTGCCATACCAAAAATCATCCAAAAGCTGTTTGGAGCGCCGCAAGCAAATATGACCAAACAATATATAAGCATGGGAAGCAGCAAAGCCATAATTGCCGTTGCAAGAAGCCAAGGATATGCTTTCGGATGGTTTGCTTTGAATTCCTCATCGGCAAGAGGAGT
>JAZSIT010000091.1:0-9160 GCA_045533895.1 Eubacteriales bacterium
GTTCCCGCAAAAATAACCAAGCGTATTATAAAGGACCTTGACAAGGTGTATTATCCCACCGACGCGGAGGTGCCTTATATCGAAACGGTGCATGACCGTATCGTTATGGAGATATTCCGCGGCTGTATAAGAGGCTGCCGCTTCTGTCAGGCAGGCATGGTGTACCGCCCTTATAGAGAGAAAACTCCCGATGTTATCAACGCTTGCGCCAAGGAATGCTTTGATAAAACGGGCTATTCGGAAATGTCTCTTTCCTGTCTGTCCGTGTCGGACTATACCCGTCTTCCCGAGCTTATAGATAAGCTTCTCACCTGGACGGACGATAAAAAGGTAAGTCTTTCTCTGCCTTCTCAGCGTATCGACGCTTTTTATGAGGAATTGATGGAAAAGGTAATGAGCGTGCGCAAAAGCGGTATGACCTTTGCTCCCGAGGCAGGCACACAACGCCTTCGCGACGTTATAAACAAAAACATTACCGAGGATGAGATTCTTTCCGCCTGCCGCAAAGCCTTTGACGGCGGCAGAAACTCCCTTAAATTGTATTTTATGAACGGACTTCCCACCGAAACCGAGGAGGATATCGTTGGTATCGCCAACCTTTCTCAAAAAATAGTGGATGAGTTTTATTCTGTAAAGCGTCCCGGCAGAAAGGTGGAGGTAGGCATATCCGTTTCCTGCTTCGTGCCCAAGGCGCTTACACCCTTCCAGTGGGAAAAGCAGGATGATTTCGAGGAATTACGCAGAAAGCAAATGCTGCTGCGCGATAGTATAAAGACCCGTAAAATACGTTATTCCTGGCACGAGGCAAAGGTTTCCCGTCTTGAGGCGGTGTTTGCCAAGGGCAACAGAAAGCTGTCTGCGGCGCTTGTTGAAGCAAATAAGCGCGGTCAGCGGTTTGACGGCTGGGACGAATGCTTTGATTACGAAAAATGGTGCGAAGTATTCGATGCAGTGGGTATCGACCCTGCCTTTTATGCAAACAGAAAAATGTCCTTTGACGAGATTCTGCCTTGGGACCATATCGATTGCGGCGTAACCAAAGAGTTTCTTATAAGAGAGTGCAAAAAGGCGTATGCCGAAACCACTACGCCCGATTGCCGTACCCAGTGCTCCGCCTGCGGTGCAAACAAATTGGGAGGTGAAAGAAAATGCTGTCGGTAAGAATGTTTTTTTCAAAAAAAGGTCCCGTGCGGTATATTTCTCATCTTGATATTTCCCGTGCCATCTCCCGCGCCCTTGTAAGAAGCGGACTGGATATAGTTTTTACCGAGGGATATAATCCTCACGTCCGTCTGGTTTTCGTACAGCCCCTTTCCATTTTTCAGGAAAGTATTTACGAGGCGGCGGATTTCCGTCTGCACACCGAGAACATTTCCTTTGAGGAGATTACGGAAGCCCTTAATAAGGTCATGCCCGACGGTATAACCGTGCTGTTTACCGCTTCTCCCGTAATGGCGGTGGGCGACTGTGCTTACGCCACTTATACCATAGCGCTGGATACCGATATGTCCGACGATGAAATTAGGGATGAACTTTCCGGCGAGATGGTTATAAATAAAAAGACCAAAAGCGGATATAAGGACGTGGATATTTCCGAATTCGTAAAAAAAGTCTCGGTCAAGGACAAGGTGGTGGATATCACCGTCTGCGCCGCCTGCAACCGTTGTCTTAATCCTGCCCTTGCGGTACAGTATTTAGGCGATAAAGTTCGGTCGTCCCTTATTACCAGAACCGGACTTTACAACGAAAAAATGGAGAAATTTATATAAAAGGTTGATTATAAACCAAAGGTCTGTTATAATTAACTGAATAAGCTCTCTTTTTTACATAAAAGGAGGAGATTATGAAAAGATTTATTGCATTAGTTTTGGTGCTGTCCGCACTGCTTTGCGCCTGCAGACCCTCGGATAATGAGGAATCCGACCTTTCCGAGGAGGTTTCGGTAGGGGATATAAGTGAAAACCAAGCGTCCGAAGACGATTATTCACCTGTTGAAAAGGCGGAGGTCTTGGACGCGGCGGAGACACTTTTAAGAACGGATATATCCCTTGTAAACATTTTCGCAGGGGGCTCTCTTTCCGATGGAAAGACGGGTTCTTCTTATACCGAAGCCGATGGAAAATATTCATCCTACGAGGTGCTTTCCGTTATGGCGGAGAACACATACGCTTCGGACACTGTGCGCAACCGTATGCTGTCATATCCCGACCACGGCGACGATAATATTATCAACGACGAGGGAAAAACCAAATACAAATACACTTATATAAACGATTTCGCCTCTGTTGCAGACGATTTTACGGTTTCGGTTGTGTCCTTTGACGATATTAACGCAACGGTATCCGTCTCTGTTTCGGGCAAGAACTTGCAGATAGGAATGGAAAAGCAGGACGGGGAGTGGAAACTGACCACCAGCGTGTATTTTGCATATCTGCAAAGCGAAATCGATGCACAGCTCCAAAGGGGCTGGGAAAACAGCATTTATCTGGGTACCCGTCAAAACGCGGGCAGTGCAAAAAAACTTGCGGGTAAAATGCTCATACTCAACGTCTTCTTAAGCGATGCTTTCACCGAATGGCCGGACGAATACCGCAAGCAGGTTGAAGACACGGTGGACGACGCCTGCGAGTGGCTTATTACAAAAAGCCGTAATTACGGAAGCGCAAATCTGGCAATAGATACTCAATCGCTGTTTTACGTCTATTCAGGCTCGGTAACTCCCAATTACCAGATGGCATTTTTGGATATAATGTTCAGCAACACCGTTTACGTTGATGTTAACGGATATGTCGAGCAAAACACTCCCTCGGGGTACGACGGTGTCTGCGTCCTTTTCCACGTCTGGAAAAACGGCGACGATTACTGCATCCCTTGCGATACCGAAAAAACAGACTATCTCACCTATTACGGGGAGAGAGCTATGTTCTACTATTCCAAAAAGGGTATGCACGGTGCATCCAGCTACGCTTCGGTAATACTTCAGCTTTGCGGCGGAGAAATGCTCTTCGGCAGAAATGACACCAAGGAAATACAAAAAATGTTTCCTACCGACCTTTTGCTTGAGAAAAAGTATACCATGCTTCCTTTACAGGAATATTCCGTCAGCCCCCTTACTGCTTTTTTAGTAGGCTGGAGCGGATATGCCGACATTCAGATAATTCCATTTACAGATATACAGGGAGAGTAATAAAAATGAAGTACAACAGAGTTTTACTAAAGCTTTCCGGAGAAGCCCTTTCGGGAAAAGACAATATTCTGGACGCGGAATTTCTTAAAGAAACCGGTATCCAGATAAAAAGAATGCTTGACGAGGGCATACAGGTAGCCATTGTCTGCGGCGCGGGAAACATCTGGCGCGGCGGCAGACAGCACGGCCATAATATCGATAGAGTCCGCGCTGACCAAATGGGTATGATGGGCACCGTTATAAACTCCCTTGCCATTCAGGACGCTATCATTAAAGCAGGGGGAAAATGCCGTGTAATGAGCGCAGTCCCCATGGCGCAGATATGCGAGATATATTCCCAGTACGGCGCAATAGAGCATCTTGAAAACGGGGAAGCGGTAGTGCTTTCCTGCGGTACAGGCTACCCCTTCTTTACTACGGATACAGGCGCTCTTCTCAGAGCTGCCGAGCTTAAGGTGGATGTGGCAATGTTCGCCAAGAACGTCGACGGCGTGTATGATAAGGACCCTGCAAAATATCCCGATGCGGTCAAGTACGACCGTATTACATACGCGGAGATGCTGGAGAAGGACCTCCACGCAATAGATACCGCCGCAGGTGCCTTGGGCAGAGAAAATGACCTTAAGGTGCTTATGTTCAAACTGGAAGACCCCGAAAATATTTACACCGCCGCCATGGGCGCGCCGGTGGGCACAATACTTGAAAACTAAAATACACATAAACGGAGGAAACAAAAATGAAGCTTGACCTTAAACCCTATGAAGAGAAAATGAAAAAGAGTATTTCCGTTCTGGAAGACGAATTCGGCGGCATTCGTGTCGGCAAGGCTTCCGCAAAGCTCCTTGACAAAATAAAGGTAGATTACTACGGCTCTCCCACAGGTATGGACGGCGTTGCTACCGTTAAATCTCCCGATCCCCGTACGCTTGTTATCACCCCTTGGGAAGCAAATATGCTTAAGCCTATCGAAAAGGCTATTCAGGCATCCGATCTGGGCATCACGCCTCAGAACGACGGTAAGTGCATCCGTCTGGCATTCCCTTCTCTTAACGAGGAGCGCAGAAAAGAGCTTGTTAAGCAGGTAACAAAAATGGGTGAGGAAGCAAAGGTTGCTCTCCGTAACATCCGCAGAGACGCAAACGATGCTTGCAAGACCATGAAGAAAAACAACGAAATGACCGAGGACGAGCAGAAGGCTTCCGAAAAGAGCGTTCAGGACCTTACCGATAAGTATATCAAAGAGGTTGACGTTGTTGTAAGCAAAAAAGAAAAGGAAATAATGGAACTTTAATCATGGCGGACGGCATAAAGATCCCCCGTCATATCGCAATAATTATGGACGGCAACCGCAGGTGGGCGAAAAACCGCCTTCTTCCTGCGGGCTACGGCCATAAAAAAGGCTTTGATACCTTTGTTTCAATAGCCGATGAATGCGGTAATTTAGGCGTAGAGTATCTTACAGTCTACGCCTTTTCCACCGAAAACTGGTCTCGCTCCGCAGACGAGGTGGAAACGCTTATGGGTATTATAAAAAGCTCGGTAAACAGCTATATTCCCAAGCTTACGGAAAAGAACATACGCCTTAACGTGCTGGGTGAGATGCACCGTTTTGATGATGAGACGAGAAAAGCGCTGGAAAACAGTATTGAGTCTTCCCGCAGTAACACGGGGCTTACGGTAAACCTGTGCCTTTCTTACGGCGGACGGGCGGATATCACCAAGGCGGTAAACGATATAATTGCTTCCGGAAAAGGCAGCGTTACAGAAGAGGACATAACCGCTTCTCTTTACACCGCAGGTATGCCCGACCCGGAGCTGATGATACGCACCGGCGGAGAAATACGTATATCCAACTTTTTACTGTGGCAATGCGCTTACAGCGAAATGTATTTTACAGACGTTTTGTGGCCGGATTTCGGCAAAGACGACCTTATGGAAGCCGTAAAATGGTTTTCGGGCAGAAAAAGACGTTTTGGCGGAACGGAAGGAGAAAGCACCAAATGACACGAATACTTACAGCGGCAGTGCTGTTTGCAATAGTTATACCCGTGCTTATTTTTTCCCATACCGTGGTGTTCCCCATATTCCTTGCTCTTGCAGGTGTAATGTGTGTGTGGGAAACAAGCCGCTGCAAGGGACTTCACAAAAAATGGTATATGTGGCTTCCCTCTGCTTTATACGTTGCCATAACTCCCTTTGTTGCCCGTTTTTGTCCGGATGTCAGACTGTGGCTGGTATTAACTGCCGCTTTTTTGGTATATATCTTTTTTTCAGGCGTATTTTATTATGGGAAGGTCAGCGTAAACGACCTTTCCTTTATCGCCCTTTTCGGGCTGTATATTGCCGTGGGAGTATATTCGCTTCAGGCACTTCGGTGCGGCGCGCCCAAGGCGTATCTCCTTGTGTTTATTGCCCCCTGGGTCAGTGACGCTATGGCGATGTATTCCGGAAAGCTTTTTGGAAAAAGAAAGCTTTGCCCCAATATCTCTCCCAAAAAGACGGTGGCAGGCGCCGTTGGCAGTATGGTGGGAACCCTGCTGTCTGTTATGATATATATTTTCGTGGTAAACACCTGGTTTAACTGTTATTACAGCTACGTTAACTTTGCAATTTTTGCCCTTATCGCAGGAGTAATTATCCAATTAGGCGATCTTTCCGCGTCGGTGGTAAAGAGAAATTGCGGAGTAAAGGATTACGGCAATCTCCTCCCCGGTCACGGCGGAGTTATGGACAGATGTGACAGCATTCTCCCCACAGCCATTTTCGGTTGGGCGGTAATGTATATTGCAGATATTTTTACGATAGTATGAAAAGTTTAATTGTTTTGGGGGCTACCGGCTCTATCGGTACCCAGACCTGTGATGTGGCTCGCCGCCACAATTTCAGAATAACCGCTTTAAGCGGACATTCTAATATTAAATTACTTGAACAGTTATCCCGTGAGTTTTCTCCCCTCTACGCCGTAGCAGGGGAGGAATACGTATCGGACCTTAAAACACGCCTTGCGGATACAAGCGTTAAGGTGCTTCCCGAAAGCGAGCTTCACTACGTTGCGGCTGAATGTGAGGGAGACACCGTTCTCAACGCGGTTACTGGCATTGCGGGACTTCGCTCCTCCCTTTCCGTTCTTGAGGCGGGCAAGACCCTTTGCCTTGCCAATAAGGAAAGTATGGTCACCGGCGGAGACCTTGTAAACGCTATGGCGAAAAGGACGGGCGGGAAAATTTTGCCCGTGGATTCGGAGCATTCCGCTATTTTCCAGTGTCTTGACGGAAACAAGGTAAAAAAAATACTTCTTACAGCCTCCGGCGGTCCTTTTTACGGCTACACCAAAAAGCAGCTTGATGCGGTCACCCCCGAGGACGCCCTTGCCCATCCCACATGGAATATGGGCAAAAAAATAACCATAGATTCCGCTACTCTCATGAACAAGGGCTTGGAGCTTATTGAGGCGGTACAGCTTTTTGACGTTATTCCCGATAAGATTCAGGTGCTGGTGCACAGACAGTCCATAGTTCATTCAATGGTGCAGTATGAGGATAACGCGGTGCTCGCCCAGTGCGGCGCGCCGGATATGCGTACCTGCATCCAGTATGCGTTAACTTACCCCGAAAGAAAAGAGGGTCTGGCAAAGGAACTTGATTTTGCCTCTCTTGGCACACTTACCTTTGCTTTGCCCGATGAAGATACATTTACCCTGCTTCCTCTTTGCCGAAAAGCCATAACCCGCGGAGGAAACCTTCCTGCGGCTGTAAACGGTGCAAACGAGGCGGCGGTGGATGCGTTTTTACGCAAAAAAATCGGTTTTACAGACATTTTCCGCGTGGTGGAGAGAGCCTATGAAAAGGCGCGCTTTATTCCCAATCCCACCGTGGAAGACATTTTTGATACTGACCGCGCGGCAAGAGACGCGGTCGCGGAGGAATACTGATATTGCTTAACACACTTATTACGGTAGTAGTGACCCTGCTTATGCTGGGTATCCTTGTCCTTATACACGAGGGCGGCCATTACCTTGCGGCGCGCGCTTTCAAGGTTGGAATAATGGAGTTTTCCATCGGAATGGGTCCTGTCCTTTACAAAAAGAAGGGAAAGTATAACGATTTTTCCATACGCGCACTTCCCATCGGCGGATACGTGAGCATGATCGGTGAGGACGACACCGAGGTGCCCGAGGAGCATCAGGGCAAGCCCAGCATTAACGAAAAAAAGACATGGCAGAAAATGATAATCGTTCTTGCAGGTCCATTTATGAATATACTTCTCGGTGTGCTGTTAATGGCAGGTCTTGTCATCGGGTCGGACACTATTCTTAAACCCGAGGTTGCAAAATTTGTAGACGAGCAGATAAGCGAGGAGAGAGGTCTCCCCGTCAACACCAGCAGTGAGTACGGTCTTGAAGTCGGCGATACAATCATTAAAGTAAACGGAAAGCGCGTTTTCGTTTATTATGATTACGCATATTTTATTCAGTCTATGGGTAACGAGCCCGTTGACCTTACGGTAAAGCGCGGAGACGAGACGGTTTTACTTGAGGACGTGGTGTTTCCCACCATGGAAGTTAACGGCGTAGTCTACGGACAGACAGATTTCCTTGTTCCCGTAAAGGAAAAGAACTTTGCAAACGTGTGCTATGAAGCGTTCTGGCAGCCTGTTTCTACCATTCGCACCACCGTGCAGGGACTTATTGATACCGTTTCCGGCAGATACGGCATATCCGGCGTTTCCGGCGTTGTGGGTATGGGCGAGGCTATGAACGAGGTTATCGGCTCGGGAGAAAACGTTGGTATCATCGTGGAAAATCTGCTTAACTTTATGGTGCTTATATCCCTTTCTCTGGGTATATTCAACCTTATTCCTCTTCCTGCGCTGGACGGCGGCAGGTTTGTTATCTACACAATTGAGGGAATTATCGGCAGACGGCTTAACGAAAAAGCCGTATCCATCGCTATCGGAGTAAGTATGGCGTTCCTTCTTTTGCTTATGGTGGTTATCACCTTTAAGGATATTTTCTTTTTATTTTAGAAAAGGTGTCTTTTTATGAAAAAGATTCTTATGCTTGCAACCGGCGGAACTATCGCCTGCAGGCGTACTCCCGAGGGGTTAAGACCTCTTATGGGCAGTAACGAGCTGCTTGAGTACGTTCCCATGGTAAGAGCCGTGTGCGAGACAGAGACAATACAGCTTTATAATCTTGATTCCACGGACATTCGCCCTCACCATTGGCTGGGAATGGCGGAGGCAGTGCAGAAAAACTATGATAAATACGATGGTTTTGTTATCACCCACGGTACGGATACCATGGCGTATACAGCCGCCGCGTTGTCATATCTTTTGCTGGATTGCCCCAAACCCGTGGTAATTACCGGCTCCCAAAAGCCTGTTGATATGGAAAATACGGATGCGAGGATAAACCTTTACGATAGCTTTGTCTATGCCTCCGATGACGATGCCGCAGGCGTACATATCGTCTTTGACGGCAGAGTAATTCTGGGCACTCGCGCAAAAAAGACCAGAAGCAAAAGCTATAACGCATTTTCTTCCATAAATTATCCTGCCGTGGCTTCGGTTTCCGAGGGTCAGGTGCGTCACTATATCAAGCCCCAAAAGGGTAAAAAGCAGTTCTTCTCATCCCTTAACACCCGCGTTTCCGTGTGCGCGCTGGCACCGTCTATGGATAGCGGCGCGCTGAAATATATGCTTGATAACAGCGATGCGGTAATTATCGAGACTTACGGAGTAGGCGGTATTCCCGCAGAAGGCGGATTTTCCGACGTTATCCGTGAGGGCGTTAAAAGGGGAGTTACCGTAGTTATCACCACACAGGTGCTTAACGAGGGAAGCGATATGGCGGTATACCGTGTGGGTAAGGAGATAAAAGAGGATCTGGGTCTTCTTGAGGCTTATGATATGACCCACGAAGCATCCCTTTCACAGCTTATGTGGATACTTGCCAATTACACAAAAAGATAA
>JAZSIT010000106.1:0-9844 GCA_045533895.1 Eubacteriales bacterium
TTCTTTCCTGAACAAAGTTCATAGTCAGTGTCTTTAACAGCGAGGGTCCACCCGTTCCCATCCCGAACACGGAAGTTAAGCTCGTTTGTGCCAACAATACTCGGCTGGAAGCGGCCCGGGAAGATAGGTCGATGCTGACACAACAGAAAGCCGAGGCAATAGCCTCGGCTTTCGTCGTTTTTGTTGACTTACGCTCGGTAAAAAAATCACCCCACGAATGCTGGTCGCATTCGCAGGAACCCCGATTAAAACCGTAGACCGAAACGCAAATTTTTTGATTATTCCGTAATTAACAATGCGGGAGCTTGTAGTTGCTCTCTCGCACTTTTGTTTTCTTTAATAGGTAGGAATTTGTAAAAATACAAATTCCTTTTAATTTTACGTTTCGATCTACAGCTTTTTACCTTCGCTTGGTTCGCGTAGATTTTATTACAGACGTTAGTGTAGTGCGAACAGTTTACGGCGGGGGCAAGCCACCCGCCCTACGGTTAGCGAAACATTTTGGTATTATTGTAAGGGAGGGGTCTATACGCGAGGTGTAGCCGATTTCGGTGTCCCGCAAATCGCAGATTTGTGGGGTGATTTTTCCCCTCCCGTTTAATATGGCACCGAAATATTACGGTGTGTCTGTGGATGTGGCGTACAAAGTACCTGTTGCAATTTACATATTGATATGTTAATATTAAGTAAAGGAGTGAAAAATATGAAAAAATCCAACTTTTCCGTATCAACCTCGCTGTTTTTGGCTTTATTTATGATCATACAGCTTGTGTTTGTTGCTCTGTTTTTAGGCTCTTGTGAACTTAGTAACGGTGACACCGAAGCCTCCGTCCAATCCCAGGACCCTACGGAAACCGTTTACGGCGTTGAAAAATGGTTTGATTATTACGGGCGTTACACGGAAATGCGCGAAGAGTTATCGCAAGATGTGTCCTTTACTTTGCCTGAGCTAGAGTTGAATATTACTTACAACAACCGCGTGTTTTTTGCTGATGGCAAGGAAATATTGAATATCGACACCGGCGACAGTTTCTATAACGCCATGCCGGCAAGCGTCTATTTTGCTGATATCACCGGAGACGGAATCCGTGATATGTGTATCACCTTGGATAAAACGGTTCATTCACTTGGATTTATGAATATCGGGTTTATGAACATATACACCGTACAAGTTGTAGATCTCACCACCAATAATGTGTACTATTTTGCGGATTACGATAATTACTTTGTTCAGGAAATAATTCCTAATACAGCTTTTAAGGAACATGACGGAACGTTGTATATGGTAGACGTTACCACAGGTAACGATCTTATATACACTCTGTCCACAATAGGTAATGCATTGAATAAAACCCTGATAGAATCAGATAATCTTCTTCCCAATGCTATCGTTGCTTTTCCAGCTTCGGTAAAGGATTGCATATATTTTTATAACTCATTAAACACTGTGGAATCGTATTACCACCTTTCCGAAGACGAGCTGGCTACATTAAAATCCCTTGTTGAAGCTGCGGAAACCGAGCGCGCTGACAAACTTCTTTTACCTGAAGAGCGCGAGGGTTATATTTCCATTAATGATGTTCATATATACTTCGGCAATGATGAAGTGTATGTGGGAACAATAACTTGCGTCGTTGCACCCGAAGAGATGTACGATTTTTTAATGTCGCTTAAAGATAAATCAGCATCATACAGACCCCAATAGAACCACAAAAACCGCAGATAATATCTGCGGTTTTGTTGCTTTTGGGGTGTTTTTCCCCTCACGTTTCGTATGGTTATCGAAATATTACGGTGTGTCCGTGGATGAGACGCGCAAATTACCTGTTGCAATTTACATTTTGATATGTTAATATTAAGTAAAGGAGTGAAAAATATGAAAAAATCCAACTTTTCCGTATCAACCTCGCTGTTTTTGGCTTTATTTATGATCATACAGCTTGTGTTTGTTACTCTGTTTTTAGGCTCTTGTGAACTTAGTAACGGTGACACCGAAGCCTCCGTCCAATCCCAGGACCCTGCGGAAACCGTTTACGGCGTTGAAAAATGGATTGATTATTATGCACGTTGGATTCCCGAAGAATATGAAACCGAACCCTTGCTCTTTTCTCTGCCCGAGTTTGCAGATATAACTCTTGCTTATGATAAGCAACTTACCATAACAAAGCGTGACGGAAGTGTGTATTCGCCCGTTTGCGACCATGTCTTCGGTGTGTTTTTTGCTGACGTAACCGGAGATCAAAAAAGAGATGTGTGTATTGGATACTATACTATTCCGGTTTTTGACCCCGAGCTCAACGTTTATTCCAACAAGCGCGCGAGAGTTTGTGTTTACGATATCGCCAACGAAACCGAATATGATATAGGTGACGAATTTGAGTTGCCTAGATATATTTTACGAATACAAGATGATAAACTGTACGTTATCGGTGATAGTCCGGTGGTCGGGCATACTACCATTTACGATTTGTCGGTTAAAGAAGGCGGCCTTTCCCTTACCGAAGCAGATGTAGACCGGGAAACCTATGTTGCGCTTGTAAATTGGCCTCTTCGTGTCGATTATTGTGTTTACTATTTTGAAGAAACGGTTGACATGTCAAACGCTTCTCTTGGTACTCAAGTATACTATCCTCTGAATGATAACGAGAAGGAAATCTTGAGCAATTTACTAAAAGCCGCCGAGTGGAAAAACGGGGAAGAGATCGATAGTGCCGATGGTTATATTTTCGTAAAAGAGTTTATATTTTATTTTAACAACGATGGAGATTTCAGCTTCGGCAATAAAGCTCCCACCAACGCCGAGGAAATAAGTGAGTTTTTACAAGGTTTCGAGAACAACGCTTTCACCTATGAACCGTCCAAATAATAGTACAAAAACCGCAGAGAACATCTGCGGTTTTGTTTGTATATTTTGTGAAAGGTTTTTACACGTCGTTAATTACGCCGACCTGATACTCGTCCTCATAAATAATTTTACCTACATAATCCGTATAAACAATGTCGTAAGGGATACGGTATTTATCAAGAAGATCGATGAGAGGTTGTATGTGCTCAAGCATTTCGCCGCAGTTTTCAGTCTTAAAGTATGTAATTGCGCCTTGTGGGTTGTCGTTGTTCTCACCGTAAAAGGGAGGCTGGGGCAAATTGTCCAGAAACCACTGATGAGTATCGTTGTAAAGTTTAACATCCTCCGGTGTGAATACGTTGTCGCGAATTCTACGCCAGTTAAGGATGAAAATACCGACGGGCTTTTGGGTTTTCCACGCAATCTCTCTACCTTGAATACGAACATATTTTGGTAATTTCATTATTTTGTCCTCTCGATTTGTTGTGCGTCGGCGGTTTTTAATATTATAACATAACATGTTGAATTTGTAAATATTATAATTGTGCGGCATCGTTGCGTTGCGCGCGTGTTTGTGGTATAATAATTATGTGGGGAGGGAAACGAATGAAGCATAAAAACCTAAATGCTATGATAGTTGTTGCGTTTATTGTCTACACCGCCATTCTTTTATATTGGGTGCTGTTTGACGGCGGGTTCGGACGGACGGGATTCGATGGTCTTTCCGGCGCGACGATAGAGACCTACAAGGAAGCGTTGAAGGAAAATGGGAATTTCCTGCCCTTTGGCACTATTGTTCGCTTTTTTAAGGGATATTTTGTATGGCATACCGTGTCCTTCAAGGCCTTTGCCATAAATATCTTCGGTAATATTTTGGTTTTTGTTCCCTTTGGCTTCTTTTTGCCTGCCATATTCAAAAAACAAAGGAAATATCTGTGGTTTTTATTAACCATGACCGCCGTGATAACCTGTATCGAGGCGTTACAACTTTTGCTTCTCACCGGTTCTCCCGACGTGGATGACCTTATCCTCAACCTGCTGGGCGCGTCTGTCGGCTACCTGTTTACCCGCATTATCTTGAAAAACTGCGCGGTTTTTGAGTAACTCTGTAACCTTTTGGCTCTTTTGAAGGTATTATATATGAAAAAGGAGTGGTACCATGAAAAAACGAACTGCGAAAATATTAATATCCCTTGTAGCTGTAGTTTTTGTCCTTTGCGAGGGGCTGGTGCTGGGCTTTGCGCTTTCCGAGCGTGAAGTGCCCGAAATATCTCTTCCGCCCGAAAGCAGTGCGCCGATAACCGTAACTGTAAATAAGCCCTTTTACTGGATCGACCTATTCAAGCAGGGCAAAACAGCAATAGAATATTCCAATCAGCCCGCAGAGTGCACACTGGAAGAATTCCCCGATAGCACCTTTGTTTTTGACGGAAAGAATATATCCGTTATTGTCAGCAATGGGAAGGATTACCAACTCCCTGCTTTGAATCCCTTTAACATCATCTTTGCCGACGTTACGGGTGACGGCGTCCGCGATATATGTTATACCTTCTTTGAAATCTATTACCGCGACCCTCATTATTCCTTCGTTGCGCCCACCTATAAGATCGGGGTTTATGACATTGTTACGGGCATAACAAACATAATGCAAAGCCCCACCGATATGGGACATCTGGTGTTCCGTCTGTATGACGATCAGCTTTATGTGGTTTCGTATGCGGGAAGCGCGGAAGCGGAGTTTTACAGCGGGGTTTACTTTGATACCGAAACCACCGAAATACTTATGGAACGCGTTACCCCCGGCTATGAAATAAAGTCAATCCTTTTGTATTCCCCCGTGCAAACCGGAAATTGCTTGTATACTTACAAGAAAGGGACGGTAAACGAGATAGATTCCTATTATTTGCTTACCGACGAGGATGTTGATATCATTAACAAGATCAACACAGGAATTACTTGGGAGGAACAGGAATTTACCTATGGCGCAACCGACGATGTATATTTCGAACCGCCGCTCTTTTATATCCGCTTTACGGAAGGAACGGTTCACGTGTATTCCAACGGGAGTATAGTAGTAACGCGGTCAAATATGTATTATTATGCCGGCGAGGGCGGAGAAAAGCTTTACGATTACATTCTCTACCTTTCGGAGAGTTCCCTTCCATATATGCCGTAATATAATCACCACGATAACAAAAACCGCAGATAATATCTGCGGTTTTGTAATTTTTGTGAATAGACGCGCGTTTGGTGGGAACAAATTACGGGATGGGAACGCAAAGCGTTAGACCCCTCCCCTACGGTTTAATGATAACAATGACGTTTCGATAACGTAGGGACGGGCGTCCCGGACCGTCCGAAAACTGTTTGCACTAAACACACGTCTGTTCGAAAACCAAACGTATAACACAACGGATGGGGCAAGCCCCATCCCTACAATACAGCCACAGCGGGTCGATAACGTAGGGGAGGGGTCTAACGGGGGATCCCGTTCCCCTCCCGTATACAACAAAAACCGCAGATATTCTCTGCGGTTTTGTGATTTTTGTATAGGATTATTCCTCGGTTTCGGTATCCAGACCCACGCCTTTATATCCTTCGTAATAGCCTTCGTGGAAGCCGTCGATATAACCGCTTCGGTAGTCGGTGCCGTTGTAATCAAAGGAGGGGATGGTTATATCATACCCTTCCGTGGCGTCTCTTTCGCCGGCGGCTTTGCCTTCCTCGAAGCCTGTTTCATATCCGTCGGAATAGGGGTCGCCGTAGATGTTGTAGCCTCTTTGGTAGGCGTAGATAAAGCCCTCGTAATATCCGCGGTCATATTCGGATTCGGACTTTAGATAAATCTCGTAATATCCGTTTCCGTTGCTTGCGTCGTCCTTACCGCGCTCATATCCGTCGGTTTCTCCTGCCTTGTAGCCTTCTTCATAGTCGGCGGTATTGTACCAATAGTTGGTTTCAAAAGTACCGACAGTATCGAATTTTCCTGCGTTGTCTGCGTTAAGCTTATCGCCTGCAAGAGCCATGGTGTTTTCATAGAAGGAGTAAACGGGGATATCAACGGTTCTTTCCTCGCTGGAATCCGAATACTTATAAAATCTTCCCGAATAATGAATGGTAACGTAGCCTTCGGGCTTCTGCTCGTACTGCTGGGCGGTTGCCGCAGCCATATCCGCCTTAAGAGCATTGTAAAGCTCTTCCATCTTGGCGGAGGAGGGGAAACGTGCGTTGGGACGGAAGGAGAACATCTCCACGTCGGTTTCAACGGTGCTAAGCAGATATTCGGCGTGGGATTTTCTCGCGCCGGCGGAGGAAATAAACTTTTTAAGCGCGTTTTCAACTTCGCCGTTCACATCGGTATAAAAGCTGTATTCACGGGTGTAGGAGCCAATGCGGGTGTTGATACGCAGATACAAGGATACATACGCTCTCGCGGTCATTGCTTCCCCGTCTACGGTAACAACCTCTGCATAAGCGTTTCCGATTCCGGTGTGCGATCCGTTGCCCGAGGTTACAGCCCCTGCACCGATTTTTGCTATAGTGTTAAGCGCGTTGATAGCGTCCTCGCCGGATATATCTTCAAGGTCTATAC
The DNA here is from genome assembly GCA_045533895.1 of Eubacteriales bacterium. Taxonomy (GTDB): domain Bacteria; phylum Bacillota; class Clostridia; order Oscillospirales; family CAG-382; genus SFLA01. Next base: position 6,438 of record JAZSIT010000106.1, read on the forward strand.
TAAGATTATAGTAATCTCCGTTATTGGCGTTTTCCGTATAATGAATACTGTAAAGGTCGATAGAAACAATGTTTTCATCCTTTGTGGTGCGTCTGTCGAAAAGTTCACAGCCGATGAATATTATAAATATGCAGGTGAGGAATATTCCCGCGCACAAAAGGAGCTTAAGCCAGCCACGGAATGCGTTGCGGAACTCAAATTTTTCAAGTCCGCTTATAATACAGTGGGTAATAATTCCAAAGGTTACAAATGCAAAGAGCATCCATATAGCGGAGCCTGTCATTGCTTCGAAAAGCAAACCGCCGACCCACGCAGAGAAAATGGTGAGGGGGTATTTTATAAATATTATCGCCTTGGGGAAGGAGAGAGGCTTGCCTGCCGTTTCGCTCTTGCGGCGGAGGTAAAGCCCCCTTGCAAGGAAGATAACACCGACAGAAATTACCGTCCATACAATAACTCCCCAGCCGCAACGGAAGAATTGGTCGTCCACAGCATCGGACGAAGAGCCGATAAAATCAAAAATATATGCCAGGGGAGAGGCCCCCACCAGTATATCTTCCATAACACTCTCGTACCTGAAGGTGGCGGAGAAGGAGTCGATATAATAGTATACCAATCCGAACAGCATTGCAGGTGCGCCGCAGAAGTATACCCCGGTGAGCAGGGAGATAAATCTGTTTCCGCACACCATTACTGCCAGCAGACACATAGCGTTTACCGAAAGATAGGTGCCCACGCAGGAGAAAAAGCCCTTGAACAGTACCACAAAGTTATGCCAGCCGATACCGGGAATAAGCATTACAATACCCATTTCGCAAAGGAAGCCTGCTACCAGGGGTATTATAAAGCACATCCAGCCGGTAAAATAGTTGCGCCAGAACAGTTCTTTTCTGGTTACGGGCTGTGAATGATAAAAATCCAGCTCCCTGCGGGAGTTAAGATAATTAAAGGCATTGGGCGTAAGTATCGCCATCAGCACGGAAAAGCTGCAGGCAAAGGCGGACTGTGTCATAATAACGTTGCTTACGCGGGCAATAGTCCAGTAGTCGGCTCTGTGTTCGGTGGAGAATACCAACGCGCCTGCAACGGGGAACACGAAAAACAGTATTACCGACCAAATGGCAGTGAGCCAGTTGAACTGGTTGAATCTGCGGAGAAGTCGGGTCCAGAATTCTTTAGAAAATAAGCTTTTTAATGTCATAACCCTTAACCTCCGTTTCGCTTATAAATATTTCCTCCAGCGAGAGGGGCAGCAGCTCTGCAAAGAGAGGCATTCTCTCCTGCACGGAGCGCATAATGGTTTCGCTGTCGCCTCTTACAGTCATGGTTATCAGCGAGCCGCGCTGTTCCAGCTTAATAATATCAAGCTCGGGGAAATCTTCCTTAAAATACTGTCTGTTAAAGGCGGCGTGAAGCTTGTGAATACCCAGCTTCATATCGTCCAAGTCCTTGGAGAACAGTATACCGCCCTTGTGGAGCAGACCCACGTGGTCGCATATATCCTCAAGCTCGCGCAGATTGTGGGATGCGATTATGGGGGTCATATTTCTTTCTGCCATATCGTTAATGAATATGCTTTTTATGGTCTGTCTGGCAACGGGGTCAAGTCCGTCGAAAGCCTCGTCGCAGAAAATATAGTCCGCGCCCGAGCATATCGCCATAATAAGCGCGGTCTGACGGCGCATACCCTTTGAAAAGGTACCGATTCTCTTGTTGCCCTTCAGCCCAAAGCCGTTAAGTAATTTTTCGTATCTTTCGCGGTTGAACTTGGGGTATATGGATGCGTAGTATGCGGCGGTGCTGTCAGGTGTTGCGCCGCGCAGGAAGTACAGATCATCGGGCACAAGGAAGCACCTCTGCTTAAGGGGCACGTTTTCCCATACGTCCTCGCCGTCAATACGTACAGTTCCCTCGTCGGGCTTAAGCACGCCTGCCAGCATACGAAGAAAGGTAGATTTACCTGCGCCGTTTGAGCCGATCAGCCCGAACACGCTTCCGTCTCTCATAACGGTGTCAATATGGTCAACCGCTACGGTATCGTCAAAAATCTTTGTGATCTTCTCGGTAACAATCACTTTTTCGTTACCTCCTCTTGTAGAATTTGGTTGAATTTGCGTTCAATGCGCTCCTTGTCCCAGCCGGCAAGTGAGGCTTTGAGTATTACCTCCCGCATCATCGCGTCTATCATCTTCTCGTGAACTCTGTCAATCGCCGTCAGGTCGGGTGCCACAAAGGAGCCTCTGCCCTTAACGGACACAATTACCCCCTTCTCCTCCAGCGAAGCATAGGCACGCTGTACGGTGTTGGGGTTAATGGAAATATCGGTGGCAAGCTGACGCACCGACGGCAGCCAGTCGTTGGGACGTAACACCCCCGTGGCGATCAATGAGGAAATCTGCTCCTCTATCTGCTGGTGAATGGGTACGGACGCGGTGTAATCTATATGGAGCAAAACAAACACATCTCCTTTCTCCAAGTGTACTATCCGTATTAACACAGTTAGTGTAACATAGCATACGCCATTTGTCAAGCGTTTTTTGTGTATTGTTTACAATTTGATAATTGACACGTAAGGAAGTACATGGTAAAATATTATTGTAAAAAATATTTTTTTAATTTTTTCAAAAATTTTATAGACGTTTCCCCGTTTTCAGACATTTATATAGTGTAGAGGCAAAAACTGCTCTTATCTGTTGAAACTGTATACTATAACGATTTCATAGTAACAAAACAATTTTGAAAGGAGATTTTATAATGAAAAGCAAAATGTATCTTATTATCTCGTTGGTTCTCATAGGCTGTGTATTTCTTATGGGAGCAGGAATAATGGTTGAAAATGAATTGAGCGATGTGGAATTGGTTTCGGGGACGCTTGATAAAATTGATACCTACAACGGGGTTCTTACTTTAGAAGATTTTTATGCGGCTGTTGAGAAAGCGGAAAACATGTATAGCTCTAACGACGCAGCTTTGGCTGTCAACGGCATTACAGTGAATACAGATATTGTAAACGAAAATTGGAGCAATGTGACGGAAGAAGAATATGCACAATATCGGCGCGATATTCTCGCTTGCGCTTGGGACACCATAGCTGCTGATATGCCCTCAACCAGATATACTCAGTCAAACGATGTGTTGAATGATCTTTTTGGTTCTGACGAAATCTATTTTAACACATCATTTTGGCTTAATATGACAATATTGCTGGCGAATCCGGAAAACGGCGAATATGAGTCGGCAGAAGAATGGTTCAAAGCATATATGTTGGGTGATTTTGAAGGCGAGTGGATAACAAAGACAGAATACCCCTTGTTTATATTCCGTAACGGAAGCACGGTTTCTTTTGCTGACGGGAACGGAAACGTTTCCACCGTATACCCCACAGAAGAACAGCGTGAAAATATCGC
>JAZSIT010000162.1:0-5706 GCA_045533895.1 Eubacteriales bacterium
CATAGCAGCGTTGATGCCTTCCTTGGTTACGTTCTCACCCTTAACAACAGCGATAAGAATGGTGGTCGAACCGGTGCAAACGGGAACGCGCTGAGCGGAACCGATGAGCTTGCCGAAAAGAGCGGGGATAACAAGGCCGATAGCCTTAGCAGCGCCGGTGGAGTTAGGAACGATGATCATAGCAGCAGCGCGAGCGCGGCGGAGGTCACCCTTTCTGTGAGGGCCGTCGAGAACCATCTGGTCGCCGGTGTAAGCGTGAACGGTGGTCATGATACCGCTCTGGATGGGAGCGTAATCATTAAGAGCCTTAGCCATGGGAGCGAGGCAGTTGGTGGTGCAGGAAGCAGCGGAGATTACGTTGTCTTCTGCGGTAAGAGTGTTTTCGTTTACATTGTAAACGATGGTGGGAAGATCGTTGCCTGCGGGAGCAGAGATAACTACCTTCTTAGCGCCTGCGTTAATATGAGCAGAAGCCTTAGCCTTGCTGGTGTAGAAGCCGGTGCATTCGAGAACTACGTCTACCTTGAGCTTCTTCCAAGGACAATTGTTAGCGTCCTTTTCAGCGTAGATCTTGATGGTCTTGCCGTCTACGGTGATAGTGCCTTCTTCATCGTTAGCAGAAACTTCGTGGTTGTATCTGCCCTGAGCGGTGTCGTACTTGAGAAGATGAGCGAGCATAGAGGGGCTGGTAAGGTCGTTGATAGCAACTACCTGGTAACCCTTTGCGCCGAACATCTGTCTGAACGCGAGACGACCGATACGGCCGAAACCGTTAATTGCAACTTTAACTGACATGTTTATACCTCCAAAAAATGTTTACTTAATGTAATAAATTTTACAAACCGATTTATTTTATATCAAAATTTCAGAAAAAACAAGTGCTTTTTAGTAAATTTTGTGTTTTTTATAAAACAAATATTAAAAACATGAATTTTTTGTGTTATTTCACTATTCCGAAAAGGGTATAGGCGTTATTTCGACAGATATTTGCCATTTCTTCAAAAGAAACGCCGTAGATGCTGCCGAGCATTTCCACAGTGTGACGCATACGGTAGCTGTCGTTTCTCTTGCCTCTTTCAGGCACGGGGGAGAGATACGGAGCGTCCGTCTCGCACATAACGCTGTCTATTGGAACTGCTTTTACCGAAGCGCGGAGTTTTTCCGCCGTCTTAAAGGTAACGGAGCCGGAATATGAAATATACCATCCCTTTTTCACAAGGTATTCCGCCATTTCATAACTACCGGAAAAGCTGTGAAGTACTCCGCGCACATTGGGAAAGCGGTCTATCACAGCGATAGTATCGCCGTGGGCTTCACGGTCGTGAATAATAACGGGCATATCGCATTGCTCTGCTAACCGCATCTGCGCTTCGAAAACCTGTTTCTGTACGTCACGGGGAGAAAAATCGTAATGATAATCGAGACCTATCTCTCCGATAGCTACTGCCTTTTCGTCCTTGAGTAATTGTGAAATCTGTTCTTCCCAGTTTTCGGGTACTTCTGCCGCCTCGTGGGGGTGGATACCTACACCGGCATATACGTTTTTGTATTTATGTGCAAGAGCCAGCGAGCGAAGGGAAGATTCGATATCCGACGAAGCGTTGAGAAACCCTTCTACGCCAAGAGAAAACAACTCGGGGATAAGTGTATCTCTGTCTTCGTCAAATTGCTTGTCATCGTAGTGTGCGTGTGAATCAAACATTATCTTACCTTGCTTCCCACGGGAACGCTGTCGTCAATAAACACGACCTTGACCTCATCTTCACCGGAAGCGAGTATCATACCGTTGCTCTCAACACCGCGGAGAACTGCGGGGCGGAGATTGGAAACCAGTATAATCTTTTTGCCGATAAGCTGATCAGGCTCGTACCATTTTGCGATACCGGAAACGACCTGTCTCACTTCACCGATATCCACGGTCAGCTTTAACAGCTTGTCAGACTTGGGTACCTTTTCACAGGTGAGAATTTTACCGACAGTAAGCTCTACCTTGGCAAAATCGTCAATTCCGATAAGCTCTTTCTCGGCTGCCTTTTCTGCCTTCTTTTCGGCTTTTTCCTTTTCCTTCTCGGCTTTTTTCTGTTGTTTTTCTTTTTCCTTTTCCTCAGCCTCTATCGCAGCCATAAACTTCTTTTCGTCAATGCGCTCGAAAAGTTTTGCGCCGTCTGCGTTTACGGTAACTCCGTTTACCTTGTAATCAAAGTCCAGCTTATCATAATCGTAAGCGTCGTTTGCAAAAGAGAAAACTTCTGCAATGCGCTTTGCGGTAGAGGGGATATAAGGATACAGCATAGCTGTACACACGCGGATGCACTGAACCAGATTAGCCATAACGGTAGCAAGTCTGTCACGGCTGTCCTCGCTTTTTGCAAGAACCCAAGGGGTAGTTTCATCAATATACTTATTACAAGCCTTGAAGCCGCTTATAACAGCCTCAGAAGCGTCTGCAACCAGATATTCGTCCATCTTCTTGAAGAAGCTGTCCTTGGCGGAATTAACTGCGTTAAAGAGATTTTCGTCCGCCTCTCCCGTTGCCGCAGTGGGTGCGGGAACGACGCCGTCAAAATACTGCTTTATCATTGCAGAAGTACGGCTTACAAGGTTACCAACAATATTTGCAAGGTCTGAGTTGGTGCGTGCAATAAGGCTTTCGTAGGTGATGCTGCCGTCGTTATAAAAGCCCATTTCGGAAAGAAGATAATATCTTACAGCATCAACACCGAACTGCTCTGCCAGCTTATCGCCGTAAAGCACGTTACCGCGGGATTTTGACATCTTGCTGTCTCCGCAGAGAAGCCAAGGATGACCCAAAACCTTTTTGGGCAGGGGAATAACCCTCGCCACAAGAATGATAGGCCAATAAATGGTATGGAAGCGAACTATATCTTTACCTATAACGTGCAGATCTGCAGGCCACAGCTTGTTGTAGAGATCGTCGGTTTTTTCGGTATCATATCCGATAGCGGTTATATAGTTGGAAAGAGCGTCTATCCAAACGTAAGATACGTGTTTGGGATCGAATTCAAGTGGAACGCCCCAGGTAAAGCTACTTCGGGAAACGCAAAGGTCCTGGAGACCGGGTTTAAGGAAGTTGTTTACCATCTCGTTTTTACGTGAAACGGGCGTGATAAACTCAGGGTGAGCATCGTAATACTCAAGCAGTCTGTCGGCATATTTTGAAAGACGCAAATAATATGCTTCTTCTTTCGCTATTTTAACTTCTCTGCCGCAATCGGGGCATTTACCGTTAACAAGCTGAGATTCAGTCCAGAAGGATTCACAGGGGGTGCAGTAAGGGCCTTCGTACGAGCTCTTGTAAATATCACCTTGTTCATACAGCTTGTTGTAAATATGACTAACGACCTTTTCGTGCTGTTTATCGGTGGTGCGGATAAACTTATCATATTCGCACTGGTACAGATCCCAAAGGTCTTTAATACCTGCCGCGATTTTATCAACATATTCCTGTGGTGTTACGCCGCTTGCTTCTGCCTCTGCCTGTATTTTCTGACCGTGCTCGTCTGTGCCGGTGAGGAAGAATACATCGTATCCCTGCTTTTTCTTGTATCTGGCAATAGCATCAGTAAGAATTATCTCATAAATATTGCCGATATGAGGGAGCTTTGAGGTATAAGCAATGGCGGTTGTTATATAAAATTTTTCTTTATTGTTCATTTGCACATTGCCTCTCATTTTTTGTTCTTAATTTTTTGAAAAATTCCGAAAGCAAGGAAGCGCACTCTTCTTTCATAATGCCGCCAACCGCTTCGAAATGATGGTTGAAATTGTATTTACTTAAATCAACGACACTGCTTACAGCGCCCATTTTTGTATCGTACGCACCGAAGTATACCGTTTTGATTCTTGCGTTTGCAACTGCGCCCGCACACATTGGGCAGGGCTCAAGGGTTACGTAAAGTTCGCAATTTTCCAGTCTCCATGCACCCAGCTTTTTGCAAGCGCGGTCGATGGCAATGATTTCTGCGTGCATAAGGGCGTTTTTCTTTTCTTCACGGCGGTTGTATCCGGTCGCAATAACTTTTCCATCCATTACAACCACTGCGCCAACCGGAACCTCTCCGCGTAAAGCTGCCTTTTTTGCACAGTTTATTGCGCGGCGCATAAATCTCTTTTCCATCATAGCAGTAATTCGGGAAACAGCACGTTAAGATATCTGGCAAGGAAAGACAATACATAGATTATCATAAGCGCATAGGTCCAGAAACTTGAAAATACAGCACGGAGGGGAGAAAATCCGCTTCCCATAAGCAAAGGCTGCTTTTCGTCCTTGACACAAACGGGGAATCTGCCGGGAAGCCGAAAATACTTGAACAGATATATAAGGGAGTATACGATAGAACCTATAATAAAATAACCGCATATAGCCTTTATATAATCGTTTCCGTATTCTGCAAACACCGCAAAGGAGTTGTTGAACAGATGCAGCAGAACTCCGGGCCAGATAGAGCCGGTGGCAACGTAAGCGCCGCCGATAAGCAATCCGAAAAGGAAAGCAAAAATCGACTGCAGGGGATTAACGTGGCATAATCCGAAAAGAATGGCGGACGTAACCACCGCAAACTTTGTACCCATTGGACGTAGTGCGGAAATACACACGCCGCGGAATGCAAATTCCTCGACTATCGCAGGAAGAATTGCTGTGAAAACGTAATAGAGCGATATATCCGTCGTGCTGTCATAAGGAACATAATCGGAGGAAAATATCTCGTTATACCAAGGGAATAAAAGCTGAAGAACCATGTTTAACAAAAAACATATTCCGAGCACGAAAAATGTGTACCCTACGGGGTTTTTCGTAAGTCTCGGCTTAATGGGGAAAATCCCTTTAAGTCCGGTTTTACAGCCGAAAACAGCAATTATAAACGGCAACACCAGTGCGGAAACGTATAAAACGATGTTAAACAGCAAGTAATAGGTCGTCTGCGGTATAAACGCGGTGAAATACGGCTCGATAAAGCGTGCAATGGCAGAATAAACGTCGCCGAAAAGATTAAGCATTGCCAAAGAAAGGCAAACGGAAAAAAGCAAAAAGCCTATTCTGTTCTTGCTTATCTTATATTTTTTCTTGTTTTCCGTATAAATTTGTTGGTGGAATAGATTAAGTGTCATGATTTTAAGTAAAAAAGGTTAAAAATAAGCGGAATGTGCGGATGCGGAAACTGCATCCGCACATGTCGTGTGGGTTAGCTATTAGTTATTTTTAAGTGCTGCCTGCGCTGCTGCAAGACGTGCTATAGGCACTCTGAAGGGAGAGCAGGAAACGTAGGTCAGACCAGCTTTGGGGCAGAATTCAACGGAGGAAGGATCACCGCCGTGCTCGCCGCAGATGCCCAGCTTAATGTCGGGACGGGTCTGCTTGCCCAGCTTGGATGCCATTTCGATAAGCTTGCCAACGCCGTTCTGGTCAAGACGTGCAAAAGGATCGCTTTCGTAGATCTTGCTGTCATAGTAAGAATCAAGGAACTTGCCTGCATCATCACGGGAGAAGCCGAAGGTCATCTGGGTAAGGTCATTGGTACCGAAGGAGAAGAATTCAGCCTCGGTAGCGATCTCGTCAGCAGTAAGAGCTGCACGAGGGATCTCAATCATAGTACCCACTTTGTACTTCATCTCGCTGCCTGCGTTTGCAAGCTCTTCGTTTGCAACGGCAACAACGGTCTTCTTAACGTAAGCGAGCTCTTTTAC
>JAZSIT010000196.1:0-28281 GCA_045533895.1 Eubacteriales bacterium
TGGTCTGAGTGACTGGATTTGAACCAGCGGCCTCCACGTCCCCAACGTGGCGCTCTACCAAGCTGAGCCACACCCAGATACGCAACGGCGTTATTATACCACCGAAAAACTAAATTGTCAATAAGAAAAAACAAAATTATGTAAAATTTTCTATAATACTTTATTACATATAAATTTTATTACGAAAACATAATATACTTGAAGGAGGAATAGCGTTTTGAACAATAATACACTTCTTGCATGCATCCATCGCTCGGCACAAACCGGTATGTATACTATACCCAAGATAAACGCCGAAACCGAAAACGAAAATTTTATTGCGGAGACCAATAAACAATACCGCGATTATAAAAAAATATATAAAATCTCAAAAAGCATGATGCCAGAACGCAAACCGCGTAATTGGGATATGTCTCCTATTGCGGCTTTGAGAACGACTTCTATGATTAAACTTGGTGCGTTTACCGATGACAGCGTATCTCACCTTGCTGAAATGCTTTTAATGGGTACAGTGGCAGGCGCCACCGATTTAAGAAGACACCTTTCTGCTTGTAAAGGGGCTTCAAAGCAGGACAAAGCACTCGCATTAGGTCTTTTGAAGCTTGAAGAGCAGAATATAGAACGTCTTAAAAAGTTTTTATAATATTTTTCCGGCAGTTTTATACTGCCGGTTTTCTATTTACAAATACGATTTTTTAATGTATAATATCTTTTGTAAGGAGGCGGTATATATGCGCACGGAAACAATTAATAAAAACGACGGAAACCAAAGGCTTGATAAGTATATGTCCAAGCGTTTCCGCACCATGCCTCAGTCTCTCCTTTATAAGTACATACGTAATAAATGTGTTAAGGTAAACGGAGTCCGCGCAAAAGAAAATACCGTTATTTTGCCCGGCGATGTTATAACATACTATATTTCCGATGAATTTTTTGTTTCCCGCAAGCCGGACTTCACTTCCCTCTCGTCTAACGTTACCGTTGTATACGAGGATGAAAATATACTTATTGCAGACAAGCCTGCGGGAGTTTCGGTACAGCCTGACGAAAAACAAGAGAATAATACGCTTATTGATAATATCAAAGGGTACTTATACAAAAAAGGTGAATATAATCCCCATAATGAAAATTCATTCTCCCCTGCTCTTTGTAATCGTATTGATCGAAATACATCTGGTCTTGTTATCTCTGCCAAAAATGCCGAAGCGCTTCGTATAATGAACGCAGTAATCAAGGACCGTGATGTTGAGAAAACATATCTCGCGGCAGTTCACGGAAGGCTTGATAAAAAGGAAGATACCGTTACTTTGTTTTTGGAGAAAAACGCTTCAGAGAATATGGTAAAGGTATATAAAAAAGCCAATTCCAATACCAAAACTGCTATTACCGGATATAAAGTAATTGCCGAAACAAAAGATTTGTCGTTATTGGAAGTACATCTTATAACAGGACGTACTCATCAGATACGTGCAACCTTCGCCTCTCTCGGACACCCTCTCCTTGGCGACGGAAAATATGCGGTAAACAAAGATGACAGACAAAAAGGTTATAATTACCAGCAGTTGTGTTCGTATACGCTAAAGTTTGTCTTTAAGTCAGACAGAGGTATTCTCAATTACCTTAACGGAAAAACGTTTAAGGCAAAAACTCCTGCTTTTGTTAATTTATTTGAATAGATAAAGCCGATGAGAATATCGAGTGCTCATCGGCTTTTAGTTTTACCAAATTTCAACCATTACGTCGCAGTAATTATCGGCAGACGGCATTTTTATGATACCGTTCTTCTGCGCATAATCTATAACAACGCTGTAAAGGCTAAAGAACATGTGATGACAGAAGCGGTCGGCTTCATCCTGCAAATGCTTGGGAAACAGCTTTTTATATCCTGCAATAAGTTTTTCGGTGCACTTTATGTACTCGTCTACCAAAGGAACAAGATACTTTTTAATAAGGGCATTAAATGCTTTCTTTTGATCTGCGGTAAAGGACGGGCATGTTATAAACAAGTTATCGTCCTCACGGCGTACTATATAACCGTCCTGTATTGCAAGGGAAGCACTGTCGATATCCTTTGTACTGCCGTTATAGAGAATATCCGTACAAGCGTCTATATAGTTGTCATACATCATCGGACGGAAGCTGAGTCCTGCGAAATTAGTGTATACTGTGTGGGAAAAACGTCCCTTGATATTCATGTTGCTGGAATGCTGTACAGTTATAGAACGACGAGGATGAGCGCCGGTTTCTATACTTCCGTGGTAGCACCAAGCAAACCCATCGTACTTTGTTTCCATTGGAGGATACGGAAGGGTACAATAATTATAACGCAGATAGTCAAATGCCAGCGCACCATAAAGATAGAAAAGATCGTTTTCACTTCTTCCGGCGCGGTAAAAATCAATTTCTTTTGCGCCCTCGGCGATATTTTTAATAGCTTTGATAATTTTATTCATCACAGGTGACAGTGCAATTTCCGCGTTTTCTTCAAGATATTTACCGTATTTATCTGACCAAATCACGAAATCTGTACGGTATTTACCTTTAGATTGCTCGATGATTGCCTTATGTTTTATAAGATTATCAATTCTGTCTTCAATATAATACGCAGGTACGCCGCAAAGTTTTGCGAGTTCTTCAACGCCTTGCGCCTCATCATAGCAATAGCATAAAATGTTCTGCGATAAAGCATCATCGATATATGCTGTAGGAAACGGTCTTTGCTTGCCGTCATAGTTTCCGGTGCCGTGTATATTAATATCGAGATGTCTGGGACGAAGAGCGGTTTCGTTCATGTTGTTACACTCCTTGTTAAGTTTTCTCCGCGCTTCCGAAAGCCGCCAAGTGACCGTGCCCTCGGGAATATTAAGCTTTTCGGAGATTTTTTTTACAGAAAGGTTATCATAATAGTGAAGAATGATGATATCGCGATATATCTTTGCAAGCATTGCAATGTGAGAGCGCAGTTCAGAATATATTTCGTCTGCAACCGCCGAATCCTCGGTATCGTTCGCAATATCGTCAGGCAAATCATAAGTAAACATCGCGCGCTGTCTTCCCATTTTTCGCCTGAATGATTTGGTTACGTTACCTGCAATACCCCATAACCAAGGCTCAAAGCTGTTTTGATTTTTAAGATTTGGAAGCTCTTTTACCACAGTTACAAGAATCTCTTGAGAAAGCTCTTCTGCTTCATCGTAATTGAATGTGCGTTTCGACGCATAAGTAAAAACCTTCTCAACGTATTCAGCAATTATTTCGTTTTTCATCGTTCTCACCGTCCTTTCGCTTATAAAGTGTAGCAGAGTTGGTCTTCATTGGGTGAAAAAATAAAATAATTTGAAAAAATGTGCGTATACACGTTCTTAGTGTCTACGCACATGTTTTTATTACTGCTTATATTGTACTATGCGTTTCCATACCTCTTCCCTGCCCAAACCGGAAGCAGAAGAAAACAGTATACATTCTGTACCGTGGCGCAGACGAATATCCGACACCAGCTTCTGTGCAGAAGCGTTTAGGGTGGTTTTATTCAGCTTATCGCACTTGGTGGCAATAATAGTATACGGAATATCAAAGTAATTCATATACGCGATCATATCCGCATCGTCTGCGGTGATACCTACTTTTATATCGATAAGCTGAAGCACGTGACACAGCGCCTTGTTGTCCTTGAAATAACCTTGTGTAAGGTTGGACCAACGCCGCTTGTCGCTTTCGCTACGTCTGGCAAAACCGTAGCCGGGGAGGTCAACAAGATAAAGTGATTTGTCCACTTGATAAAAGTTCACAGTAATTGTTTTGCCGGGCTCTGAACTGACACGGGCAAGCTTCTTTCTGCCCAACAAACAGTTTACAAGGGAACTTTTACCCACGTTGGATCTTCCGGAGAGGGCTATCTGCGGAAGCCCTTCCTTTAATATTTGTTTTGGTGCGCCTGCGGTTACGTCAAGCACTGTGTTGTGCAGATTAAGACCGCATACGTTCATTTCCATATATTCTACCTCTCGTTAAGAGCAACGGAAAGTACCTGACTCACTTCAGAAACCGATACAAATTCCAAGCCTTCTTTAAGTTCGGATGCGAATTTAATAGTATCTTTAAGGTTATCTTTGGGTATGATCACAGTGGAAATACCTGCCTTTTTAGCTGCCATGCATTTTTCCTTAAGACCGCCTATGGGAAGCACGCGCCCCGTGAGCGTAATCTCACCTGTCATGGCAACAGATTGCTTGATGGTGCGTCCCGTCAGTTCGGAAACCAGTGCGGTAGTTATTGTAACACCGGCAGAAGGCCCGTCCTTGGGAATCGCACCTTCGGGAACGTGGATATGTATATCAAGGTCTTTATAAAAATCCTTTTCCACACCCAGAGTATCACAATGCTTACGGATATAACTTACTGCCGCTCTTGCAGATTCTTTCATCACGTCGCCAAGATGACCCGTAAGCTCAAGCTTTCCGCTGCCGGGCATTGTAACACATTCAACACGAAGCATTTCGCCGCCCAATGATGTCCAAGCAAGACCGTTTACAACACCGACCTCATCCTTATCGTAAATGAGATCGGCCAGAAATTTTTCAGGACCCAGCAGTTCGCGCACGGAATTTTCGTCTACGCGGAAGGATTTGATTCCCTCCGAAACCATAAGTTTTGCTACCTTACGGCAAACAGAAGCTATCTCGCGTTCCAAATTTCTTACGCCGCTTTCTTTTGTATAACGCTGTATGATCATAGCAATACCGCTATCGGTAAATCTGACAGTGCGTGCAGACAAGCCGTGGCGTTTAAGCTGGCGGCGGATAAGATGATTTTTTGAAATAGACATTTTTTCCTCAAAGGAATAACTGTCCATAAATATAACTTCCATTCGGTCAAGCAAGGGCTGAGGAATGGTATCTGTAGTGTTTGCCGTTGTTATGAACATACACTCGGAAAGATCAAAGGGCAGTTCAATAAAATGATCACGGAAACTTCGGTTTTGCTCGGAATCAAGCACCTCAAGCAGTGCGCTGGTGGGATCACCGTGGGAATCTTTGGTAAGCTTATCAACTTCGTCAAGAAGCATTACCGGGTTTCTTGTGCCGGCGAGCTTAAGTCCGTTTATAATTCTGCCGGGCATTGAGCCGATGTATGTTTTTCTGTGTCCGCGAATTTCAGCCTCGTCACGAATACCGCCAAGAGAAATACGTACGTATTTACGGTTAGTTGCGCGTGCAATGGATTTTCCGATAGATGTCTTACCAACACCTGGAGGGCCCACAAGACAAAGTATCTGTCCGTTAAGCTCAGGCGAAAGCTGACGCACTGCCATATATTCAAGAATGCGTTCTTTTACTTTATCAAGGCCGTCGTGATCTTCGTTAAGTATCTTTTCAGCTGCGCGCACATCGGTCCTGTCCTTGCTGAGGGCATTCCACGGCAATTCAAGGACCGTTTCGATATAATTGCGGATTACGGTTCCCTCCGCAGTACCGAAAGGCATTTTACCCAGTTTTATATTTTCTTCATACAGCTTATTACGCACTTCGTCCGGAAGGTCGGCGGCGGTTATTTTCTCGTAATATTCGTCGCCGTCGTCAGTATCGTCATATCCCATTCCCAATTCTTGTTTGATTACGTTAAGCTGTTCGCGAAGATACATGTCTTTTTGAGCCTTCTGCAACCTGACGCGCACTTTTTGCTGAATATCGTTTTCGGTATCCAAAAGCTCGGTCTCACGGGTAAAAATATCTGCAAGCACAACCAAACGCTTGAGGGGATCAACGGTTTCCAACACTTCTTGTCTATCTTCGTATTTTACCAGAAACTCGTTTGCCAAAAAATCCGCAAGCTGGTCGGCGGTGTCCATGTCCTTTACACGCTCAAGAACAGCAGGAGCGGGTTTTGCAATGTATTTAAGATATCCAGTAAAAGCCGCCATGGCTTCATGAACAGCTTCAGCTTCGTCGTCGGGATGAATTAAAGCGTTTTCGGGACGACAAACAGAAACCGTGGAAATATATCTGCCGTCATCGGTAACGACACGCTCGGTAACAGCGCGGAACAATCCGTCAACCATTACCTGATAGTTGCCGTTGGAAAGTTTTGTAAAATGGGTTACCTGCGCAACAGTGCCTACAGAATGGAGATCTTTTGTTTTGGGCTCCATTTCCGAAGGATCTTTCTGGCAAAGCAGAAAGATTAGTCCGCCTTCGTTCACCGCTTCTTTTACTGCGCAGACAGAAGTTTTTCTGCCGATCTCAAAGGTAGCGGAAACGCCGGGAAAAATTACTATTCCCCGCATACAGACGGTATTAAGTGTAAGCAGCTCTGCTGCTATTTCTGTTAATGACATTATTTTCTCCAAAAAATTGACTTACAGACCGAGCATTGCCGCACCGATAATGCCGGCATCGTTACCAAGCTGTGCTATACGTATCTCGGTCTTTTTCTCACAGCTTCTTGAATACTGTTCTCTCTCTACAATCTCGCGAAGAGGAGCAAGCAGATATTCCTTTTCGTTGCTTATGCCGCCGCCGATAGAAAGTATCTCGGGCTGGAAAATATTGATAATATCGGTAATACCGCAAGCAAGATAACTGATATATTCATCAACTGCCGCTTTTGCGGATTTGTCGCCTTTACGCATTGCGTCGAAGGATGTTCTTCCGTTTACAGCGTCAATGTTACCGCCGCATTCAGTCCACATAAGGCTATCTTTGTCGGCAAGCATCTTTTCCTTTGTTGTTTTAATAAGACCGGTAGCGGAAGCGTATGCCTCAAAACAGCCTTTTCTGCCGCAGTTACATTGTCTGCCGCCGTGAACGATAACAATATGACCGATTTCTGCACCTGCATAGTTAAATCCGGTGAGTATTTTTTTATCAATGATAATACCGCCGCCAACACCTGTACCAAGTGTTACGAAAACGGAATCGGAATAGCCTTTTGCGGCACCGCAAACCGCTTCACCCTTCGCAGCGGCATTTGCATCGTTAGCAACCAAAACTTTATCTATACCAAGCTTGTCGGCAAGAACTCGACAAATAGGATAATTAACGAAGGTAGGAAAATTGCAGGAATAAACAATCTCGCCATGGTCGGGATCTGCAATACCGGGAGAAGCGATACCGGCATACTGAATGTCAGAAACGTAGAGACCTGCATCGGATATAAGGTCAAGACAAAGTTTTGCCATATCGTCCATAATAACATCGGCTTCTCTCTCGGGAAGCGCAGGTACGGATTTTTTGAGAAGGATCTTGCCGTTTTCATCGCAAATACCGGCGGCCATATTTGTTCCGCCCAGATCTATACCAAGATAATACATAATAATTTCTCCTTTATTTATCGTAACTTAAAAGTTTTTTATTGAGTTCGGCAGCGGCGTTATAGCCCATTTTTCTTTGACGGTTATTCATTGCTGCAATTTCAATAATTACTGCAAGGTTTCTTCCGGGTTTTACAGGTACTGTTATGGAAGGAACAGAAATGCCCAGTATTTCGGTGGTAGTGTCATCCATACCCAGACGCTCGTACTCTTTTCCGGGTTCCCATAATTCGAAATTGATAACAAGCTCAATTTTTTCAGAATTCTTTACAGAGCCCATACCGAAAATACGTCCGACATCAACAATACCGATACCGCGCAGTTCAATATAGTGCCGAATAAGTTCAGGCGCTTCTCCTACTAAAGTCTTTGCGGAAACACGTTTAATATCAACAGAATCATCGGCTATGAGGCGGTGACCGCGTTTAACAAGCTCAATAGCGGTTTCGCTTTTACCGATTCCGGAATCACCCAGTATAAGTACGCCTTCACCGTAAACTTCAACAAGAACGCCGTGAACCGTTATTCTCTCCGCCAGCATAACGTGAAGCTGAGAATTGAGTGCTGCGATTATTGCAGAGGTGGTTTCAACAGAAGAATAAAGCGGAGTTTCATATTTTTCAGCAAGCTCAACCATTTCGGGGAAAGGAATTATTGCATTTGTGAGAATGAGACAGATAATTTTTTTGGAAAACAACCTGTCAAGAGAAGTGTAACGCGCTTCGGCAGACAGAGAACTGAGATAGCTCGTCTCCATATTACCTATAAGCTGGATGCGCTCGTTTTCAAAATCCTTGAAAAATCCGGTAAGCGGAAGGCTCGGACGGGAAATATCGGGACGGCTTACAAGTATATCATCAATATTTGTAGGCTCAAATATCGGAGTCAGATTGAACTCCTTTACAATTTGTGTCAGCTTTATCGAGTGCTGCTTGTTCAAGAATCGTTACCTCCTTTTTTCTTCGGAATAAAGAGACCCATTCAATAAGATATATAACCGAAATTCCCAGAGAGATTGCGGCGGGAACTACCATTATCAAGGCAACGGAACGGGGCGTGATGTTCTCAAACACGGCGTTTTCAAGAACTTTAATCTGGTTCATTTCATAAAGCATAATTCCAATAGAGAACAAAAATACAGATACTGCGGACAGAAAAACAAGCCGCACATTTGTAAGCATATTTTTATATCTTTGAGAATAATCTGCCTTTTCCGTTTCCGAATAAAAATATATATTTCTGCCGCTAATACAAGCGACTTTATAACCCTCGGCCATCTTGTTATCAATATACGCACGGTTTTTATCGGTAAAAGGAGAATCTTCCGTATGGTCAACAAAATATTTAATCGGTGTATCTGTTTCTTCAAATGTATATTTACCGTCATTTACAGAAGTAAGCAAAAGGGATCTTTCCCCCATCGTATTAAGCCATTTTTCAACGTCGGCAAAGCCGAAAAAAATCTTATGAACATTAACCATATAATCACTTCCTTTCAGTATATTATACACTTCGGAAGCCGTAAAGTCAATAACGGGAATTACTTTATTATATTATCAAGAAATTCTTCTGCTAACTCTTTTGCTGTATATGGCGTTGCCTCGGCAAGCCACAAAAAAGCACATAGTTTTCGTTGCTTTTCACCTTTCAGTCTTGTATATAAAAACTTGTGTTCCGCGCTTCCGTCTTTGGAATATTTGGTTATTATCACAACGCCGCCTTTGTATATGTACTCCAGCATAAACTGTTGATGATAAGATATAAGCTTACTTTTGTATTTCATGGTTTTTCTCCGGTCGGTTTTTATATGTTTATATTTTAACTATAAAAATAAATTTGTAAAGAGCACTGTTTTTCACCCTTTTTTATTGAATTTCAATAAAAACGAGGACTTTTTTCAATAAAAGTCCCCAAAAACGTATTTATTACAAGAAAGCAGAACGAATGTTTTGTTATAAAAATATCATATTTTTTTGTTTGATTTGACATTAAATACTAAAATGGCATACTTATAGTTGCTTTTTTATTTTTTCCAAAGCCGCTTTTTCAAGTCTGCTTACCTGCGCTTGTGAAATGCCGATTTCCACAGAAACCTCGGTTTGGGTCTTGCCGCGATAAAAACGGAGCAATAGAATACGTTTTTCTCTTTCGTTAAGAGTGGAAATAGCTTCCGAAAGTGCGATTCCCGTCAACCAGCTTTCGTCTGTATTTTTCGTGTCCTTTATCTGATCCATTACATAAAGTGAATCGCCGCCGTCGGAATATATGGGCTCGTATAAGGATACAGGTTCCACAATAGCCTCTAGCGCATTTACTATATCTTCCCGTGAAAAACCCGTTTCTTTTGCTATTTCTTCGATTGTCGGATCCCTATTAAGCTTTACCGATAACGCTTCTTTTGCTTGTAACGCGCGATACGCCATGTCACGCACCGAGCGAGACACCCTTATAGTGTTGTTATCGCGAAGATAACGGCGTATCTCACCTAAAATCATCGGCACGGCGTATGTCGAAAATTTAACGTCAAGGGTTGTATCGAAATTATCCACTGCTTTTATAAGGCCGATACAGCCGACTTGAAACAGATCATCGGGATTCTCTCCCCTACCTGCAAAAGATTGAATTACGCTTAATACAAGGCGCAGATTACCGTTTATAAGCTCATCTCTTGCGGCTAAATCTCCTTCGTGGGCGCGTTTTAATAACTCAACTTTTTTTGCGTTGCTAAGCATGGGTAATTTTGAAGTGTTGACACCGCATATCTCAACTTTATTATACATTGTTTACAGCCTCCGTTTTGATACAAAGCTATTCTTGCCAGAAAGCTTATAACGAATACCGTAATCACAAATGATTAATAAAAATGTAATAATGTGATTTTATATTTGCCTTTTTCATACTCTGTTATAGGAGTGAGAATTTGAAAAAGAAAACAAAAATTAAACTTATATTTACGCTTGCAGTGCTTTTATTGCTCGCGTTAATTATATACACAGTAGAATGCTTCAAAAACAATTTTCCGGAAGCCGCAACCCGTTATTGCGACCGTGTTATAGTTGCGCAGATGAGCGAAATGCTGAATTTAACTTTACTCGAATCTATTTCCAAAGAAGATACAACCGATATATTGGATATTCGCCGTGACAATACCGGAAATGTTGAACTGATAACTGTAAACACAGATAAGGTTAATCTATTAAAAAGCAGATTAACTCTACAAATACTTGATACAATGAAAAACAAAGACACAATGAACTTTGGAATCCCGTTAGGTAATGTACTGGGTAGTTATATTCTTTCTGGACTCGGTCCGGATATTCCCATAACCATAGTTCCGGTTGGAAGCGTGGTTTCAAAAACAAAAAGCTCGTTTGTTTCCGGCGGAGTAAACCAGACAAAATACGAGCTTTACGTTGAGTTTATTTTATGTATTGAGGTGGTGGGACCGTTTATTTCCGAAGCGCGTGAAATAACAGGACAGTTATGTGTTGCCCAGACAATCATCGTCGGCGAAAGTCCCGGTGTCATCTGGAGCGGCGATAATTGAACCTATCTGGAAAGCAATAATGTTAGCCGCAGCAGATGCAGAAAGAGAATATCTGCAGTTTCTCGGATACGGAATGGTTAGGGTTACGTCTGCTTTGTTAAGCACATTGCGGGAGATTCCTCTTTTCTCTCCACCTAAAATAAGACAAATGGGGCGAGAAAGGGACGCTTCATAAACGCTGACCGAATTTTCGGATTTAGCGGTTGCGGCAATAGTATATCCTGCCGCAGATGCCAGAGAAACAGCCTCCCCTAAATCGGACACGGCGGCAATATCAAGAAATTCGGAAGCGCCTGCAGAGGAACGTATAACAATATCCGAAGAAACAAAAAAGTTTCTCTCCGGCAGAATTACACCGTCAGCACCGGCGGCGTACAAAGTACGAAGAACGTATCCGAAATTGTATGGGTCTTCAATACCGTCAAGCACCAAAATATAACCTTTTTTATTACAGAGAAGCTTTTCGGGACGGCAGAACTGTCTTTCCCCTACCTCTGCAGCAATACCGCCCGCCGTGTCGCCAGAGGTAATTTGCAAAAATTCTTCCGCAGAGACGAAATCAACATGTATGCCGCAATTTTTTAACGCGGCATATTGCTTTTTTTCGTTATAATGGTATTTGCTTCTCATTACACGGTTATATCGTTCAGTATCAAATATAATACGGTGAACGGTGCGTTTGCCGCCGCGTGTTGCGGCAGAAACAGAAATATAACCATATATGAACGTTGTGTTACTCATTATTTATTAATCCTTCCATTTTTTCGCAATAGGAAACTGAGTTGGCGTTGGTAGCATAAGACATAAACAGTACGTCATCGGCAGCTGGAATAGTATAGTTGTCATCGGATTCAAAGCAAAGAGGGTTGTAGAAAATAATCTCGCTGTAATGATGCATTAAAAATGGCAAAAAAGCGTGAACAGAAGTATCGCCGATAACCAGCAGAGAGCCGCCTGTCGCTCTTGTTTCGAATCTGCAAACCGCTTTTTCTTTACCGATGAAAATATCATATCCTTTGTCTGCCGATAACTCCGTTCCGTAATACTTAAGTGTATAGGTTTTATTACCGTCCTGCTCTACGGTAATATAGCACGGATATTCGGCCTCGGTACGATAATAAACTATAGTATCTCGGTTGTCAAGTAAAACTTTACTTCCCGTGGCAGTATAGAACCAGCCCAGATAGCCGTTAAGTTCGATTCTCTCGTAGTTTTCAAGAGGTATGGGTGTGATTTCCGCCGTGTCACAAAAAGCAATGTAGGCGTAATATGCGGCATCGGAGGTCCAGTTGTAGTCTGTACGGA
Source organism: Eubacteriales bacterium (assembly GCA_045533895.1). Classification (GTDB taxonomy): domain Bacteria; phylum Bacillota; class Clostridia; order Oscillospirales; family CAG-382; genus SFLA01. Next base: position 12,162 of record JAZSIT010000196.1, read on the forward strand.
AATACAGATATTCATCTTTGTGTGCATACAACAACTCGGTAATATTTATCGGAATAATGTCTTTGTACGCAGATATGGAGGTAAATATGGCTTCTGCTTGTGAGGTACAAAAGAAATTATCCTCTGCCATAACTGCCGACGGAATATCCAGAAATTCAACCTGCGTCGGTACAATAATACTGTAAACACGTTCCGAACTGATATATTGTTCTATTTTATTCAACGTCGCGGCATAGTTTTGCGCTGTTCTTACAGTCCCGTTAAACTGTTGCAAAGCTCTGTCGTTGTAAATATAAGAATATCCTAATCTGTTGATAATCCACCCGCGATATGTTTCCGGTTGTGCTAAAACTGAATTTTCATCTGAATAATCGTCTTTAGAATCAATATCGGATGGCAAAGTATCTTCAGGGTGGTTGTTGTGAATAGCCGCAGCTACGATAATAAGCAGTAATATTAAAACAACAGTAATAACAGCAGCTAAAATTATTTTGTTTTGTTTCATACGCAATAATACCTCTCTTTTTACAATGGTATTATTACTGAATTTTTGGAAAAATATACTAAAGACTCAAGAAGATACCTAAACAAAAAGTGCGTATGATGTCTGACATACGCACTTAATTATTTAGTGGGGTACTACATCGGTATCGGATGAATTATCTTTATCCGTTTCTTCGTCTTGTTTGTTCGCGTTATTCTCCGATTGCTCGCGTTTCAGTTGCTCGCGGCGTTTTTCGTTTGCCATGCGAATACGCTCGGATTTTTCTTCGCGCATTTGTTCAAGGCTTGCAAGAGTGCATACGCCATCAAAAATTGCATTGAACTGGTCCTCGTCCATTATCTCGTAAGCAGTAAGATACTCGACAATAAGGTTTAGTTTATCCATGTTTTCGGTAAGTATACGCTTTGCCTTGTCATGCGCTTCGGCAATAATGCGGTGAATTTCGGAATCTATGAGAGAAGCGATTTCTTCGGAATAATTACGCTGTGAAGCATAATCCTTGCCAAGAAATACTTCGTCGTGTCCGGTGCCGAAAACTATGGGGCCGAGCTTTTCGCTCATACCGTAGGTTGTAACCATTTTACGTGCAATTTCGGTTGCGCGTTGGATATCATTGGAAGCGCCGCCGGAAATATCATCACAGCAAATCTCTTCAGCAACACGTCCGCCCAGAAGCATTGCTATCTGGTTCTCAAGTTCACCGCGATATACGCTCCATCTGTCTTCCTTGGGAAGAGAAAGCGTATAGCCCAAAGCGCCGCCGCTAGGAATAATGGATATCTGACGTACAAAATCATTGGGGTTGAGCACGCGGGAAATAATAGCGTGACCTGCCTCGTGGATAGCAGTTTTGCGCTTTTCTTCGGGCTTGATGACGCGGGAACGCTTTTGTGCGCCAACCATTACCTTAATTGTCGCGTCTTCAATATCTTCCATGCTTATAACAGCAGAGTTTTTACGTGCCGCCAGCAGTGCCGCCTCATTAAGAAGGTTAGCAAGGTCAGCACCGGTAAAGCCGGGAGTAGACTTTGCAACAGTTTCAAGATTTACGTCATCTGCCAAGGGTTTATTGCGTGCATGAACGGCAAGAATCTGAGTTCTGCCTTTAATATCAGGATAAGAAACGGTAACCTGTCTGTCAAAACGACCGGGACGAAGCAAAGCAGGGTCCAAAATATCGGGACGGTTTGTAGCCGCCATAACGATAACTCCGTCACTTACCCCGAAGCCGTCCATTTCAACAAGAAGCTGGTTAAGAGTCTGCTCACGTTCATCGTGTCCGCCGCCCCAGCCGGCACCTCTATGTCTACCAACTGCATCAATTTCGTCTATAAAAATGATACAAGGAGAGGTCTTTTTTGCTGTCTCGAACAAATCACGTACACGAGACGCACCGACACCAACATAAAGCTCAACGAAATCGGAGCCGGAAAGCGAATAAAAAGGAACGTTGGATTCGCCTGCAACCGCTTTTGCCAGCAAGGTTTTACCGGTACCGGGCGCGCCTACCAAAAGCACACCTTTGGGAATTCTGGCGCCCAAAGAAACAAACTTTTTGGGATTTTTTAGGAATTCAACAACTTCCTGCAGTTCTTCCTTTTCTTCTTCAGCTCCTGCAACATCGGTGAAGAGAACCTTTTTCTTTTCATCGGAACCCAGCTTTACGCGGGACTTGGAGAAGGAGTTCATACGGCCGAAACCGCCCATTCCTCCGCCGGAAGAATTGTTGCTTCCTGCTCTTGAAAGGAATATCCACCAAAGCACCACAACAAGAAGAATTGAAATGATAATGGGAAGGAATTTAAGCCAAGCGGGAGTCGGTGTGGGAGCTTCATATTCGAAGGTCTTAATAATTCCGTCGGCATGTTGTTGTTCTATAAGTTCACTGAAGTCATAATAGAATATGGAAAGATCACGCAGAGTGTGCGTAACCTTTTCACCGTTTTTCAACGTAAGTACGATTACGTTTGTCTTTGAAACGGTGAATTCCTCTACTTCCTCATTGTGAAAATATTCACTGATTTTACCGTAATTAACCTCTTCGGCTTTTTCTGTGTTGCCCATTACAAAGGCGGCGATTATTATGGCGGCTATTGCGAGCACCCACAATAATCCCCAACGAGTATTACTTTTCATAACTGTTCTCCGTTTCGGGACTGACAAGTCCAAGTATCATCTGTCCCGTTTTTGAAAACACCCTGTCATCTGCGCCGATATAAGGAACATATATAATTCCTTCCATATCACATATAACAGGAAGGCGGCGGCGGACGCAAAGGGGTATTTTTTTATTTATTAATTCTTTTCGCACATCTTTGGAAACACCGAAGACTTTTATTTTGTCTCCCGGGTTCCGAGGACGGGCATACAAATCACCGACAATTTTATCACAATTGACGGCTACTGATGTTGACAATTTGTAAACATTTTGCTTTCCGTAAAAAAATTTTGCATTAATTTCCGGAATTTCAGTCAAACCAAGGTTGATTTTTGCATTATAAGGCTTTATATCTTCCCTTTTATCGAAGACATACTCGCCGTGGGAAATATAAACACAGTTTTTTCCCGGCAGGTCCAATGTAACGCAAGCCCCGTTTTTAACAAATTCAGCCATTTCATTAATATGAACGCTTTCAAGTGAACCGCCTGTTTCGTTAATATAACGGCTCGCTATCTGTCTTGTCAGTAAAGATAGCGGTAATCGTGAAGGCGGTGTTTTTCTGCTATTTTCCAAAACATCGGCAAAATATTTTTTATCTTTTTTCAGTGAATCACACATTCGGGAAATTGAAACCGAAACTGAAGGGTTAATTTCTCGAAGAACCGGCATCACCAAATGACGAATGCGGTTTCTGGTATAATCATCAGAGAGATTGGTGCTGTCCACAACATAAGATGCACCGATATTACCAAGGTATTCTTCTATTTCATTTCTTGTTGAATTAAGCAAGGGGCGAATTATTCTGCCACGCATTTCGGGAATACCGGCAAGCCCATCGGCAGAACAGCCGCGTACAAGGTTGAAAATGACAGTTTCTGCATTATCATCAGCGTTATGAGCGGTGGCAATATAATCGGCACAAACTCGTATTGCTTCTTCTTCTAATGCCTGATACCGTAGTTTCCTTGCCGCTTCTTCCAAGCCCAAACTGTTATTAACTGCGTATGCAGGTACGTCTGCTCCGGAAGCAAAAAAAGGTATGTTCTCTTTTTTGCAGAGGTTTTGACAAAACATCTGGTCTCGGTCCGCTTCTTCGCCGCGAATACAGTGGTTAAAGTGAAACGCGCTGATATCAATGTTTGATTTTTTGAGCGCCAGCAGCAAGCAGACCGAATCTGCTCCGCCGGAAAGGGCAACCAAAACCTTTCCCTTGGGTATGCGCTTGAAAAAAGAATCTATACTATTAATCGGGTTCATTGGTATCCTCGTCTACAGAAACGAAGCGGAATACACTACCGTACCACGCAAGCTTGGTAATGCCGGGAGCGCCATGCCTGTTTTTTGCGACAATACATTCAACTGCTTCAAAACCTCCGGGTGTCGGAGCCGCGTCTTTTTCTGAAACAGCTTCCTTGCTCAAAAAGATAACCACGTCTGCGTCTTGTTCAATGGCACCCGAATCACGCAGGTCAGAAAGCATCGGCCGTTTTTCGGTTCTTTGTTCACTTTTTCTGGCGAGCTGTGAAAGCAGTATTATGGGAACACCGAGGTCTTTGCCCATCAACTTGAGGTCACGAGTAATAGCCGCCACTTCAAGCACCTTATTATCTGTATGGCTTTCGCCGCGGATAAGCTGAAGATAGTCGATAACGACAAGCCCAAGATTTTTGCATCTGCGCAGTTTCGCCTTCATGGCAGTTGTAGTGATATCCGAAGTGTCGTCAATAAGTATGTCCAAAGCTGACAGCGATGAGGCGGCTGTCGCAATACGGCTCCATTCTTCGGGTAAGATTCTTCCGGTACGGAGCGCCGAACTGGGAACACTTGCTTCAGAAGCGATCATACGGTTAACAAGCTGTTCCGAAGTCATTTCCAGAGCAAACATGGCAACTTCTTTCTTTGAAGAACGGGCAATATTCGCCGCGACGTTCAGTGCAAACGAAGTTTTACCCACACCGGGACGTGCGCCGAGAATTACCAAGTCACCGGGACCAAGACCCAGCAGATACCTGTCAAGTCCCGAAAATCCGGTTTTGTAGCCGGTAGCTCCCTCGGGATTCTTTTCAAGTTCATGATACTGCGCCAGTGCACTTACGATTACTTCGCGGATATGCATAAAACGATCCGAATATTTATCAGCAGAAATATCGTATATCGCCTTTTCTGCGGCGTCAACAATATCTTTTACCTCGCCTAATTCGGAATATGCGTTATCCGAAATCTTGCGAGATGCCTCGATAAGCTGTCGAAGCACGGCTTTATCCTTGATTATACGGATATATTCATCGATATTTGTGGCAGTAGAAGACATATCAACGAGCTGTTTGATATATTTCGCGGCATCGCCTTCGGAATAATTGCCGAGTTTTGTTATTTGCTCGATAAGCGTAACGATATCAATATCTATGTTGTTACGGAACATGTCTGTCATAGCATCGTAAATGACGCAATGGCGCTCAAGATAAAAGTCATCGCGCTTTACTGTTTCGCTTACCTTTGCAATCTTTTGAGGGTCTACCAGTATAATACCTAATATGGCCTGCTCCGCTTCAAGGGAGTATGGCATTTGTCGAAGAGTATCGATTTCCGGCATTATGATCTTCCGTTCCTTAATTTTTTACTGTTACCGTCATTTTTGCAGATATTTCGGGATAGATCTTAACGGTAATGTTGTATGTGCCTACGTTCTTAATATTGTCGTTTATAACAAGTTTGCGCTTGTCAATATCAACGCCATAGGTATCTTTAATCTTTGCGCTTATATCGGCGGCAGTAACGGCGGCATAAAGCCTTCCGTCTGCACCTCCGGTTGCCTGATATTCAATGCTTTTGCCGTTAAGCAAGGCGGCTGCAGCTTCTGCGGCTTTCTTTTCTTCGGCTTTTTTGTGTGCTTCGGAAGCTTTTTTGTTTTTATATTCGGTAAGTATCTGTGCATTAGCTTCTACGGCAAGTTTACGGGGTATGAGAAAGTTCCTGGCGTAGCCGTCAGAAGCCTCAATAATTTCACCTTTTTTGCCCTGTGCACGGACATCCTCAAGAAGCAGTACTTTCATCGTCTTTCCTCCTTAATTTTCCTTCACAAAATTCATCAATTGCGTTTTCTAATTTCTTCAAAATTTCTTCGGTATCTGCGTTTTCAACCAGACATGCTGCGGCATCAAACCGTCCGCCGCCGCCGAAGTGTGTCATAATTGTTCCGACATTAAGTTCGTTGCTCTTCGAGCGCGCGGAAATGCGGACACACTCCCCTACCTGGCAGACAACAAAGGATGCTTTTATTCCTTCTATTGAAAGCATACGGTCTGCAACGGTACAGCACAGACGGTAATCCTCGTCGGTTCCGATACCGTCAAAAAAGGATATCGCCATATCGTCTTTGTGCTTATAAATGTTACGCTCGATACGCGCCAATTTGATATATTCATCAAGATCGTTTTTGAACATTTCCCGCGCTTCGCCGGGGTCGGCACCAAGACTGCGCAAATAGAAGGATGCGCCGAATGTGCGTACGCCGGTGCCACGGGTAAAGTTTTGGGTATCCAAAAGAATACCGGCAAAAAGCAAGACGGCTTCTTCCTTTTTCAAATCATTGGCAGTAAGCTTTTCTTCCAGTATTTCACTGACAAGCTCAGACGCGGAAGAAGCTGACGGATCAATAAACTCAACAGCAAGTGTTTTGGCAAACTCTTCTTTTTTAATATGGTGGTCAATAACAACTACCTGAGACGCATTGTGATATACTTCCGCCGACGCAAACATATCCGTATTATTAACATCGGTGATTACAAGCAAAGTAGAAGGAGTTAAAATCTGCTGTGCGTAAATATCGTCGATAAAAACGTTTTTGTATTCCTCAAGTGCAGACAGTTTTTTAAGCGCAGGAAGAATACCGGTATCGTGTTCGCTGACTATAATGTAAGGTCGCTTTCCGTACTTAAAGGCAAGACGGGCAATGCCAACGCAAGACGCTATAGAATCAAAATCAGGATTTTTATGTCCCATAATGATAACGTTTGAGCATTTCTCCATTAAATTACACAGAGCAAATGCCGCATTTCTGGAAGGTCCTTTACTGTCTTTCTTTGCAGCACGTACTCTTGCGCCGTAATTCTTGGTTTGCTCTCTGTCTCTTACAACGGCTTGGGCACCGCCCTTTTGAAGCGCCAACTGTAGTGCTTGCATAGCAATCTCTTCTTTTTCGGAAAAAGAGGAATCTACAGCCGCAACACCGATAGAAATGGTAAGCGGCGCACCGCCATCGGAAGCAGTAACCGCAGATACCTTATCTATAATGTCAAAATCGCTTTTAATCATATCAGCAAGGTGCTGCTCGTCAAACACGCATATATATTTATCGCGCTCAAACTCTTTTATAAGACCGTTGAAAGTGCTTGCCCACTCGGTGAGTAACGCACTTACCTTCGCAGAAGAAGCGCGGTAATTATCTTTAAGTCCCTGCGCAAGCTCGGAAAAGTTATCGACAACAATATACATTACCGCCGGATTATGCATAGAAATATATTCCTTGCTGTTAAAAAGCTCGGTATTATCATACATTATGCAAAGCGAATATTTTCGTCCCGCCGAATATACGGGATAATGAAAAATTGTAAAATAACGTCCGTTTGAAGAAAAGGTTTTTCTTGCTGTGTCCGAAGATTCCTTTCTCGGAACAAGAACACCGTCCAAAACATCGGCGCTGTTTATGCCGTGCTTTACGTTTTTGGCTTCTTCAATATCGTAAAAGGAGTGGTTATGCCAGATAACCCTGTTTCTGTCATCGATAAGAATCGCAGGATGTTCAAGCTTCATAAGAAAACTTACGGTAAGATCCGAAATGGATTTTTCAGTACGTTCCGGAAGCTTTATGCTGTATTTCACCAACTTATAGATGGCTATTGAAATGCAATATACTAAGGTGATAGCAAGACATATCCATCCTGCTGTGTTATTTTTGACGGCAAAGGAACAGACGGTTGTTAAAACCAAAGCAAGTATTGCGGAAATCTCGGCAATATATGCCGCAAGTGTTTTCTTCAACCTGTTTCCTCCTTTCGTAATACGTTATCAGATAATTGTCATTTGGTTAAGTTCGGGGTCGTCGTCCTCAAACAATCCTCCTGTTGAAGGCAAAGTCGTTTTGCGGTAACGGCTTTCTTTTGTAAGAGTACGAATGTTGGGGTCGTATACCGATGCACTGATGACAGTATTTTCTTTTTTCAGTGTCATTACTGTGGCGCCGGACGCACTTCGCGTAGACTTTTCGGTTATTTGCTTTTCTTTAATAAGCAAAGCACGGGAAGCGGAAGAAATAATTAGATATTCTTGCTTTTCGTTACTACTGCGGAACACTCCGACAGCAACAGTTCCCGAAGCCAACGCATTGGTTAATTTTTTACGGTTTGTAACGGTTTTATAAACCTCAGCGGGGAATCTGACAGCTTTGCCATTTTCGTAGAATACAACAAAATTACCGTTAAAATCAGACATTGCGTGGGCGGCGACAATTTTTTCGCCGTCTTCAAAGCCTAATTTGGCAGGAATATAATCACCCAAGGCGGATGCTTTGACTTCGTCAAAATCGTACATGTGAGCTTTATAAACCTGTGCGCGGTTGGTAAAGAAGAGCACTTCGGCACAGTTAGTAGTCTCGGCGCTTGTCAGCAACTCGTCCCCTTCTTTGAACTTTTGCACATCACTGCCGCGTAGTGAAGCCGGAAGACATTTCTTAAAGTATCCTTCTTTGCTCATGAACATAAAGCAAGGATAATTCTCGTGTTCGGGTTCGTTGGTGACAACATCAGCAGACTCGGGAACAACAACCTCGGTTTTTCTGGGTTGTCCGTACTTTTCCTTGATTTTGCCGAGCTGTTTTATTATAACGTTCCTTATTTTGCGCTCGGATGAGATTAGACTCTTAAGGTCTTCTATTTCTTTTTCCAAGTCGCCTATTTCTTCGGTACGGTTAATAATATACTCACGGTTAAGGTTGCGGAGCTTTATGTCAGCAACATATTCAGCCTGCGTTTTGTCGATATCAAAGCCTGTCATCAGGTTAGGAACAACATCTTTTTCGTTTTCAGTGTGTCTTATGATAGCGATGGCTTTGTCAATATCAAGAAGGATTTTTCTTAAACCATATAAAAGATGCAGCTTATCGCTCTTTTTGCCTAAATCAAAAATGTAATTTCTGCGGAGACATTCAACGCGGAACGCGCTCCACTCTTCGATGATATCGGGAATACCCATAGTTCTCGGTACACCGCCGATAAGAATGTTGAAATTGCATCCGAAAGTATCCTCAAGCGGAGTGGACTTACACAGCTTTGCCATAAGCTTATCTGCGTCCGCACCACGCTTGATATCAATGGTAAGCGTGAGACCGTTTAGGCCGATTTCATCGCGTACATCGGATATTTCTTTGATTTTTCCGTCTTTAACCAGTTTAGTTATCGCAGCTTTAATTTTCTCTGCAGTGGTGGTATACGGAATTTCATAAATCTCTATATGATTACCGTCAAGACGCCATTTTGAGCGGACACGGAAGGTACCGATACCGGTGGTATAAATCTCTTCCATTTTAGACCTGTCGTAGAGAAGCTGACCGCCGGTGGAAAAATCCGGCGCGGGCATAATCTCAAGCAGTTCGGGAACAGTAATATATCCGTTCTTTAGGTAAACAGTAGTTGCATCACACAATTCACTTAAATTAAATGAACAAATACGGCTTGTCATACCGACAGCTATACCGTTGTTGGGAGCTACAAGTACGTTGGGAAAAGATACGGGCAGCAGTGTTGGCTCTTTCATTGTGCCGTCGTAGTTATCTACGAAGTCTACAGCATCTCTGTCGATACCGTCAAACAGCTCTTCACAAATAGGTGCAAGTTTACACTCGGTATAGCGTGGAGCGGCATAAGCGTCATCCGAATACTGTTTACCGAATGCTCCTTTGGATTTTATAAAGGGATGCAAAAGTGATTCTCTACCGGTAGTAAGACGCACTAAAGTTTCATATATGGCGGCATCGCCGTGGGGATTGAGCATCATAGTCTGACCGACTACCTTTGCACTTTTAACAGTAGTGCCGGTCATCAATCCCATTTTATACATGGTATACAAAAGTTTTCTGTGAGAAGGCTTCAGACCGTAAATTTCGGGAATAGCACGGGAAACAATTACGCTCATGGCGTAAGGCATATAGTTGCTTTCCAGAATCTCTGTTATGGAAGTATTGACAACCTCTGCCGGTTTGATAGGTTCGGGGGCTGTTTTTTTCTTTTTTGCCATTTTGTTTCCTCCCTATCAATAATCAGCAAGGTCAAGATATTTTGCGCCGTTTTCGGCAATAAACTGCTTTCTGCCGCTCAAATTGTCGCCAAGCAAAACATCAAACATTTCATAGGTCTTTGCTTCGTCATCGGGTGTAATACGTATAAGTCTGCGAGTAGCGGGATGCATAGTGGTGCGGGACATCATGTCCGCATCATTTTCACCCAGACCCTTTGAACGTTGGATGGTATATTTTGTATTACCCAGTTTTGCAAGAATAGCAGATTTCTCCTGCTCATCGTATGCAAAGTAGGTATCGTCCTTCGCAGTAATTTCGTATAACGGAGTTTCCGCGATATACACCAGTCCTTCTCTTATAAGAGTCGGAAGCAGACGGTAGAACAGAGTAAGAATAAGAGTACGTATCTGATAACCATCCTCGTCGGCATCTGTACATATTATTATCTTTGACCAACGGAGCGAATTAAGGTTGAATTCGGAAAGGTTCTTACTTCCCTTTGCCTTTATTTCAACACCGCAGCCGATAACTTTAAGTAGGTCAACGATAATATCACTTTTGAAAATATTTTCGTAGGATGCCTTAAGGCAGTTAAGTGTCTTACCTCTTACGGGGATGATGGCTTGGAAAGACGGGTCTCTTGCCAGCTTACAGCTTGTAAGCGCAGAATCGCCCTCAACAATATATAATTCGCACACCTCGGGGTCTTTGCTTCGGCAATTGACGAATTTATCAACGGTATTGTTGATATCCAGCGTAGTGGTCAGCTTTTTCTTAACATTGAGACGCATGCTTTCAGCAGATTCGCGGCTGCGTTTGTTAACAAGTATCTGCTGGCACGCTTTGTCAGCTGCTGTGGGATTTTCCGCAAAGTATACCTCAAGCTTTTGCTTAAAGAAATCTGTCATTGCATCGGCAATAAACACGTTTGCAATGGCTTTTTTCGTCTGGTTCGCATAAGAAGCTGTAGTCGAAAAACAGTTGGTAACCAAAACCAGCGAATCAACAACGTCGTTCCACGTAATTTTGCTTTCGGTCTTGTTATACTTACCGTTATCCTTGAGATATTTGTCGATAGCATAAACAAACGCGGTTTTTGCGGCTTTTTCGGGAGAACCGCCATGCTCAAGGAAAGATGAATTGTGGTAATACTCTATAAAATTTGCTTCGTTGGAAAAACAGAAAGCAAAGTTGATAAGCAAATCATAATCAGGCTGGTCTTCTCTGTCACGTCCGGTACGCTCGCAGGAATACTGGGTAGGTTCGGTAAGATAACCTAAACCAACGTTTTCGCTTATATAGTCCATTATTCCCTGAGGATAAAGAAACTCGTCTTTTTTCCAGCTTCCATCAGGATTTTGCCAATTGAGAACAAGAGTAAGTCCCGCGTTTACAACCGCTTGACGCTTAAGAACGTCAGTAAAGAATTCATAAGGAATATTAATATCTGTGAAAACATCGTAATCGGGCTTCCACTTGACGGTAGTGCCGGTCTTATTCTTGGGACAAACATCTCTTTGAAGCTCACCGACAGGATTACCTTTTGAAAACTCCATAGAAAGTTTTGTTCCCTTGGAGCAGGAAGTAACGGTCATATACTCAGAAGCATACTGGGTAGCACAAGCGCCGAGGCCGTTAGTACCGGGGGAATACCCGGAAGGGCTTCCGCCCTGGTTATCGTATTTAACGCCTGCGTAAAGCTCGCAGTAAACCAATTCCCAGTTGTAACGCTGTTCTTTTTCGTTCCAATCAAGCGGAACACCTCTGCCGAAATCTTCGACAATGATAGCGTGGTCGGAAAAAACAGTTACGTTTATAACGTTACCAAAGCCTTCCCTGGCTTCGTCTATTGAGTTGGAAAGTATTTCGAAAAACGAATGCTCACAGCCTTCAAGCCCGTCGCTTCCGAAAATTACTGCGGGACGCAGACGGACACGGTCTGCGCCTTTAAGCGATGATATTGATTGGCTGTCATATTCTTGTTTTTTCTTTGACACGTATACACCTCAAGCAAGTATTTTTATTTATCAGTGGTATAAAAACCGACCTTACGGTAGACCTTGGACAAAGTGCGGCGCGCAAGATAAGACGCTTGCTCTGCACCTTTATCCAAAATAGAGTTAAGATACGCCTTGTCCTTAAGCAATCTTTCGGTTTCTTCTCTTACGGGACGGAGAAGCTCAACGACCGCTTCACCTACAAAGGGCTTGAATTCGCCATATCCTTTGCCAGCAAATTGATTTTCAATCTCTTCAAAGCTCATCCCGGTAGCGGCGGAGCAGATTGTCATGAGATTGGAAATACCTTTTTTGTTTACAGGGTCAAAATGAACACTGGTATCGCTATCTGTCACCGCGCGCTTAAAGCGAGCCATAATGTCCTCAGGTCTGTCAAGAAGTGTGATACAGCCTGCATCGCTTTCGGATTTACTCATCTTGGACTCAGGGTTAGCAAGGCTCATTACTCTTGCACCAAGCTTAGGAATAAAAGGCTCGGGCATTTTGAATACGTTGTCGTAAACGCCGTTGAAACGGTTTGCAATATCGCGGCAAAGCTCAACGTGCTGCTTTTGGTCTTCACCGACGGGAACGAGGTCGGTTTGGTAAAGTAGTATATCTGCAGCCATAAGAACGGGATAGTCATACAGACCAGCATTAATATTATCGGAATGTTTGGCAGACTTGTCTTTGAATTGTGTCATTCTGTTAAGCTCGCCAACCATGGTGTAGCAGTTAAGCACCCATCCCAATTCAGCGTGGGCGGGAACATGGCTTTGAAGGAACAGAACGTTTTTTTCGGGGTCAAGACCGCACGCGATATACTGAGCAAGCTGCATTATTGTACGCTTGCGAAGAAGGACGGGATCCTGACGGACGGTAATAGCGTGAAGATCCGCAATGCAATAGATGCAGTTATAATCTTCCTGTAGGTCCTTCCAGTTTCTTATAGCGCCGATATATGAACCCAGCGTAAGCTCACCAGAAGGCTTTATGCCGGAAAGTATTGTCTTTTTTTCTTTTGAAAACTCTGCCATTTTGGTCACCTCTTGATATATTCGTTAACAGCCGAACAGAATATTTCGATACCGTCGGTTATCTGTTTGTCAGACGGAGTAGAGTAATTTAATCGCACCGAAGTGCATGGTGCCGGAGAAGGCAAAAATGTTTTTCCGTCAACCACTGCGATGTTTTTATCTATACAAGCACGGAAAATTTCGCTTGAATCACCCCTGGGAAGCGTTACCCACACAAACAAACCGCCTTCAGGTCGTGTAAATTTCACAGAAGTATCAAGTCCGTTTTCCAGACCGCTTATCATTAGCGAACATTTACCGCGGTAAAGGGATTTTATGCTTTCAATATGGGAATCAAGATCGTAATTCTCCAAATACTTGCTTACAAGCATCTGGAAAAACAGATTTGTATGAACGTCGTTTGCCTGTTTTATAACAACGCAACGGTCAATAAGCGCTTTGGGACCGCACAAAAAGCCAACACGCATACCCGAAGAAAGAATTTTTGAAAAAGAGGAACAGTACATAACTATTCCCTCGGTATCGATGGATTTTAACGTCGGAACATCACTACCCGAAAAACGCAATTCGCCATACGGATTATCTTCAAGTATAACTACACCGTATTTTTTCGCAAGTTCGTAAACGGCTTTTCGCTTTTCATAAGTTGTCGTGATGCCGGAGGGATTTTGAAATGTGGGTATAAGATAAAGTAATTTTACACGGGGAGTTTCCTTAAGTGTTTTTTCAAGCTTTTGGATACAAATTCCGTCATCCTCCAGCTCAACACCTACAGTTTTAGCACCGCAAACTCTGAATGCATTAAGAGCACCAATAAAAGTGGGGCTTTCACATACCACTACGTCGCCCGGGTCAAGCATAGCGCGGGCGCAAAGGTCAATTCCCTGCTGTCCGCCGGTGGTTATTATAAGCTCGTCGTCCGCAGAAAATGAATTGAATTTTTGCGAAAGTCTTGTCCTCACTTGCTCACGCAAAGGCGTATAGCCTTCGGTTGTGCCGTATTGAAGAGCGGCAGATGCGTTGCTGGCGAAAATATCGTCTGCTACGGCGCGCATAGCTTCTGCAGGAAAAGACTCCGGCGAAGGGTTGCCAGCAGCGAATGAAATGAGCCCCGGAACAGATAAAAACTTAAATATTTCACGTATAGCAGAAGGCTTTACGTTTTTTACATTTTTGGAAATTTTGTATTCCATAATAGTACCCCATATTAATATCCAAACTATAATACCATATATTGAGAAAAATTTCAACAGTTTTTTGCATTTTGTTGTTTACAACAACGCCATTTTGTAGTATAATAGCATGAAAAATAATGTAAGGAGATACAATATATGGCAAACGCAGTAATTGTTGAAACTTCCGCGCGCCACGTTCACCTGTCAAGTGCTGATATTGAGACGCTTTTTGGCGCAGGACACGAGCTCACCGTTAAAAAAATGCTGTCCCAGCCCGGTCAGTTTGCTTGTGAGGAAAGAGTTGACGTTGTTGGTCCAAAGAACACCATTAAAAATGTTTCTGTACTCGGCCCTGCACGCAAAGCTTCTCAGGTTGAGATTTCGCTTACCGACGCAAGAACACTGGGAATTTCAGTTCCCGTAAGAGAATCCGGTGATCTTGCAGGCAGCGCTCCCGTCAAACTTGTCGGTCCCGCAGGCGAGGTTGAACTTGCCGAAGGTGCTATCGCCGCACAGAGACATGTCCACCTCACTCCTGAAACTGCAGAAAAACTCGGCGTTAAGGACAAAGAAATCGTTATGACCAAACTCGATACTTCCCGCTCACTCATCTTTGATGACGTGGTTATTAGAGTTAGCCCCACTTTTGCAGATGCAATGCATATTGATACCGATGAATCAAACGCCGCTTGCGCTTTCGGCACTTTCTACGCAGAAATAATTAAAAAATAAATAAACATACATGAAAGGACAAAAAGTATGATCAACTATTCAAAAGAAGTCGAGCATATGTGTGTAGTTGCCAAGGGTCCTAACCACGGTCCTGCCCCCATTCCCGAAGAAGGCAAATGGGTGAAGGCAAAAGAAGTAACTGACATTTCCGCTTTTACACACGGTGTAGGCTGGTGCGCACCTCAGCAGGGCGCTTGCAAACTTTCTCTCAACGTTAAAAACGGTATCATTGAGGAGGCACTGGTAGAAACTATCGGTTGCTCCGGTATGACCCACTCCGCAGCTATGGCAGCCGAGATCCTTCCCGGCAAGACCATTCTCGAAGCTCTTAACACCGACCTTGTTTGCGACGCTATCAATACCGCTATGCGTGAACTGTTCCTCCAGATTGTTTACGGTCGTTCTCAGTCCGCTTTCTCCGATGACGGTCTGTCTATCGGTGCAGGTCTTGAAGACCTTGGCAAGGGCGCACGTTCTCAGGTAGGTACTATGTACGGTACCAAGGCAAAGGGCGTTCGTTATCTTGAAATGGCTGAAGGTTACGTTACCCGTATGGCTCTCGATGAAAATAATCAGGTTATCGGCTATGAGTTCGTTTCTCTCGGCAAAATGACCGATTTCATCAAGAAGGGCGACGATCCCACCACCGCTTACAACAAGTCTCTCGGACATTACGGCAGATTCGATGACGGTAAGACCTACATCGATCCCCGCAAACAGTAAGGAGGTAACGATTAATGGCACTTTTTGAAAGCTATGAACGCCGCGCGGACAAGATCCTCGCTGTTCTTAAAGAATACGGAATCAATTCCATCGAAGAATGCAAGGAAATCACCCTTGCTAAAGGTATCGATTGCGATAAGATTGTAAGAGAAACCCAGTCTATCTGCTTTGAAAACGCAGTTTGGGCATATACTGTTGGCTGCGCTATCGCAGTTAAGACAGGTTGTGTTAAGGCTGCTGACGCTGCTGCCGCTATCGGTATTGGTCTCCAGTCCTTCTGTATCCCCGGCTCCGTTGCTGAAAACCGCAAGGTTGGTCTCGGCCACGGTAACCTCGGCAAAATGCTCCTCTCCGAAGAAACAGAATGCTTCTGCTTCTTGGCCGGCCACGAATCCTTCGCTGCTGCTGAAGGCGCTATCAAGATCGCCCTCAACGCAAACAAGGTTCGTGTTAAACCCCTTCGCGTTATCCTCAACGGTCTCGGCAAGGATGCCGCTAT
>JAZSIT010000152.1:0-5556 GCA_045533895.1 Eubacteriales bacterium
GCACATCAAAACGGCAACAAATTTTTTCATCAAGTTTCTCCCCAAAAGTAGAATTGTAAAACCAGTATAGCATGGCAAAAAAAGTTTGTCAAGGGCTTCCCGAAAAGTGGAGCGAAAAACCTTTTTTAAGCCATTTTTGACCCCAAAGTGGAGCGCGGGTGGGGGAAACGAGTTTGGGCAACGGGACGTTGAACTCTCCACACGCGCCCTCCACAGTCTATTCCAAATCAGAAAGTCATTTCGGCGCGGTGCCGTTTTGTTGCGCTCTGGACGAGCGCATTCCGCAAGCGGAACCCAAAACAGCGGTGGGATTCTGCATAACCAATTACCCACGCAAAAAAAGAACAGGATCCCATTTGCAATCCTGTTCTTTTTTGGTGCGGGTAAGAGGACTTGAACCTCCACGAAGTTGCCCCCACTAGAACCTGAATCTAGCGCGTCTGCCAATTCCGCCATACCCGCATATTTTGGCAACGGCGTAATTATAGCACACCGCCGCCATATTGTCAAGGGGGATTTTTTAACTACTTGATTTTTTCGTATGTATTAAGCCATTCACGGGCGATAAGCTCGTGTGCCGCAGGATTGGGGTGAACGCCGTCCCAAAGCCAATAAGAAGCAGGAGCTTTTTCACAGAGAGCATCCAGCTTATCCTGCAGAGGGATAAACGCAAGACCGTATTTTTCCGCAACGCGGCGGGAAGCAACAGCCTTCTCCTTTACGCCGTTAAGAAATTCGTCCCAATGCTCTTCGGTAGCAGTTCCCTTAAGCACAAAGGGCTCGAATATCATGATCTTGCAGTTGGGACAAGCCGCAAGGACTTCTTCTATGAGCATTGAATAAATTTTTTCAAACTTCTCGGTATCAACGCCGTTCTGATAATTTATTTCGTGCCATACATCGTTTACGCCGATGAGAACGGACATAATATCGGGATTAAGATTGGTGATATCCTTTTTGATACGGGCATAAACATCTACTATACGGTTGCCGGAGATGCCACGGTTAATAAAGGTATATTCGCCGGGAATTTCGTATCCGAGATGAGCGGTTACAAGCTGGGGATAGCCCAAGCCGCGGCGGTTATCGTCATAATAATCTCTGCCTGCGTCGGTAATGGAATCGCCCTGGAAAAGAATGGTCTTCATGGTAAAACAAACTCCTTTATATTAGTTGTATTTAACGACTTGAGTAAGCAAGCAGTGAAGAACGTAACGCTCTTTTGCGTTGCTATAGTTGTTTGTACAGGTAACAAGGGTTGCAATTTTAGAGGATGAATCATAAGGAAGGCTGCAAGGTATCATGGAGCGGGAACGAAGCATATCCAAATATTTAACATATTCATCATAAGACGCAAAGCTTATCTTGGTGAAATCCGTGCCGTCTGCTCTGTATGCGGAAAAAGGAGAATAAACGTACAGCGCATCCTCGGTATATATCTCAATACGCATAGTCTCCGCCGCAGAGTTTCTGTTAGCGCTCTCAAACCAATTCCTTATAGCACGGAACATTGTGCCGTTGGTCATATTATGACCGTAGACAACGGTGTTAAGGTTGAGGTTATAGGTGTTGGACATTCTGTAGTCCACAAAAATACAGCCGGCGTTGGCAGGGTTGCCCTTGTAATCGGTGCGGATATAAGTATCATTTGTTGCGCCCTTAAGAACGGGATAATCTATGTTTGTGCCGGTTACCACTATCCACGCATAAACATCCGGATACTTTTTCTTTAACGCCGTAAGCGCGGAGCGGTATTTGGCGTAACGGGAAGGATCATCATAATCTGTGTCCTCACTTCCGTTTACGGTGTTGTCTACGGTAAGATTAATGGAATCGTAAAGGGAAAGAAGGCTGTCCGGAGTGACAACCGAAGCCAAGGGAGACAAAGCACTGTCGACATTAGTAAGTTCGCTGTATGTCTGTTCTTCCATTTTATCCTGATACAGACGTTTAACTATACTGCCAGCGGAAAAGACAAATATTCCCAGAAAGACGCAAATCAGTATTCCGCGTATGATACCGTCCGCAGAGCCTTTGCGTTTTTTGAATGCGTTTTTATCATAACCCGTTTGTTCGGGCGACATTGATGAAATTGAATCTAAAAATTCGTTATTATTTTGGTTCAAAGCATAAGCTCCTTTTAGTTTGTATACTGCTATTATAGTGAAATTTGTTTAAGAACGCAAGTACGAATTGTTAATTTTTTGTTTTGATGACAAAAAAGATTTGAAAAACACAAAAAGGAATTGACAAATCGGGCTTTTTGTTGTAATATATTACGGTGCTTAAGTATGTAAACATATAAAAGGAGAAATAAAATGAGTTTGAAGAGTGTTAACAAAGAAACTCTTAACCTTGCGGAGCTTGAGATTCTTATTGAAAAATCCGTGTTCGACGCAGAGGTTGACAAGGTGTTCAAAAAGAATGCCGAAAAAATAACCGTTCCCGGTTTCAGAAAGGGCAAGGCTCCCCGTAAGATTATCGAGAAAATGTACGGCACTGCTTATTTCTTCGAAGAAGCTATTGATAATCTGCTTCCCGATGAATATTCCGCAGCTATTGCCGAAGCAGGTATCGACCCCGTTTCCCGTCCCGAAATCGACGTTAAGTCTATGGACGATAACGGCGTACTGCTTGTTGCAAAGGTTTACACCAAGCCCGTGGCTGTTGTTGCAGATTACAAGGGTATTGAAGTTAAAAAAGACAAGGTGCGCGTAACAAAAGATGAAATTGCCGCAGAGATCGACAAGATTCGCGAGCGTAATGCGCGTATACTTACTCTTACCGACGTTGCTGCTGAAAACGGCGACGAGGTAGTTATAGATTTTGAAGGCTTTGTTGACGGCGTTGCATTCGAAGGCGGCAAGGCTGAAAAGTATTCCCTCAAGCTGGGCAGCCATTCCTTTATCGAAGGCTTTGAAGAACAGCTTGTAGGTAAGGTTCCCTCTGACGAGGTATTTGATATTGACGTTGCCTTCCCTGCTGATTACGGCGCAGAAAACCTTGCAGGCAAGCCCGCAGTATTCAAGATAAAGCTTCACGAAGTAAAGCGTACCGATCTTCCTGAACTGGACGACGAGTTTGTTAAGGACGTTTCCGAATTTAACACCGTTGCTGAATATGAAGCTGATATTAAGGCAAAAATCAAGGAAAGAAAGACTGCAGACAGCGACCGCAAGCTTGAAGAAGACCTGCTTAATGCTGTTATCGAAAAGACCACCGTTGAAATTCCCGATTGCATGATCGAAACCGAGATCGACGGATACGTTCGCGATTACGATTACCGTCTGCAGATGCAGGGCGGCTCCCTTGACCTGTACTACAAGTACACCGGTCAGACCGAAGAGCAGCTCCGTGAATCCTTCAAGGCAGGCGCTGAAAAGCAGGTTAAGACCCGTCTTGCTCTTGAATACATTGCAAAGACCGAAAATATCACCGCTACCGAAGAGGAGATCGAGGCTGAATACGCAAAGATCGCTTCCGGTTATGCTGTTGAAATTGAAAAGGTTAAATCTTCCATTCCCGTTAGCGGCATTACCGAGGACGTTGTTCTCCGCAAGGCTGTTGACTGTGT
The DNA here is from genome assembly GCA_045533895.1 of Eubacteriales bacterium. Classification (GTDB taxonomy): domain Bacteria; phylum Bacillota; class Clostridia; order Oscillospirales; family CAG-382; genus SFLA01. Next base: position 3,575 of record JAZSIT010000152.1, read on the forward strand.
AAAGGAAAACGCAAACATTAAGTAAAACGCAAACTTTAAGTACCTTAAAGGGCTGTCTCATTCGGATGCGGCAGCCCTATTTTTTAACTTATATTTGAAAGGATAGTGTTGTTTATGGCATTAGTGCCTTACGTTGTAGAGCAAACCAGCCGCGGAGAAAGATCTTATGATATTTTTTCACGTCTGCTTAATGACAGAATTATTTTTCTTTGTGATGAAGTGAACGATGCAACCGCTTCTCTGGTGGTAGCACAGCTTCTGTTTCTTGAAGCGCAGGATGCCGATAAAGACATCTGCCTTTATATCAACAGCCCCGGAGGAAGCATTTCCGCAGGCATGGCTATATATGACACCATGAACTTTATCAAGTGCGACGTTTCCACCATCTGTATCGGTATGGCGGCTTCTATGGGCGCTTTCTTGCTTTCCGCAGGCACCAAGGGAAAGAGAATTGCTCTTCCCAACAGCGAAATTATGATACACCAGCCTCTGGGCGGTATGCAGGGTCAGGCATCCGACATCAAGATTCACGCCGAGCATATTCTCCGCATTAAAGACAAGATGAACGAGATACTTGCACAGCAGACCGGACAGGATATTGAAACTATCCGCCGCGATACTGACAGAGATAATTACATGACCGCACAGCAGGCGCTTGAATACGGTCTTATTGATAAAATTATTGAAAAGAGATAAATAATGGCAAAAAGCAAAATATGCTCATTCTGCGGCAGGCCCTCATTTAAGGTGACTGAGCTTAATATTGGCGGACAGCATCTGGATTTTTGCGACGAATGCATATCTATATGCGAAGAGATTATCGCCGAATATGAAGCCAAGCTGATGAGCGAAGACGATGAAACCGCTATTGCGCTTACCGACGGAAACCAAGTGTCCGCACCCCTTTCCCCTGCCGATAAAAAGCTGATGAAGCCGATGGAAATCAAGGCGGCGTTGGACGAATATGTGATAGGTCAGGATGCGGCGAAAAAAGCGCTCGCAGTAGCTGTATACAACCACTACAAGCGAATAAATTCACTTACGGGACCGGACGACGGCGTGGTGCTTCAAAAGAGCAATGTGCTTCTTCTTGGACCTACCGGTGTTGGTAAGACACTCCTTGCGCAGACTTTGGCAAAGATACTTGATGTTCCTTTCGCTATTGCAGACGCTACTACGCTGACCGAGGCAGGCTACGTAGGCGAGGATGTTGAAAATATTCTGCTTCGTCTTATTCAGGCGGCGGATTTTGATATTGCAAAAGCGGAAAAAGGTATTATTTACGTTGACGAGATCGACAAGATATCACGCAGAAGCGAGAACCGTTCTATCACTCGTGACGTTTCCGGCGAAGGCGTACAGCAGGCACTGCTCAAGATACTTGAGGGAACTCAATCCAACGTGCCTCCTCAGGGCGGAAGAAAGCATCCCAACCAAGAGTATATTCAGATAGACACAACCAATATTCTGTTTATATGCGGCGGTGCTTTTGACGGTATTGCAGATATTATTGAAAGCCGCAACGGCAGACAGGTTATCGGTTATTCCTCCGGACTTACCTCCAAAAAGGACAAAGGGGATATCATTAAAGAAGTTGTACCTCACGACTTGGTGAAATACGGCCTTATTCCCGAGCTGATTGGCAGACTGCCCGTAATAGTTTCGCTCGATGCTTTGGACAGAGATGCTTTGGTGCGTATTCTCAAAGAGCCCAAAAACGCTCTCACAAAGCAATACAGAAAGCTGTTCTTGTTTGACGGAATTGAGCTTTCCTTTACCGATGAGGCTATTGAAAAGATTGCCGACAGAGCAATTGAATTAAAGACCGGCGCAAGAGGACTGCGCGGAATACTTGAAAACGTGATGACCGAGCTCATGTACGAAATGCCCTCTCGCGACGACGTAAAAGAGCTCACCATCACAGCGGATATGATTAAGTAATAACACCATACGAAAAAAACCGGCTTATTAAGCCGGTTTTT
>JAZSIT010000081.1:0-34666 GCA_045533895.1 Eubacteriales bacterium
CCAAGGTAAGCTCTCTTGCCAGAACAATACGCTTTACGCCTGCGTTATACCAAAAACGGCAGGCGGCGGCGTTTACGGTAGATGCCTGTGTGGAAAGATGTATCTCTCCATCGGGGATAATCTCTTTTATTCTGCATATAACACCGGGATCGGAAACTATATATGCATCCGGCTTTATCGCGCCCAAGATACGCAGATATTCGTCCAGATCTCCGAACTGCTTGTCTCGGGGCATGGTGTTAAGTGTTATATATATTTTCTTTCCCAGTGAGTGGGCGTAATCCACGCCCTCCTTCAACTGCTCGGGAGTGAAATTTCCCGCTTGGGAGCGCATACCGAGAAAATCTAAAGCACAGAATACCGCATCTGCACCGTAAAGAAGTGCGTAATATAATTTTTCGGGATTTCCCGCAGGGGAAAGTATCTCCGGTCTTTTAATCTTTGTCATCGTATTGCTTGTTGACCTCTGCAGCGATTTTTTTGTTTGCCTCGTGCCCCGAATTAGACTGGGCATAATAAGTCTTGCCCGTTACGTCGGATACGAAGTAATATGCATTTATCTCGTTACCCTTGTCATTGACGGGAGGCGCGGGATAAATAGCCGCCTCCAGCGCGTCAAGGCTGGGACAGCATATAGCTCCGGGAGGCAGACCTTTATACAGATAAGAGTTATAGGGGTTATCGGTATCCAGGTCTTCCTGTGTAAGGTCTTCTTTTCTTGCATCAAGGAAATACTGAATAGTCGCGTCGGACTCAAGATAAGGGAAGGAATTACTGTGGGAAAGACGGTTGTGGAACACGTAGGATATTGCCTCATAGTCCGCAATAAACTTGGCTTCCATCTGCACCATAGAAGCAAGGGTAACAATATCGTCAAAGGTCATACCCAGCTTTTCAACGTCTGCCTTGTAATCCTCTGCATAATACTTCCAGAAACGGTTGTTGAAGTTGTTAAGAAATTTGTTTATTACAAGGTATTCCTCGGTGTCTGTGTAGAAATCATAGGTGTCGGGGTAGAGATATCCCTCAAGACGGTACACGCGGTTTTCGGAATATCCCATTTCGTCAAGCATTTTTACAAATTCATGTTTATACGGATAGGTGTTTATGGCACGGATATACTCCGCTCTTTCACCGACACCGTTGGAAACCAGCAGGTCTATTATCTGCTCTACCGTAAATCCCTCGGGCACGGTTATACGAACTACCTCACGCTCGGTATGAACGGTGGTAAGACGGTAAAGAATGTTGGAAAAATTGAGGGTATCGGGTATGGAATAATCACCGGGTACCAAAGTAACATCGGTTCCGTCGCCGTACACCTGACAATACAGCTTGAACAGCCAAGGGTATTTTATTACTCCCTGCTCCTTAAGTGTATCGGTTACCTGGTCAATGGTGGTATCCTCGGTAACGGTTATCGCCGCCTCCTTTTCTGTGCTTACAAGGGCAAATACATCATTCATGCCGGTAACCGCAAAATAACTGCAATACACCGCAGCAACCAGAATAACGGCAATATATATAATGGCTTTAAGCAAAAAGCTCATGTTTCCGATTCTCGTTGCGAAATCAGAAAAGCTAAAGCTTTTTTTCTTTTTCTTTTCCTTGTTTTCAACAAAGTGGCGGTCGTTTTCGCCCTTGTATTTGGAAAGATCGGCTTTATCGGAAAAATGTCCCGATATAGCGGAGATTTCTTCCGGCTCTGCCAATGGTTCTTCCTGCTGTTTTTCTTCTGTTTTGTTAACCACGGCTTTTTTTACTTCCGGCTTTTTTGTGCCCGCTATGGGTTTTACAGGAGCTTTTACTTCTTCCTTTTCTTCCTTCGGGGAGACGGGGGAAGACTGATTTTTAATACGGTATTCCTCAATTATCTTAAGGATATCGTCTGTATTGCTGCCGTTTTTGTTGTTATTATCCATTTTTCATTCCTCCTATACAAAGGCGGTAAGTACGACGAATACGGCAATAAGTGCCAGAAACGCCGGCGAAAAGAATACTTTTAATATATTCTCCCTGCTGTTTGCGGGAAGCGCGGTTACGGGGGGCTTTTCTGCGTAGGACGAATATACCTGCTCAAGCCTTAAAAGTAAAAATACCAGTGAAAGACCGAACAGCGCGATAAGCAAAAAGCCCATAAAGAATTCGCCGCTTTTTTGTATGGTTATACGCAAGAAGCTGTCGCTTCCGTAAAGAGACACAAGATTTGACATTATGTGGAGAAGTAGTGATGCCAGCAAGGATCTGGTTACCACTGCCACCATTCCCAAAATTATTCCCGCAAAGAAATAGAGAGGGAAGTTTTCAAAGGAAAAATGCACGAAGGTAAAGCAAAGTGCGGAAATTATTACTGCATTTACAGAGCCGTAGGGACGGTATTCGGAAAGTATTACTCCTCTGAAAAACAATTCCTCGCTCACCGCAGGTATTATGACATACGCAAGAATTATTCCCGCACCGCTGTAGGACGCCGTTTCGTCCACTACGGATTGCACCAATCCGCCGGTGGTATACATTTCGTCAAAGAGTATAAACTGCCCGTATTTTATAAGCAGTGTTCCGCACAGCAGTACCAGCGCAGATACTATTACAAACACAAAATGGTTAGGACGGACCACATGGAAGAAAGGGTCTGTTTCCAGCCGTCTGCCTTTAAGCAGATAATAGAAAATGCAGGGCAGTACAAACACTGCAAGCTGTAAAACAGATACCGTAAGCAACGGGTTATCCGATTCCAACATACTTTCGGCTGCAAATCTTCCGCACAGACGCAATATAAGCATTACACTCGCCGCAAGACAGGGCACTGTCATAGCAGGGCTTTTAAGCTGGTTTTTAATTCCGGACACCTTTTACACCTCCCGTCCGTCAGTATAGCATAGCGGTTTTACCAACCGCAGGTAGCTTCTCTTAAAGAAGCGGATTTTTCTTCGCCGTAAAAATATTCAACTATTTCCAATCCGAATTTATAGGAAACGCCCATACCGCAAGCGGTAATAACATTTCCGTCCCTTACAACGGGCACAGTGGTAAGAGACTTGCAGTACAGCATATCCTCCATTCCGGGGTAGCATACCGCCGTCTTATCCTTAAGCAGACCCATTCTGCCCAGCACGGTAGGCGCGGCGCAGATAGCGCATATTAACTTGCCGCCGTTATACGCCTGCATAACTGCGTCTTTTACGGTTTCACTGGCAAAAAGATTTTCCGTTCCCTTTCCGCCGCCGGGTAAAATAAGCCCGTCGCAATCGGAAAGATCGTAATCCTCGGCAAGACCGTCTGCCATTACGGTTATATTATGTGCGCCTGTAACGGCTTTGTTTCCGTTTATAGACACAGTCTTTATATCTGCGCCTGCGCGGAGAAGAAGGTCAAGGGGAACAAGTGCTTCGGTCTCCTCAAAGCCTTCTGCCAAAAACATGTATATCTTCATTTTTAACTCCTTCAAAAAATGATATATGATACGGTCATAGGCGGCAACGCAACTGAGAAGGTGTTTTCCCGCACCTCAATATCCGTTTTTAAATCGCCCTCGGTCTTATATACTCCGTCGGGAATATCTGCGGATATTGTGGGATTAGCTTCTTTAACCGATGCGTTTATAATCAGCAACAGCTTTTTGCCGTCCTTGCGTTCCCACATCTCGGAAAAGGTTGCGGTATGTGCAAGCAGTCCGCCGTATGCTTCGTGCATTATCTTTGTTGTTTTAATAATCTGTTTGTCCGCAATTTTCGGTGAACGGCACAGCTTTCCGTCATAGAAAAAGGAGCCGAGCCGTACTCTTGCATTTACGCAGGCTTTATAAAAGTCCTTGTGAACAAGTTCTTTGTAGGTTTCGGGCAAAATCCAGCCCATCTGCTCGCCGTAGGTAAGTGATTGAGCGGCAAGAATATTCTGTCCGTTTCCGTCAGGTGCATAAAGATAGTTTCTGCCAAATACGGAAACATAACCGTTGTAAATTACCATAAATGCGGGGACTTGGTCGTTTTTTATCCATATCCAGGACAAATACGCCTGAATATCCTTCATATACGGGTCAGAGGTACATTCGGTGGTCAGACAAGCGTTTTCGGGCATAGTCTGTCTTACGTGGTCCAAAAGGTTGCGGTAGCTTTCCACCCACCAAGTTCCGCCGCCGGCGCGGTGGGAATGACCTCTGTCCTCGCAGGGGTACGCCTGCGCCGCACCTATCTGGTCAATATAAACGGCATCTACGCTAAACTCGTGGAACAGCGTGTGCATTATTTCTTTTTGCTTTTCCTGCCACAATGCAGTTGAGGGACACATAATGGCAAGCTCTATATTGGATGTGGGATAAACCTCCAAAAAAGGTTTGTCACCCATTTTCTTTGTGCAGTTGGGACGGGCAACTGAAGTAAACTGCCAATCCTCTTTACCCTTGTCGTGAGTATCCCACAGTCTGCCGTTTATGTATGGCATCACGCGGATACCTGCATTTTGCAAACGGCGTATTCCCGGCGCAAATACGTCTTTGGCAGGGAAATAGTGGGGATAATTAGTATCGTATGGTATCTGAAACCAATCGTACAAATGGGTGGGGCTGTAAAGTCCCCAATCCTCGCTTGCATGGAACAGTTCGTCGGCAAAGGTTTCCTCCCATTTAAGACGCTTGCGCCACCAATGGGGATTTGTGCGGAGCCAATCGGGCGTATCGGCACGCTTGCCGTCCTTTATTTCAGGCTTCCAGGATGCACGGGATTCAAAAAAGTCTTTGTATAGCAGTGCCGCATCGTACCAGTCGCCGTCAAATAATTGCCAAACAGCTTCACCCTCAAGGGATTGGCTGTTGCAGGGCATATCTATATCTCTAAGCGGCATAGACGCCTTCATGCAGGCAACGCTTTTTCCCTCTGTCTTTTTGTAAAACAGCTTTTTGTATGCAGGGGCAGGGTCGTGCAGACCGTAATATAAGCCGCGTCCCGTTCCCGTGTGCCACAGCGCCATATACTGCATAGATGCGCCGTAGGATGGATAATTTTGTTTTGTTTCGAAGGTACGTGTTGCGGGGTATACTTCGCCGCATCCGTAAGGGAAAAACACTTTTGTTCTGCTGCAGGCGCCAAAGGATAACGCAGGGTAATCGCATTCATACAGCGTGTATTCACTGTTTTCACTGTGCAGATCAACTGTCCAGCAAACACGGTCGCAGGACGCAACGGCGTTAAGAATTACGGTTACGTCTGCAAGGGTTTCGTGCTGTGCGAAAATAAGCGTGTGTACGTTTCCGCTTTGTGCGGCGTTTACACAGCCCCATCCGCTTTTTGAATCTGCTTGGATAAAGCTTTCTTCACCATGCTTGCGGGCGGTAAGAGTAAACAGCGTTTCTCTTGCGCCGTGCAAAAATTTCCTGCCGCTTTTTTTGTCAGTAACAGCGTTCAGGGATATGCCGTTGTTTTCAACAGCTAAAGTAATATGCAAATTACCGGCGGTAATAAGATGCTTTTTCATATTTATTCCTCTGTGTTGAGCAGATCTGATACCTTTTGTATAACCTCGCGGTGGATATCCTCACGGGTGCGGATATTCATTCCGTCGGACACATCTATTCTGTCCCATCCGTATTTATCGGATACATACAACGCCGCCTCATAGCTTTTATACAAATGGTCGGCACTGTTTTCGTGTATGTCCTTTTTAACGCCCGTTTCCTCACACCGCTTTTGTATCAACGAGAAAGATACCTCAGGTGTCTGGCACAGATATATCACCTTGTCGGGAGTGGGAAGTCCAAGCTTGACCCATTCATAATCAAACAGCCATTCAAGATACTCGTCCCGTTTATCCTTTTCCAGCTTACTGCACTGGTGCACGGCGTTTGCGGTGGTATAACGGTTTGCAATTATCACCTTGCCCTCGTCATAATCCTTTTTCCAATCCATAACGAAGGAAAGCTGTCTGTCCAAAGCGAAAAATGCAGATGCGGCATAGCAGTTAACGTCATCGGGGTTTTCACCAAACTCGCCCGAAAGATATTTATTTACAAAAAAGGAATAGGTATCGTCGTAAGTAGGGAAGGTAACGTAACGGTAAGGAATACCGTTTTTTTCGAGATAATCGGTAAGCAGGTGGGTCTGGGTGTTTTTTCCGCTTCCGTCCAGACCGTCAAATGCTATAAGTATTTTTTTCATTACAGGTCGCTGAACCTTTCTTTAACTTCTTTTGCTTTTCCGCAGGTCATAGTTCCCTCGGGGCATCTGCCCTTAAGGCAGGGAGGTCCTGCGTGAGCGAACAGCAAAGGATAAGTCTGACGTGCCAGGCGGAGCATCTCGGTAGCAAGACATCTTATTTCCCACTGGGCACGGTTACAGCAACGGAGTGAGAAAAAGTTGTAAAGGCTTCTCACGTTCATTGTCATAATTATTTTGGTGTCGCAAGCGTTGGGCAGAACGCCTCTGGCATCCTCAAAAGCCATTTTCGATGCGGCTTTTTCCGCCTGCTTTCTGTCCATACCGCTTTCAAGCATTGCGCCAAGATGCTTTTTGGTAAGTATCTCGGCAATTTTTATATAATGCTGTCTGTCCTCTTCCATGGCTTTAAGGAATTCTTCCTTTGCCTCGGGGCAGGCGTCAATTTCAGGGGGAATTATATAAGTGAACTGCTCCTTGTTAACGTATCTCTGGCTTTGTACGGAAAAGGATGCAATTCTGTGGCGTGTTATCTGTGCCAGCACCGCACGGGAAACTCCCTCAATACCAAAGGTAATGGAAACGTGCTCAAAAGGAGACGCGTGTCCCAGATCACCCAGCATATTAAGAAATCTCTCTGTTTTTTCGGGGGTAAGTCCGTCCCAAAGGTCGGATATCTCCGCAGAAGAATAGCATAGCTTTGCCGCCGCCGCAATCAGTTTTTCGCCGTCCGGCGTGCAGGATAATATCTCAACCTTCATATCTGTTTCCTCCGATATATTATTATTCATAATAGTATAACATATAATAATAATGAAATCAATAAAAATCTGTTAAAGAATAAACGTTATTTCATGTGCCGTTATAAAATAAAAATAAGCACATCACTAAATGCATGTGCTTATTAATGTAGGGCGGGTGGCTTGCCCCCGCCGTTTCCAAAATATTCAATTTATTTTTTCAGTTTCGAGAAGAAACCTTGCTTTTTGGGATTATTCTTATTTCCTAACGTTTCATCAAATTTTTTGAGTATATCTTTTTGCTTGGAACTTAAGGATTTGGGCACTTCAACCACAACGGTTACGTAAATATCGCCTCTGCCTCTGCCGTTTACGTTGGGAATACCCTTTCCGCGGAGGGAAAATACACTGCCGGATTGTGTTCCTTCGGGTATGGAGAACTCGCTCTCTCCCTCAAGGGTGGGAACAGTAAGCTTTGCGCCAAGCGCCGCTTCGGTAAAGGAAATGGGCATATCGTAGTGGATATTATCCCCTTGTCTTACAAAGAGCTTGTGGGGCTTTACGTTTACCTCAACGTAAAGGTCGCCTGCACTGCCGCCGTTTGTACCGTGGTTGCCCTGACCGCGAAGTATTACGCGCTGTCCGTCGTCAATACCTGCGGGTATGTTCACGCTTAACTTTTTCTTTACACGGCTTACTCCGCTTCCCTTACAGCTTGTGCAGGGGTCTTTTATTATCTTACCTGTGCCTTTACATGCCGAGCAAGGACGCTGGGACTGCATAGAACCAAAGGGAGTGCGCTGTACGGTGCGCACCTGACCGGTACCGTTACAGGTCTTGCAGGTCTCGACACCGTCTTTTCCGTTTGCGCCCGTGCCTTTACAGCTCGAACAGTTTTCGGAACGTGCAAATTCAATATCCTTCACACAGCCGAATGCTGCTTCCTCAAAGGTTATGGTAATATAGGTTTCTATATCCGCGCCTTTTCTGGGTGCGTTGGGACGGGAAGACCGTCTGCCGCCGCCAAACAGATCGCCGAACAGATCGCCCAAATCAAATTCCGCGCCGGAAAAGCCTTCAAATCCGCCGAAACCGCCGCCAAAACCGCCCCCTGCGCCAAAGTTGGGGTCAACTCCCGCGTGGCCGTATTGGTCATAACGCGCCTTGGTGTCTGCATTGGAGAGTACGGTGTACGCTTCGTTTATTTCCTTGAATTTTTCTTCCGCCACCTTGTCGCCGGGGTTGGCATCGGGATGGTATTTTTTAGCAAGATTGCGGTATGCTTTTTTAATATCGGCATCGGATGCGCTTTTATCAACGCCCAACACCTCGTAAAAGTCTCTTTTATCAGCCATAATTAAACTCCGTTGCAGGTGTCGGCAAAATATATACCGACACCTGCAGAGTGGTTTTTATTTAGTTTTTATCGGTAAATTCTGCGTCGTAAACGCCGTCATCGTTTGCGCCGTTGTTACCGCCCATGCCTGCATCGCCTGCGCCGGGCTGCTGTCCTGCCTGCTGCTGATACAGCTTTTCGGAGATAGCGTAGAAGGACTTGGAAAGCTCCTCGCTGTCCTGCTTGATAGCGTCGGTATTGCCGGTCTTTACGGTTTCCTTAAGCTTTTCAATAGCGTCAAGAACAGGCTTCTTTTCGCTTTCGCTTACCTTGTCGCCAAGCTCATTAAGTGCCTTTTCGGACTGGAAGATAAGTGCTTCTGCGTTGTTCTTAACTTCAACTGCTTCTCTTGCCTTCTTGTCCTCTTCAGCGTGCATTTCCGCATCCTTAACAGCCTTTTCAATGTCTTCCTTGCTCATGTTGGAGGAGGACTGAATGGTAATGTGCTGTTCCTTGCCGGTGCCCTTATCCTTTGCGCTTACGTTAACGATACCGTTAGCGTCGATATCAAAGGTAACCTCGATCTGAGGAACTCCTCTGGGTGCGGGCATAATTCCGTCAAGAGAGAATCTGCCCAAAGTGGTGTTGTAAGCCGCCATATCGCGCTCGCCCTGAAGAACGTGAATTTCAACAGAGGTCTGTCCGTCAGCCGCAGTAGAGAATACCTGGCTCTTCTGTACGGGGATGGAAGTGTTTCTGTCTATAATTCTGGTAAATACTCCGCCCAGAGTCTCGATACCGAGAGAAAGGGGAGTAACGTCCAGAAGGAGAAGGTCTTTTACTTCGCCGCCCAGAACGCCTGCCTGAACAGCCGCGCCGATAGCAACGCATTCATCGGGGTTAATGCCCTTGAAGGGCTCTTTACCGACATAGTTCTTAACAGCATCTGCAACTGCGGGGATACGGGTGGAACCGCCTACCAGAAGAACCTTGTCGATTTGAGAGGGCTGGAGACCTGCGTCTGCAAGAGCTTTCTTCATGGGAACGATGGTTCTCTCAACCAGATCTGCGGAAAGCTCTTCAAACTTTGCTCTGGAAAGGTTAGCCTCAAAGTGCTTGGGTCCGGTTGCATCTGCGGTGATGTAGGGCAGGTTGATGTTGGTGGAAAGCATACCGGAAAGCTCGATCTTTGCTTTTTCTGCTGCTTCCTTGATACGCTGCATTGCCATCTTATCGTTTTTAAGGTCAATGCCGTTTTCCTTCTTGAACTCTGCAACTATCCAATCCATAATTCTCTGGTCAAAGTCGTCGCCGCCCAGTCTGGTATCGCCGTTGGTTGCAAGAACTTCAAATACACCGTCGGAGATCTCAAGAAGAGATACGTCGAAGGTACCGCCGCCCAGGTCGTAAATAAGAACCTTCTGGTTAAGGTCTTTGTCAACGCCGTAAGCAAGGGCTGCTGCAGTAGGCTCGTTGATAATACGCATTACTTCAAGGCCTGCAATTTTACCTGCATCCTTGGTAGCCTGTCTCTGTGCGTCAGAGAAATATGCGGGAACGGTAATAACAGCCTTGTCTACCTTCTGACCGAGATACGCTTCTGCATCAGCCTTAAGCTTCTGAAGAGTCATAGCGGATATCTCCTGAGGAGTGTACTGCTTGCCGTCAATGTTTACCTTGTAGTTGGTGCCCATCTCACGCTTGATGGAAATGATGGTTCTGTCGGGATTGGTTATTGCCTGTCTCTTGGCTACCTGACCGACCATTCTTTCGCCGTTTTTAGCGAAAGCAACTACGGAAGGGGTAGTTCTGCTGCCTTCTGCGTTTGCAATAACAATAGGCTCGCCGCCCTCGAAAACGGCTACGCAGGAGTTGGTTGTACCGAGGTCTATACCGATGATTTTTGACATAATTTAATTTCCTCCAAATTTATATAAAGATTTTTGTTAACTAATTAATACTTGCGAGGTATCAGTTTACTACTTTTACCATAGCGTGGCGGAGAACCTTGTCTCCTATCTTATATCCTTTAACAAAGGTCTGAACAACAGTGTTTTCCTCTTTTTCGGGATCGTCCTCGTGCATTACGGCGTTGTGCAGGTTAGGGTCAAACTGCTCACCGTCGGACACGAAGGGCTTTATATTCATTTTATCAAGAATATCCATAAGCTGCTTGTAAAGCACGGTTATGTTTTCGTCGTCGGGGTTATATCCCACAGCTCTTTCAAAGTTATCTGCCAGGGGAAGAAAGTTAAGCGCTGCAACGGAGAAGGCGTAGGATGTGCTTTCTTCTTTTTCTTTTGCGGTACGGCGGCGGTAGTTTTCATATTCCGCCATAATGCGAAGATATTTATCATTAAGCTCCGCAAGTGCTTTATTTGCTTCCTCAAGCTGTGCCTGCAGTTCCTCTGCGCTCATTTCGGGCGCGGTTTCCTCGGTTACAGGCTCTTCAGTCTCGTTTATATTATTTTCCTTGTTCTTGCTCATTGTCAGTTTCTCCTTCAAATTGCTTGCCCATATTGTCAACAAAGTACTCAAGGGATGCAATTACCTTTTTATAATCCATTCTCTTGGGGCCCATTACTCCGATAGCGCCCACAGTCTCGCCGTTAATAACTATTGGCTGAAGCACTATGCCTGCGTCGGGCAGGTCGCCGCCCGCTTCACCAAAGTGAACTGTAACTCCCTTTTGCTCGTTGCTGTGGCTGAGTATCTTTTCCGCAAAATCTTTGCGGTCCTCCAGCATTGCAATTGCGCCTTTTGCCTTCTCTACGTCGCTGAATTCGGGGTAGGAAAGCAATTTTGTAACACCGTCGATATGCACCTTCTCTTTATCGGTAGAATTAAGCATATCGTATATTACGCGCAATACCGTTGCGGCGATTCCCGAATATTTGCCAAGCCTTTCCTCAAATTCCAGTACGCATTGGAGGGTAACTTCCTCGCTGCACACACCTGACATAGTTGCGTTCAGCGCGTCGGACACCGCTTTAAGCATTTGCGGGTCAACGGGATTTCTCACCTTAACGTGGCGGTTTCTTATGCTTCCGTCGGTACATATCATTATAAGCAGGAAGCTGTAATCGTCTATATACAAGGTCTCAAACCGCTGTGCGTTTCTCTCCGAACGGCGAAGCACCGAGAAGGAGGTGTAGTTTGTCATCTCACTTATGGCGTGGCTTGCGCTTTCCATAAGCTTTTCGATTTCGCTTACCTTGTAGTTGAATACCTCGTTAAGCACCTTTAATTCCTCAAGGGAAAGGAGATACTCTTCCATAAGACCGTTAACATAGGTCCTGTAGCCTGCGGCGGTAGGTATTCTTCCCGCAGACGCATGTGGCTGTTCAAGAAATCCCATACGCTCAAGCTCGTTCATCTCGTTGCGTATGGTGGCGGAGGAAACCTGCAGGTCTGTTGTTCCCGTAAGAAGCTTGCTTCCCACCGGCTCACCGGTGTTTATATATGAATCAATTACAGATTTAAGAATTTTCTTTTTTCTGTCGGAAAGCTCCATACCCATATCCTCCTTTTTGTTTTTAGCACTTGCGCCTTACGAGTGCTAATATATCACCCTTTTGCTCCTTTGTCAATAGGTTTTTCGAAAGTTTTGCTAAAAAAATAATGTATTTTTTGTGAATATTCTTGTCAAACCAAACAAAAGAGTGCTAAAAATGTAAAAATAGCGGGAGAGGGGCGTTAAACACCCGTCTCCCGCGCGGTTTTATGCTTTGTTTCTTTCTTTTATTCCCTTAACAGTATATACCGTTCCTGCTGCTGCGGCAGAGAAAGCCAGAACAGTCAGCACGGGAATAAGCAAAGTATCTCCCGTTTCGGGTGTTTTGCCGTCGTCTTGCATTACGGATACTTCGTCAATAAACATCCAGCCGGAGTTCACAAGACTGTTTGCATCGCCTGCGGTAACATGGGGATTTTTTATTACAAACCTAACGTATCTTGCGCTTACGCCGGTGTTAAGTCTGCTGCTTATAACCCCTGCCTTGACAATGCCTGCTTCGGTGGATTCACCGGACATCACCTTGCCTGCTACCGTGAAATTCTCTCCGTCCTCGGACACAAAGAATTCGGCGTATTCGGGCGCGTATACGGATGCATCTGTTTCTGCGGTGTAATAAAGGTCAAATCCGGTAATGTTTTCTTTTACCTCGCCAAGGTCAACGGTTACCGAATAACAGCCCTTTTCATCAAGGGAAGTGGCGGGAATACCCACGTAGGTGCCGGATTTGTGGTAGGATTCTCCCACTTTTGTGCCGTAAACACCGTCGGTAAGCATTTTGCCATCGTCTGCATAAGAACCGCTGGGATTAGCCGAAAGTGTATATTTCTTTCCCAAAGAAACATTACCCAAAGCGGCGAAAGCGGTCAGACTGCAAAGAAGAATAAGAACGAATAATAAAATGAATGTTTTTTTCATGGTTATTTTACCCCCTTTACGGTAATTATCTGCAATATTGACAAAATTATGCCGAGATGTTAAAATCTTTAAGGAGATGTTGTTTTTATGAGCTTGTATGTTTTTGCTTTGTCGGATATCGCCGACACGCCGGACAACCGGCTTTTATCCTTACTTAACGGCAGAATTAATTTTGAAAACGTGTTTTATTCACCCGAGTGCTTTTCCGCAGGCAGTGATATGGCGCTTTATCTGGGGGCGAATTGCGTTGAAAAAGAAGGCTTTTCTCTTAAAAAAGATAATGAAACAGAGCGTGAATATATTTTACGTATAAAAAAAGAAGGCGAAACTCTTAAAACTTTGGAGGGAAACCACATCCTTCTCCTTCCGCCCGAAAACGTAAAAATTCTTTGCGGTCTTAAAGAAAATCCCACAGCAGGGTATACCGAAGTGATATAAAGCACAAGGAGTGTTGAATGTGAAAAAGACAGTACTGTTTTTATTTTTAATTATTGTCATATTATGTTTTGCGAGTTGCGAGGAAAAGGCTTGCAACCACGAATATCCCTCTGCCGAGCCTTGCGAATCCCGTGTCTGCACACTTTGCGGATATACCGACGAGGGCGGACATGACTATGAGGTGGTGAGCGAGACTGCGGCAACTCTGACCAAAAAGGGGAACCGCGTTGAAGTGTGCTCCGTATGCGACGATAAGGTACGCACCACACTGGACATACTCACTCCCGCAGACCTTAATATGCCTGCAGTATATGTTACAGATTACGTTGACGGCGCAATTCCCGTTGCCGAGCTTTTTAAGGAGCAGGGCGAGGTTGTTGTTAAATTAAGGTACGAAAGCAACGACGAAAATATAGAAAGTTTTGATTGTTTCACAAAAATCAAGGTGCAGGGCGCATCCTCCGCTTACTATGAAAAACGTAACTACACCGTAAAATTTTACGAGGACGAAAGCCTTACAAAAAAGCACAAGGCAGACCTTGGCTGGGGAACAGAAAACCAATATTGCCTTAAAGCAAATTACGTGGATTCTTCCCACGCCAGAAATATTATCGGCGCGCGCCTTTCCGCAATGGCGGTGGCGACTCGTGAGAATATCCATCCCGGGCTTGTCTCCGCGCCCAATTACGGTCTTATCGACGGATACCCCGTGCTTATGTATATTAACGGCAAATTCCACGGGCTGTACACCATGAATATTCCCAAAGACCATTGGCAGTTTGGTATGGAGGGGGACGAGACAACCAAGGAAGCCATATTAATGGCGTCAACTTGGTCAAATTCGGTAAGCCTTAATTCTCCTATCGGAAAAAACTTTGAAGTGTCGGGGTGGGAGATAGAGCATTGCTCCACCCAGGATACTGCTTGGGTGCGTGAAAGCTTTAATCAGCTTATTTCCGCAGTAAATATTAATGATAAGACTCGCATACGCAATGAGCTTCCCAAATATCTGGATATCGAAGCGGCTATAGACAATATGCTCCTCACATACACTCTCAACGCGGCGGATAACGTTTCGAAAAACATTATATGGGTAACTTATGACGGAGTAAAATGGATACCGTCTATGTATGATATGGACGCTACCTTCGGTATGTTCTGGAACGGAATGCCTATCGATGAGCAAAACGCCCACAGTATATATCCCGTTAATTACGGTAACGGATATTTTAATGCGGGCTACAACGCTTCCCAAATGTATTATGCCCTTTTGTGTTATTTTCCCGATGAGGTTGAGGCGCGCTGGACACAGCTTCGCAAGGACGTTATAAATATGGATAATATTACTAATCTCTTTGACGATTTCTTTTCCCTCATTCCCGATGAGGTTTATGGCGCTGAGGATTCCAAATGGAAGGGAATCCCCTTTGCAAAGGAAAACCGCGAAAATATGTACGAGGCTACCGAAAAACAGTTGACTCGTCTTGACGAGTTCTTCTATAGCTTTAATAAGTAAAAAAACAACCCTGAAAGAAGTGCTCTTTCAGGGTTTTGCTTTTATGCTGTTTTATATCTTTTCGAGTATCCACATGTGGGATGTATATTCCAGAGTTTCGGGGCAGTGAACGCCGAATCCCATAAGCTGGCTTCCGGTGTAAACGTCGCCGGTAAGTGCATCACGGTAGGATGCGTTTTCGTCCAGACCCTTAAGGCGTACTCTGCGGTTGTTTCCGTACATTCTGACGTGGGTCAGTACGTATCCCGCAATGCAAAGGCTCTTGTCCTCGGAAACGGTACACCAAGCGCAGTAGTCAACGTCGTAAGGACCTGCCAGACGGTAATATTTGCCGCTGTTCATCATTCCGCCGTACTGCTTGTAAAGAGCAACCGTCTTTTTAACCAACTCCTGTTCCTCTGCGGAAAGTGCGGTGGGGTCAAGCTCATAGCCGTAAGAGCCGGTGAAGGCAACGGTAAATCTGGTCATGAAGGGGGTGACGTGTCCCGTCTGATGGTTGGGGGACGCGGAAACGTGTGCCGACATTGCGGACATGGGATATACCAGAGAGGTGCCGTGCTGTATCTTTAATCTTTCGATAGCATCGGAGTTATCGCTGGTCCATACCTGAGGCATATAGTACAGCAGACCTGCGTCGAAACGTCCGCCGCCGCCGGAGCAGGATTCAAACAATACGTCGGGGAAATCGGTAACCAATCGTTCAAGCAGCTCGTACAGACCAAGGTAGTATCTGTGTGTAACCTCGCCCTGATGCTCACTTCCCAGTACGGGACTGCCGATCTCTGTCATATTGCGGTTGAAATCCCATTTTACGTAAGCTATCATTCCCGTGCGGAGAATGGCGGCAATGGAATCATACAGATAATCTCTTACTTCCTTGCGTGTAAGGTCAAGAATAAGCTGCCATCTTCCCTGTGAACGGGGACGGTTTTCGATATGTATGCACCAATCGGGATGAGCGCGGTAAAGGTCACTGTCGGGAGAGATCATCTCGGGTTCAAACCATATACCAAGGTCAATTCCTTTTTCCTTAAGAGGCTTGTATACACCCTCAAGTCCGTTCGGGAACTTTTTAGGGTTTATTGTCCAGTCGCCCAGAGAGCAGTTGTCGCTGTTTCTCACACCAAACCAGCCGTCGTCAATAACCAGCAGTTCAATACCAAGCTCTGCAGAGCATTCGCCGATCTTTACGAGACGGTCAGCATCAAAGGAGAAATAGCAGGCTTCCCAGCTGTTAAGCAAAACGGGACGGCGCGCATCGCGGTATTTTCCGCGGCAAAGTCTTGTTGCAAAGAGCTTGTGGTAATTGTGGGAGAGGGCAGTCAGACCCTTTGCGGAATAGGTGATAGCCGCTTCGGGTGTAACAAAGGTCTCGCCGCTTTGGAGGGGCCAATCAAATCCGTCGGGGTTGATACCAACGATATGGCGTGCGGTCTGGTACTGATTACCTGCAATCTCGGACGCGAAATCACCGGAATACACCAGTACGCTTCCGTAGCAATCTCCGTCATCCTCGGTGGTGTTTTTGCCTGCGATTATCATGAAGGGGTTGTGAACGTGGCCCGATGCACCTCTGCGGGACGCCATGCGGTATTCGCCTCTTGCCAGAGGGAATCGTTCAATATTACGCTCACGGCAGTGAGTTCCGTGGTTGGAGATTATCTCAAACTCATCGTTATCAAAATCAATACACGCACTTGCCGCTTTAAGAATATTGCATTTTTCTTTTCCGCCGTTGGTTATCTCGGCACGTCGGGTAATAATATCCGTGTCTGCGAAAACGGTGTAAATAAGACTGACTTCAATTCCGCTTACCTTGTCTGCAAGCTTGACCGTAAGGGTTTCCGCCTCACTGTCATCCTCACAATAAACTGCGGGCAGTCCTGCGGGCATAGGCTTTCCCGCGGTAACGGTGTGGTTTACATAATTAAGGTCAACGATACGTGAGCCGTCTGCGTTTTTAATTTCCAAAGCAGGGGAGCGCATATCGCCTCTGCCCCAGCAGGGGTATTCAAAGGGGATATCGTCCAAACTGAATCCTTCTCCCGTTTCCATGCGGGGAGAGAAGGCGGCTCTGCCTTGTGTGCGGAAAAAATATGAATGGTTTCCGTCTCCGAGAGAGGTACCGTAGTAAAGGTGCACAAGATATCCGTCTCTCACCGCCATAACGTAGCTGGTGTTTTTTGTGTCGAGCCGGATGATTTCGTTTTGCTTGTCGTAAATCACAGCCATAAAAGTTTTCCTCCGTTTTATGTGAGAATAAGCGTTGCAAATTCGAAGTATATGAGAAGGGATATTGCATCTACAATTGTCGTAATAAAAGGACTTGCCATTACAGCAGGGTCAAGCCTGCAAAGCTTTGCCAGCAGGGGAAGTGAACAGCCCACTATCTTTGCGATAATAACCGTGGCGGCGAGGGAAACACACACAACAACTGCCGCAGGCATGGGCACTGCGTTTCTGAAAATTAGATTATCTATCAGTATTATTTTCGCAAATCCAACTACAGCAAGGGTTATACCGCAAAGAACGGATACTCTTGTTTCTTTCCAGATAATACGCATTATATCGGATAATTCCAGTTCTCCCGTTGCCAGTCCGCGTATTACCGTTACCGATGACTGACCGCCTGCGTTGCCGCCCGTTCCCATAAGCATGGGTATAAATGCGGTTAGCGCCACAATGCCCAGCCCCGCAAGATCTTTTTCAAATACGGTAATTATCTGTCCGGTAAAGGTGGCGGAAACCATAAGCAATATAAGCCATGGGATTCGTTTTTTCCATATTTCCCAGACGCCGGTTTTAAGATAAGGCTTGTCGGACGGAAGCATAGCTGTCATTTTTTCAATATCTTCCGTGGCTTCTTCCCGCAGTACGTCAACAGCGTCGTCAATGGTGATAATGCCTACAAGTCTTTGCTCATTGTCCGTGACCGGCAGAGCGAGTATATCGTATTTCAGCATTTCATTGGACGCAGACTCTTTGTCGTCATAAGCGTACACGAAAACAACATTGGTTTCCATAATGTCGGCGATAATGTCCTCCATATCAGCCAGCAACAGGGTCTTTGCCGTAACGTATCCAATAAGTTTTTTGTTTTCGTCGGTAACATAACAGGTATAAATAGTTTCCTTGTCAACGCCGGTTCTGCGTATCCGCGTAAGTGCTTCGCCTACGGTAAAATCTTTTTCAAACCTAACGTATTCGGTTGTCATAATGCTTCCCGCGCTGTCCTCGGGGTACTTAAGAAGCTCGTTTATGGAACGTCTTGTTTCGCTGTCTGCGTTCTTGAGTATACGCTTTACCACGTTGGCGGGCATTTCTTCAATAATATCCACCGCGTCGTCTGCGTACAGCTCGTTTATAACCTCTTTAAGCTCTGTGTCGGAAAAACTGCGTATCAGCGCTTCCTGCTGCTCGGTGTCCATTTCAACAAACACCTCCGCCGCCATTTCCTTGGGAAGCAGACGGTAAATGATAACCGTTTCTTTATCATCCATACCGTCAATCACAGCCGCAATGTCCTGCGGCTGTTCGTCTTCGAAAAGCTCCTTTATCACGCTGTATTTGCGCTCTTCAAGCAGCTTTTCAAGCTCTTCTTTTTCAAAGAGTGAACGGGTCAAATTTTCTTCCATTTTTCCATACCTCCCAAAAATGAATTTTCGGAGTGCGGTATAAGGGAAAGGGGAAGTACTCCCGTGTTAATTATTTAATAAAAAACGCGGAAAAGATACTTCGGTCCTCTTTTCCCAAATTGCCGTTACTGCCCGAATCCATCTTTTCCACCTCTTTCCTTTTCTAAACATTGTACCTTTATTTTATAACGGGTTTTATGAAAAGTCAACACAAAAATATATTGAAAAGAGTTTTGCATAATGATATAATCAAAATACAACGGAGGTGGTTGATTTATGGTAAATTTCGGAAACGATTGGGATAATATCCTTGCAGACGAATTCCGAAAGGAATATTACATAAAGCTTCGTCAGTTTCTCAAAAGCGAATATCTGTCCGGCAAGTATCCCGTATATCCTCACATGAACGATATTTTCAATGCCCTTCGCCGCACGGCGTATAAGGACGTAAAGATAGTGATAATCGGGCAGGACCCGTATCACGGTCCGGGACAAGCCCACGGGCTTTGCTTTTCAGTGCAAAAGGGTGTTGATATCCCGCCGTCCCTTAAGAATATTTATAAGGAACTACAGGACGATATAGGCTTTGTTCCGCCCTCCCACGGTTGTTTGTACGATTGGGCGGATAACGGAATTCTGCTCCTCAACGCCGTGCTTACCGTGCGCGGCGGAAGCGCGGGAAGCCACCGCGGAAAAGGGTGGGAGATATTTACAGACCGCGTAATTGCCGAGCTTAACCGCAGAGAAAAACCTATTGTTTTTATGCTGTGGGGGAACTACGCAAAAGAAAAGGGCAAACTTATCACTTCAACTCACCACCATGTGCTTACGGCGGCACACCCCAGCCCCCTTTCCGCGTATAACGGATTCTTCGGCTGCAAGCATTTTTCCAAGGCATCCGCACTTTTGGGCGAAACCGTCAATTTTGCCATAAAAAATGAATAATATATGTCAAAATATTGACAAATTGTTAAAAGCGTGATATTATAAATTACAACTAATTTTTTCTTTTGCCTTTGGGCAAAAAATAATTCAAAAAGGAGAAACTTACACATGAAAAAAGTACTGTCTTTTGTACTTTGTCTGTCCATGGTGCTCTCTCTGTGCGCGGCGTTTGGTCTTGCTGTAAGCGCAGAAAGTGCAAGTGTTACCGCAACCGTAACTAACGGTTCCGTAAAAATCCTTACAGACAAACTCGCTCTCCTCTGCGATGGAAACGACGCTGCTTCCGCTACCGCTTTTGGCGATGCAGGCCTCGTAGCCTTTGAGAACACCGGTTTTACTCATACCGATGGCGCTGACGCAGCTGTAGAAGCAACCGTAGAATTTGTTCTTGACCTTGGCGAAGCGAAGCCTATCGGCGGCGCTTATATGACCTTCTTCAAGGACACTGCTTCCATGATCGCTCTGCCTGAGCTCGTTTTTGAAGGCTCTGTTGACGGCGAGTGCTGGTATGACCTCAATGCAGGCGGCGTAGTTAAGCCCGCAGCAGACGCTGCTGAAGGCGCTACCGCTACTCTTAAGGCAGATTTCACCACCAGAGCAGTATTCAATGTTCGCTACGTAAAGGCTACCGCAACCTTTAAGAACGGCTGGATTTTTGCCGGCGAAATCGGCACTATTGCAGGTAAAGACGGCGTTGCAGCTGTTGAGCTTGCAGGTCCCTACGCTTGTGAAATCGGCAAGGTTCCTTCTCCCGGTATCGGCGTATTTACCGAAGGCACTTTTGACCTTTCCTCTAACGATAGCGAAAGCGGTCTTATCTTCAAGAATTCTCAGATCACCATTGCCAAGAAGGATGCTTCCGGCAATTACGTTATGTCAAGAAATGACGTTAACCCTTGGCCTGACGGACAGTCCGGCACCGTAACCCTCGCTGAAGACGAGATTCTTATTGCCATCGCTACCGGCGGTACTGTTACCGGCGAAGCTGATAAAGATCCTTTCTCTTCCGCAAAATGGGCTGTACGCGGTCTTTTTGTAGGTGACGTTGTTGTTCTCGACGAAGAGAATTCCACTGTTTCCTTCTATGCTGCTGAGCATTTCGCTTCTTCCGATGATAATTACACCAAGGGCGCAAACGTAGCTCTTAATAAGACTTACGTTACTTCCGACCTGTTCCGTATGAGCAACGTTACTTGGGGTTGGGATGAAACCTTTGACGTAACTTATCCCGATGAAAATGGTAAATCCTTTACTGACGGTACTTTTGATCCCGGTGATAATTCCTATACCAACGCAGTATGGGGCGGCTTCTCACAGGATCCTATCTATAAGGAAGTTGGTTACCACACCATCACCGTTGACCTCGGCAAGAAGACCAACATCTGCGAAACCGTTATTTATGTTGCTTCCGGTACTCTTGCAAACGGTATCGGCGCATCCAATTCCTCTTTTGAATTCCTCGTTTCCGATGATAACACCAACTGGACCTCTCTTGGCGTTGTAGAACCTACCGATACCGATGCTGCTAACTA
Organism: Eubacteriales bacterium; assembly: GCA_045533895.1. Lineage (GTDB taxonomy): Bacteria > Bacillota > Clostridia > Oscillospirales > CAG-382 > SFLA01. The sequence goes on from JAZSIT010000081.1 coordinate 20,721, forward strand.
CGTTGCAGTTTCTGTTGAAGGCTTTGCAAGCGGACGTTACGTTCAGGTTCGTATGACTCGCGGCGGATGGCTCTTCGTTTCCGAAGTTGAAGTATACGAAGCAGTTGGCGGAAATGTTCCCGTAATTAAGACTCCCGCTAACCTTGAAACCGATATCGGTATCATGTATATCGGCGAGCCCGGCGGATACGAAGGCGTTACCACCCTTATCGTTAAGCCCGGCACTTACAACTTTATCTGGGATAAGGCTGCTCTTCTTGAGCACGTATCCGGCGACACTTATAAAGTAATCGCTCTTGCTCCCGGCGGCGGTGTTTCCTCTGATCTTACCGTTGCCGAAGGACAGATCATTGTCGGCGCAAACAGCGGTAACGATTGGCCCACTCTCACTCAGGGCGAGGGCTGGTGGACCGGCGGCGCTAACGGCCACGGCGTACCTTATGATGAATGCCCCAACTTCTGCTCTACTCACGTTGTTGCTTGGTTCAATATCGTTGGTGCTATGCAGGTAGGCTCCTTCTATGATCTCGTTGGTATCGACCTGAACGCACCCGCAGTAGATGCAAATTATCCCGTTGATTTTGCTACCGATCCTTCTTACGGCTACACCAAGGAAGATTACGTAACTTATACTTATCTTACTCCCAACACTGATATCGACGTATCTATGATGGGCACCGCTCCCGAAAATTCCGGATTCACCGCTACTCTTACCGGTCCCGAAACTTGGGAAGCAGGCAAGGATATCACCGTTGATATTACTATTGAAGTAACTGCAGATGACGTTGAGCTTTCTCAGATCATGTTCAATCTGTACTACACCGACCTTGAACTGGTTCTTCCCGAAGATATCGCAGCAGTTATCACTACCGCTCCCGATTCTTGGAAGGGCGAAGATTCTCTGTTCACCGTTTCCGATGTTGACGGTTATAAGTGCCTCGCCGGCGCTCCCGCAACCGTAAACGAAGCAGACGTTCTCAAGAAGGGCGATAAGATTGTTGTAACTCTCACCTTCAAGGTTCTCGATACCGCAAACGTTCTCAACCTCCAGCTTTCCAACAACGGTCTTAACGGCTATGGCTACGAAGATCCTCTTGAAGCAGTAGCTGCAGGTACCGGTTCTAATCTGGTAATCACCGAGTACGTTCCCGCTACTACTCCCGGCACCGGCGATATTGGCATCTACGTTATCGCAGGTCTTGCACTTGTTGCACTTCTTGGTACCGCAGTAGTAATCAAAAAGCGCGCTTAATTCGTTTCGCGTGCACATTCGGCGCAGAGCCAAAAGCGCAGAATGAATAAAAAGTAAATCAGAGCTGACTTTCACTCAATCGAGTGTGGGTCAGCTCTTTTTTGTAGAAATTCGCCTGTTTCGGATTTCTTTAATTATTGCGCTTTTGGTTCTGCATCCAAATGTGCTACCCGAAACCCGCAAGTAGCCGTTTGTGTGGGCGAAACTCCCGCTCGTAAAAGGCCTTTTCTATATCTGTTTATACAGTTTCTCACTTCAAGACGTTATTTTGGAGGGTTGCTGACGTTGCTTCGGTGGGGTGCCGACATTACTTTATATATTTTACAAAATTCCAAATCTATGTTATAATTAAAAAACTTTTCTTTTTCACCCAACCTTTTTATATCTGTTTGTGTCTATATGACGAAAGCGCTTTTTAACACTGAATGAAAGGATGATTCCGAATGCTTTATTATGACCGCAAGGACGAGGATTTGGTAATGCTCACTCTTGCAGGCGAGCAGCGTGCGTATGAAGAATTGGTGGTACGTTACGAAAAACGTGTGCTATCCGCCGCGAGAAGTATCGCCCCCACAGGCGGACTTGCAGAGGACGCCGCGCAGGATGCCTTTGTAACCGCGTGGATGAAGCTGAATATGCTCCGCGAGCCGGAAAAATTCGGCGCGTGGGTATGCCGCATTGCCAAAAACTGCGCGCGGAACATGGTTATCCGCTTCCGCGAATATTTAACTCTCGATATTCTTGAAGATACCTTTTCCGAGGGCAGCGATTCCGATCCCCAAAGCATTTTAGTATCTTCCGAAGAAAGAATGCTTTTGCAGGACAGCGTGAACGCATTGCCCGAGCGTGTGCGCAGGATAATAACCATGCACTATTTCGAGGGACTTTCCGTTTTGGAAATAGCCGAGCGCATGAGTATTTCCGAAGGCACGGTAAAGTGGCAGCTTCACGATGGCAGAAAGCGAATACGAAAGGAGCTTACCGCTATGAACGAACAGATAGACGATACTTTGGTACAACGTGTAATGAAAAAGGTTGAAGAGCTTAAAGCATGGCAGGTGCAAAACAACAAATCCGGCTTTGAGGAAGTATACAAAAACGTGCTTGCGGAGGTTGAACAGCTTCCCGAGTGCACAGACAAATACCACGCCCTTGCCGATGTGCTTATGCGCGGCTGGTGGTGGATCCCCGGCGAGAGCAACGATGCACTTTTTGACCGCATACGCGAAGCGGCTGAAACCGGCAAAAACGACGAGGTCATGGCATTTGTTGTTTCCAAGGAAGACCAAAAGCTGTGGGGAGACGCCCGAATTGAGTTTGTCCTTGGCAAGCAGATTCCCCGTCTTGAAGCAGGCGGATTCAAAAAGGCGCTTGCCAACGAATACCGTTGGCTCGGCTGGGAATATTGCGAAAAGCATGATTACGAAAAAGGGCTGTCTTATTTTGAGAAAGTTCTTGAATTGCTTCCCCCTTCCGATTGTTCCTACGCAAGTGCTCTTGCCGCACTGAAAATGGAAGCAAAGTGCAGAGATGACTTTGCCGATATCTCTACCAACGCATACCGCTTCCGCGCTGTCGGCAACGAGATCCGTGTTATGGATAACACTTTGCGCTTTTATAAGGACGATTGGTACGGCGAAGGCTACCTCACCTCTGCCGATACGGATGCGGACTTTATCTTCCGCAACGCCTCCTTCTGTGACGGATATTTTACCGTAAACGGCGCGAAGGTTGGGGATAAAACTGTGGGCTCCGACGGCACGTTGCTTATATTCGTATCCGATAACCTTACCGTGGAAACTTCCTGCGGAGTTTTTGAAAACTGTTGTCTTTGGGTCACCGAGCGTAATGATGTGGTGTACAACACCTATTATAAAGAAGGAATCGGTATCGTAAAGCAGGAAAAACTTTGCGACGATATGGTAGAGACCCGCTTGCTTAAGGAATATAAAATTCTTGGCGGAAAGGGCATTATTCCCTTTGCCAAAGGCAACAAGTGGGTATATACCGCAAACTTTGATACAGACGTACTTTACCACGAATGTGAATATACCGTCTGCTCTGCCGATACCGGTATTATCACACTTTCCGGCGTAACTGGAATCCGCCGTTATAAATACGATGAAAACTCTTGGCTGGATATGATACAGCAGATACGCACCGAATATTGGGTAGAAGAGAACGGTACCGAAAAGATATGTGACGTAAGCTATCCTATGTTCCGCGCAGAGATACTTGCAAAAACTCCCATGGAAAAGGCGCACACCAAGGCGGCGTGCGCTGTTGCAAGACGAATAATGGATACCGATGCCGCCTTTAATCCCGACCGCACTGCCGACGGACACTGGAACTTCTTTTCCAAAAACGTTATCAGCCGTGTTTTCGGCAAGGCGGTAATGAACTCCAACTACCGTTGGTCCTTTGAGTGGAAGAGAGACCCCTCTGAGTCTGTCCTCAACAACGATATTTACGGTATTCTGCAGGACGGCGCAGATTGTCTTTGGAACGATGATTGGGTAGATGGCGCAACCGTAGTTCACAAGCACTTGCTTTGGGGCTCTTATCCCGTAAAAACTGTTGCGGTATGCGAAAACGCAGGTGAAATATCGGTAAAAGCAGGCACCTTTGAAAACTGCTTTAAGGTTTCTCTTGATATAGAGGGTATGAAAGACGGTCTTGCCTACCGCGGCGGAAAGAAGGATTATTACTTTGCGCCCGAAGTCGGTATAATCAAAATCGTAAACCACTATTGCGACGGCGCGCGTCAGGCGGTATACGAGCTGGTTTCCTACGAGGGAACGGGAGACGGCTATATGCCCCTTTCCGACGGAATGGTGCGTTGCTACGAGGCAATAGGTCTTACCGACGGCGACGTTGCAGGTGCGAACTATTACTTTGTAAAGGACAAACGCGGCAACACCGTTATGTTTACAGACAGAACGGGTATACGCAAAAGGCTTGATAATATCACAGATTATTCTTCTATATACAGCGAAACTCTTGAAGAACCACTCTGGGATTCCGGCAAGCATGAAGAATGCCGTATGCGTCACGACCTTAATAATTTTCTCCTGCTTATCCATTTCTTCGGCAGACCGGGATATTATTGGAGCATGCCCGAAAAGGCGGTGGCTTGGAACAAATACCGCCTTACGGTTATGGATAATTTAAGCGGTGACGGTCAGGTACCTAAAGCTTTTTGGGGACATTACGCCTCCACCTGCTTCAGGACGGGATGTGCTCTTTGCGGTTACGGCAAGGAAGAGGAAGGATACGAATATCTTGAAAAGGCTATTGAATACTTTGTTCGGTGGGATGCTATCCCCGAAGGAGAAGCCCTTGACGTAGGCGACCCCCTTATCTACGGCGGCGTTAAGGTGTTAAAGGGAAAGAAAAGCATATTACTTCCTGACGGCACTCTTGAGCCTCTTACACGTCCTCATCTGTTTAGGGACACCATAGGTCTTATGAACTACGGTATGACCGCACCCCACGGCTGGGAATGGTTTGACGGCGTGCGAAACCAAGACCGCTTTAAGCAGATACTTGAAAAGGTACTCGAAATAACAAATAAGAAATAACATTAAAAAACTCCGCGTTATGCGGAGTTTTTCACGTTATTATTCGGTTTATTTTCCGAGAACGGACAGTGCATCGGAAATTGTCTTTTCGTATGCTTCTCTGCCGTATTTATCAACCTCGGCTTTGTTCTTTTCGCCGTGGGTGAGACAGCCCGCGCCGCCGATACATCCGCCGGTACATGCCATACCCTCAATGAAGTTGCCGCTAAGCACATTCTTGCTCTTTTTAAGAAGTGCAACCTTGCATTCCTCAATTCCGTCGCAAACGATAGGCTTTATCTCAAAATCGATATTCTGCTCCTTCATTGCTTGAGCAGCCGCATCGGTAAGACCGCCGCTTCTTGCAAAGATTCTTCCGTAATAAGAAGCATTGTCAAGCACGCCTTCGTCAAGATAGGTAATATCAATACCCTTACTGTCAAACAGTGCCTGCAGTTCCTCAAAGGTCAACACGGAATCAACATAGGGGCTTGCGCTTTCAAGCCTTGCTTCCGCCTTCTTCGCGGTGCAGGGACCAATAAATACAGTCTTCGCGCCGGGGGTGGTATCCTTAATATACTTGGAAATAGCCACCATAGGAGAAGGGTTGTGAGATATATAAGGTGTCAGTGCAGGGAAGGAGGACTTGATATACTTAACAAACGCAGGACAGCAGGAGGAGGTAAGGAATCCTTTTTCCGCCAATTCTTTTGCTTCGTCCATGGCAACTATATCCGCACCCAGCGCCGCTTCAACAACAGTGTGGAAGCCCAGCGCTTTAAGACCGGTTATTACCTGACCCAGCTTTGCGTATGTAAACTGGCTGGAGATAGAGGGAGCAACAATAGCATATACCTTGTTGTTCTTGCCGTTTTCGCTTTCCTTAAGCAGTTTTATAACCTCAAGGATATAAGACTTATCGGTAATAGCGCCGAAGGGGCACTGATAAACGCAAGCACCGCAGGAGGTACATTTATCATTATCTATCTGTGCTGCTTTGTTTTCGTTAACCGAAATAGCCTTTATCTTACAAGCAGACTGGCAGGGACGCTTTCTGTGTACGATAGCAGTGTAGGGGCACACTTTTGCACACTGACCGCACTCAATGCACTTGGATTTATCAATGTGCGCAACGTGGTTGTTATCAAAAGTAATAGCGCCGCGCTTGCATACATCCTCGCAACGGTGAGCCAGACATCCGCGGCAGGCGTTGGTAACCTCATAACCGCCTACGGGACATTCGTCGCAGGCGATATCGATAACCTCAATAACGTTGGGGTTATCTCTGTCGCCGCCCATGGCTATCTTTACTCTTTCTTCAAGAATAGCTCTTTCTTTATATACGCAGCATCTCATGGTGGGCTCGTTGCCGGGAACGATTATCTTGGGAACGTCAAACACTCTTTCAAGCAAGGTGTCGTTCCAGGCAAGACGGGCAACCTCACGGAGCACCTTGTACTTGAGATGCTGCACCTTTGTATCGAATTTTCTCATTGTTTTTCTCCTTAAAAATAACTGACCTTTATGTGCTTACCCATTTTCTTAAGACATTCGGAAAGTTCTTTCACCAGATTCATTTTAATATTGAAGTTTATGGGCAGGTCAGGGTTCTGGTGAGCGGGATTAACCGCACGGCCGACAAAAAAGTTTATATCTGTTGCTTCTTCAAACAGATATTGGCATATCAGCGATGCACCGTCCTTTTTCATGCTCCAGTCTTCGTAGGTTTCGTTTCCTTCAAGGTAATCCTTTGCATAAGAAAGCACCTTGTTTACAGTAATAACGCCTTCGGTAACCAGATCAACGCCCTCTATTTCCGCTGTAGGCGGAACGTCGGACTTAACAAAATTAAGACTTGCTTTAATAGGCTTGCGAAGATACTTGGAAACGATAGAGGAAGTGGTTCCTCCGCAAACAATATGCTTTCCTTCTTTTGAGAAGAAGAGAGACATCATTCTGTCGCAATCATCACGGTTTGCAGGAGGGCCGAAGAGCATATTCATAGGTATGCGCTTGCGTATTTTTACCACACATGCGGTAGCGTCATCGCCGGGGTGGCCGCCATACAGCTTGTTACACTCGTCTACCAAAATGGTGGAAAGTGTCTTTGCGGTATATCCTACAGGTGCCAGCATTTCCATAAAAGCAGCAATATCCGAATGCTTCCAGCCAAAGTTATATGCGGTGCCGATTCCCGCATGGGGGCATCCGTCACTCATGGCAATGAAAATATCGTCTTCCTGCAGGTTTATCAGGGAACGTATTATCTTTTTTCCGTCTATATTCATTTCCGTTTTGGGATAATCGGTAACCTTGTTGTCACGTATCAGAATGACACCGGGATTATCGTACTGGATTATCTCAGCCACGGAATTGTCCTTAAGATGGATTATGGTAAAGGTAGAGTATGCCACTCCGCGCACAGAGCATACAGGGAGAGTAGCCGCGATAGTGGATACGCATTCTTCGATAGGCAGACCTTCCGCCATCATTGTGGAAATGATTTTTGCGGTAAGAGTGGAAAGAATGCTGGCTTTAACGCCGCTTCCCAATCCGTCTGCCAGTACTATAACGGTGGAGGATTCGTTTTGCTCGATAACGTCAACGTGGTCGCCGCAAAGCTGCTCTCCGTCGTGATTTATACTTTTGAAGCCGATATCAGCGCAAAGATCATTCATTGTTTATAGACTCCTTCAGCTTTGCGAGCGCTATCTTGGTTTCCGCCGCAGTTTCACCAAGCAAGGAAGCGATCTCCTGTACGATACGCATCTGCTTGTCAACCACTTTGTCGGCAACTTCAATAGTCTGGCGGCTTATGCTTTCTTTCTTTTCGCGCTCTTTTTCTTCATCGGAAACATCGCGCATAATGCAAACCAGAGATCTGGTTTCGGTATCAAAAACAGTGGTCTGCTCTACATATTTTTTATATTCTGCAAGATATACTCTCTGGTTGTAAACGCCTCGTCCGGTGCGCAGAACTTCAGTAAACACGCCGGGATCAAGAATACGTATAACCTGCTCGCCCAACACGTCGGACGCAGAGCGGATATTCATAATTCTTCTTGCGGCGGCGTTTATCTGCTGTACTTCCATATTTTCATTAAGCACGATAATTCCGTTGGGGCTGCTTCTTGCAATGGTATCGGAAAAACTTTCTGCCTTGTCTTTAAGGAAGGGGAGACACATATCTATCTCGGCTTTTCCGTGGTAGATAGCTATTGCCTTTTCACGGCAGGTGTTGTAACCGCAGGTTCCGCAGTTAAGCTCGTCGGAAGGCTTGAATTTGCCCATCTGACGGAGTATTGCGTATATCTCGGTTTCGGAAGGGGGCTGCAGCTCGCGTTCTATATGCAGGAAATTTTTGTGCAGAGCAATCATATCAGGCTGCTCAACCTCAAAATCCTCTTTTCCCGCGTAATTGGCAACGGCAATATAGTCTTTTATGGGAGACTGGTGATATTTTTCCATTACGGGACCGCCGATACAGCTTCCCACACAAGCGGACATTTCAATAAAGCAGTTGTGTATCTTACCGCTTTCTATATCTTTAAGTGCGTTTATACAGTTTTCGACACCGTCGATAGCAATATAAGTATATTTAGGGTTGTCCAGTGCCATGGTTTTAAGCACACCGCCGGTGGTGGGGAAAAATCTTGCACGGCTTTTTTCGTCGTCGTCTTTTATTTGCTCAATGGCTATTTTTTCCTCGTTCAGCCAGTTGGTAAGCTCTTCAAAGGTGAGGACTGCATCAACAATACCCTTGTAATGCTCCGCTTCGTCCTTCTTGGCGACGCAGGGACCTATAAATACCGTGTGTGCACCGGGATGACGACGTTTTATGTCCATACAATGAGCCTGCATGGGTGAGGACACATTTGCCAGATAATGCAGTGCGGAAGGGAAATATTTTTGTATAAGCAGATTTATAGAGTGACAGCAGGATGATATAAGAATATCCCTGTCCTCTTCGCGGAGAATACGCTCGTATTCGTTTTTGACCATGGTGGCACCGATAGCGGTCTCCTCCACGTCGGCAAAGCCCAGTGCTTTCAGTGCTTTCCGCATTGCTTCAATACCCGCGCCGTCATAGTTTGCCACAAAGGAGGGCGCAATGCTTACGTAAACCGGCTCGCCGGTCTGCAGCAATACTTTTACCTTTTCGGTCTCGTTAACTATTTCTTTGGCGTTTTGAGGGCATACCACAAAGCACTGACCGCAAAGTATACACTCGTTCCCTATAATGTGCGCTTGGTTGCCCGAAAAGCGTATAGCCTTAACGGGGCAGTTGCGAATGCATTTGTAGCAGTTTTTACAGTTGGTCTTTTTAAGCGTAAGACAGTTAGGCATTTTTTCGCGCGCTCCTTCAGCTTAATTTGGCAAGTATGTTTTGAGCAAAAAACTCCTTGAAGTTTTCCTTCGTTATGCCGACGAAGATCTCGTCGTCAACTTGTACGGTAACTCCCGTGCGGTTGCATTTTCCCACGCAGAAGCTGCCGGCGAGGGTGACCTCATCTTCAAGCTTGTTTTCCGTTACAGCTTCTTGAAGTAATTCAACTATTTCCTGGGATCCCTTCAGATGGCAGGAGGACCCCACGCATATCTGAACGATCATTTATTTACACCTTTGCCTTTACGTTCGCTTCAAAAAATTCGTCAACCGTCTCGGGAGAAACGGAGAAAAACTCCTCGTCTACCATTACGCAAACGCCTGCCTGGCAGTTGCCCAGACAGAAGGTGCCTGCAAGGTCAACCTTGTCGCCGAGGCTGTTTTGCTCAACAAGCTCCTGCAGTCTTTCAACTACCTGTCTTGAACCCTTAAGATGGCATGATGATCCGATGCAAACAGTGATTTTCATAAATTATGTACTCCTTATATCTGTTTGGTGTTTTGTTTAACTTGTCGTTTTTGCAGGAGCAGAATGCGTCTGCACACTGTTAGACATTATATATTATAATATATTGAAAACGGATTGTCAATCGGGTTTGCTTTACTTGGAAACAAAAAAGTCGGTTTTGTTACAATATTGTGAACAAAAAGTATTGACAACAAAGGTTTGATGTAGTAGAATTAATTAATGAAATATCATAGGACAAAATTGATTCGTCAAAGTCCGGTATTCCAAACAAAAAAAGGAGAAACAGAAATGAAAAAAACATTATCTCTCGTACTCAGCCTGGTAATGGTTCTTTCTCTGTGTGCAGCTCTTGTGGTTCCCGCAAGCGCAGCGTCTGAGAACATTGCCAAAGGCAAGTCTTACACCACTTCCCAGTTGTTCCGTCAGAGTAACGTAACTTGGTCTTGGGATGAAAACTCCCCCGTTGCTTATCCTGATGAAGACGACAAGTCTCTTACCGATGGCGTTGTAGGCGCATCTGACGCTGCTTATACTGACGTAGTATGGGCAGGCTTTAACGGTAACGGCACTCCCGACTATCTCGAAAACGGCTACAGCTGGATCACCGTTGACCTCGGCTCCGTTCAGAACATAAGCAAGGCGGTTGTTTACGTTGGTACCAGCAATCTTACCAGCGGTATCGGCGCTAAGAATATGACCGTTGAATTCTTTGTTTCTGACGACAACGCTAACTGGACTTCTATCGGTTCTGCAGCTCCCGAAGATATCACTACTTCTTCTGTTGAGGCTGTAGCTGTTGAGGCAACCGCTTCCGGTCGTTACGTTCAGGCTCGCCTTGTTCGTGACGGTTGGATGTTTATTTCCGAAGTTGAAGTTTACGGCGCTGCATCTGCTCCTGTAGTAGAAGACAAGGTTATCAACCTTCTCGCTCAGAAAGGCACTGTTGCTGTAGGAAATCTGGAAGCTGACGACCTTACCTATTCTCTTGAAGACGGCAAGTTCACTGCTACCTGCAACGGTACTATGTGGCCTAACGTAACCCTTAACTTTGACGAAGCACTTCTCGTTGACGTTGAAGGCGCTTATATCGAATTTGAAGCTACTGTTGAAGGCGGCAACGGCGCGTCTATCCGTATCAAGGGTCCCGTTGACGAATCTGCCCTCGGTCCTACGGACGATATCTATCTCCACCAGTTTGGTCACGATATAACCCTCGACGGTTCCGGTGATATTCCTTCCGGCAACACCATTTCTTATAAGCTTCCTCTTTCCGAAATGGGATTCTGTGATTACAGCGCAGAAGCCGGTTATGCAGGCAAAGTAGATTTCGGCGCTGACAAGGTTTCCTTCAACGCTGTATTCATTTGCGTTTCCGGTAACGGCGCAACCGCTACCATTAATAAGCTCAACCTCATCGTTCCCGGCACTCCCTCCGCTCCTACCGTTGAAAAAGAAACCATCACTGTAGACGGTGACCTTGCAGACAACGGCTGGGCAAGCGACAAGTGGGTTGACGTAAGCGGCGAAAACGGCTTCTGGCAGCAGCAGTGGGAATTCCAGACCGGCGCAAAGGTTTGCCCCGACTTCGGCTACAAGTATCAGCTCCGCGCTGACGACACCAAGCTTTACGCAGCAGTAGTTATCGATGGCGACATCGTAAACGGCGGCAACGGTGCAGGCACCTTCGTACGTTTCTGGGTAAGAGACAATGACGAAGCAACCGTATACACCAGCTTCTATGATTTCGGCTTTGCTGACGGCGAACTTACCACCGCAGCTAAGTACAACACTTCTACCACCACCAACGCAGGTGCAGCTATCGAAGGCACCACCGTTGAGGCTAAGGCATCCGTAGTAGACGGCAACACCGTTATCGAGTTCTCCGTAGACGTAGCTGAATTCAGCGCAGACGGCAACTTTGATTACTACATTTGCGCTTCTCAGAAGGTTGGCGAAGACTTTGGTACTCTTTACTATCCCGCAGCTCCCATTGGTCCTACCAGTGAAGAAGGCGGCGATGCTCACCAGCCTCATGCAAACCTTCCTTGGCTCTCTTGGCATGCAGAAACCGATGCAACCGTTAACGTAGCTGATATCGCTCTCGGCGAAATCGTTACCACTCCCGGCACTCCCGGCACCGGCGACGCAGGCATCTACGCTATCGCAGGTCTCGCACTGGTTGCACTTCTTGGTACTGCAATCGTAATCAAAAAGCGCGCTTAATTTTCGGAACTGTCTAAACTTTGCAGACCGAAACGCAAAAGGATTATAAAAGTTTCGCTAAAGCGAGGTTCCTTTTGTATGGCGGGCGGCTTGCCCCCGCCGCGTTAGTTACAAAATAATGTAGAAAACCGTAGAAAATATCTACGGTTTTCTTTTTATTTTGCGTTTCTATAAATTTTCACGCGGTAGGCAGTAGAATACTACAGCTCTACGCGCGTGAAAATTCATTCTGCTTTGTTTATACAGTTCCTCACTTCAAGACATTACTTTTGCGGGTTGCTGGTGGTGTGGTGTGCGGAGTTAGTGTTTTTGTTCTGTGGAATGATGTTAATTTTGTGCGTAAAACATATTGACAATATTTTAACGCTGATATAAAATATCCGTATAGGATTATCGTCTTTCAGAGGCGGTAAAATATAATAGTTTCAAAGGAGAAACACACATGAAGAAATTACTTTCTCTCGTGCTTTGCATTACTATGGTTCTCTCCTGTGCAGCAACTACGTTGGTTGGTATAACCGCATCTGCAGAAGGCCAAAGCTGGACTTTCACTGTTGATGCATACGACAGTGAACTGACATCTGTAGGCATATATTCTACCTATGAGGACTGGAAAATGTCCAATCCCTGGTGGAAGTATTCTTTCCAGCTTAAACCTACCGGAGTGCCTAACACATATACCGTAGTAGGTTCATCTACCGAAGGTAAATGTACCGCAGAAATGGGCGACGGACTTAATGACACTACCGATCCGTTTGTTGTAATGGATACTCTCGGCTTCGCAGACGCGATTGAAGGCCAGCTCTTTGTTACTCTGGCTACTTCTACCGACTCCTGGTATGCTTGTTATTATTGCAATGCAGGCGATACTGTTGTGTTTGAAGACGATCCCGCAGTAGGCGTTAAGTTCACCATGTATGAAGATGCCCTTGATCTTGACGTTGAGGATGAAGCTCCCGTTGAAGATAAGGTTATCAACCTTCTTGAGGGTACCAATAACGATTCCGACGGTGCTGACGTTATGAACGTTGCTCTTGAAAACGGCACACTTACCGTTGAAAGCCTTACCGCATACTGGCCCAGCACTACTCTTACATTCTCTACTCCCGTAACAGTTCCCGTAGAGGGCACTTATGTTGAGTTCGAAGCAGTAATAGAAGATGCTCACGCTCTCTGGCAGCCCACAGGTTCTATCCGTCTTAACAGTGATGAAGGCTCTGTATGGCTCCACCAGTTCGGCGAAAATCCTTCTATTGTTAATTCCGGCGATGCTAATCCCGGCACTATTTCCTATAAACTTCCTCTTTCTGAACTTGGATATATAAATGATGACCTTGTAACCAGCACAGCTATCGCTGCCGAAGAAGTTACCTTCAATAATCTCGTAGTTTTTGCAGTTAATGGCGCAAAGGTTACCGTAACTAAGCTTAACCTTATCGTTCCCGGAACTTCCGATGGCGGCTCAGAAGGCGGCGAGGAAGTTATTACCAAGGGCGACAACGTTGCTCTTAACAAGACTTATACTCTCTCCGGCTGTGGAGAGCGCACTTCATACTATGCAAAGCTTACCGACGGCGTTGCAAAGGACGCTCTGTCCTACAACAACGAGGAATGGTTCGGCTTCTACTGTAACGGCGAAGACGCTACCGTTATCAACGCTCCCGATAAAGTTGGTTATGCTATTATCGATCTCGGTGAGGTTACTAACCTCTACTCCGTAAGAGTAAACCTTGTTAATAACCTCGGCGCAGGCATTGCAGAGCCCGAACACGTTAAGGTATACATTTCCAACGACGGCGAGACCTTTAACGAAGCGGGTGCTTTTGAGACCAAGGCAGATGAAAACACCGTATACTGGTCTGATGTAAGTGGTGACGCACAGGCTCGTTATGTAAAGGTTGAAGTTAAGCTTACCGGCTCCTTTGCTTTCATCAACGAAATTGAAGTTTACGAGGCAACCGTAACCGCAGGCGGCATTGGCGCTCCCGGCACTCCCGACACCGGCGACGCAGGCATCTACGCTATCGCAGGTCTCGCACTGGTTGCAATGCTGGG
>JAZSIT010000115.1:0-5485 GCA_045533895.1 Eubacteriales bacterium
GCCCAGCGCATAAAGCGCGGCGGCTTTGCCTGCACGCTCGCTCTCCGCAGAAACGTAGTCAACCAGATCGTGCACGTGGACAACGTTGCCGCAGGCGAAGATACCTTCTGCCAGAGTTTCCATATTCTCATATACGAAAGCACCGTTTGTACGGCGGTCAATGGGAATACCTGCGCCGCGGGTAAGCTCGTTTTCGGGGATAAGTCCCACGGAAAGAAGCACGGTATCGCACTCAATATCAAACTCGGTACCGGGAATGGGCTTACGGTCGGGTCCCACCTTGGCGATGGTAACACCTTCTACTCTTTCCTTACCGCGGATATCGGTAATTGTATGGGAAAGATAAAGAGGAATATCAAAATCGTTAAGACACTGAACGATATTTCTTGTAAGTCCGCCGGAATAAGGCATAAGCTCTACGCAGGCGTGGACCTTTGCGCCCTCAAGGGTCATACGGCGCGCCATAATAAGACCGATATCGCCGGAGCCCAGAATTACCGCGTTTTTACCTACCATATATCCTTCGATATTAAGGTATCTCTGTGCCGCACCTGCGGTGTAAACACCTGCAGGTCTGTCACCGGGAATGGAGATGGCGCCTCTGGTACGCTCTCTGCATCCCATGGCAAGGACAATGGCACCGCCGCTTATTTCAAGATAACCCTGCTCGCGGCTGACAGCGCGTACCACACGGTCTGTGGTGACCTCAAGAACCATGGTATCTGTCAAAACCTCGATATTTTCAAGGTTTTCGGCAAAGCGGGAAGCATATTCAGGGCCGGAAAGCTCCTCACCGAAGCGGTGGAGACCGAATCCGTTGTGTATGCACTGGTTAAGAATACCGCCAAGGCAGGTATCACGCTCGATAACCAGCACGTCACGGGCGCCGTTATCTCTGGCGGAAATTGCGGCGGCAAGACCTGCGGGGCCTCCGCCGATTACGATTACATCTCTCATAACGCACCTCCCGAAAGAACGGTACTGCCGGCTTTGTCTTTTACAATCTCTTCCTTGGGAATGCCGGTGTATTTATGAATAAGCTCCAGCACTCTGGGAGCGCAGAATCCGCCCTGACATCTGCCCATACCTGCGCCGACACGGCGCTTGACACCGTCAATGCTTACAGGAGGAATGGGAGTTTTGAAGGTGGCGATAATCTCGCCCTCGGTTATAGTTTCGCAACGGCATACAACTCTACCGTATGCGGGATTCTCTTTGATAACAGCGTTCTTTTCTTCAGGCGAAAGCTCCTTGAAACGGACGACCTTACGGGTATCTACTATATTTTCCTTTTTGATAAGGGTGAGCCCGTCTTTTTCAAGCAATTCGCAAACGTACTCGCCGATGGCAGGTGCGGATGCAAGACCGGGGGACTTTATTCCCGCCAGAGAAAGGAAGCCTTTTTTAACAAAACGAATGAGAAAATCTTCGTTGTTGGTGTTTGCGCGCATACCTGCGAAATTGCGGATATTTGAAGAAAGATTAAGTGCAGGCACGCTTTTTGCGGCGGCGGAACGCACAAAGGCAAGTCCGTCCGCAGTGGTGGAAAGGTCAGTCTTATCGTCACATCCCTCCGCATTGGGTCCGACGATAATATTTCCGTGAACGGTGGGAGAAATAAGCACACCCTTACCGTCCTTATTGGGGCATTGGAACACAACAGTGTTTACAATGCCGAAAGCAGATTTATCCAGCAGGTAATATTCACCCTTGGAGGGCTTGAGAATAAAATCGGGCTCAGCCACAAGAGATTCTATATCGGTACAGTTGACGCCTGCGGCGGCAACGATATACTTTGCTTTGTATTCACCCTTTTGGGTAACTACGGTGTTTTCGTCCTTGATATCGGTAACAGCTTCGGAAAGATGCAATTCCAATCCGTTTTCCACCGCCACGGTGGCAAAAGCGAGGGCGTATTCCCAAGGAGAAATAACCCCTGCGGTGGGAGCGTAAAGGGCGGAGGTAACGGTATCCGAAAGGTTGGGCTCAAGGACCTTTACCTCGTCGCTGTTAAGGATTTTAAGACCGGGTACTCCGTTTTGGATGCCGCGCTCATAGAGCTTTTTAACGGTTTCATCGTCCTCACTGCCAAAAGCGCACACCAGAGAGCCGGTTTGCTTAAAGGGCACGTCCAGCTTTTTGCATATCTCCTTTGCCAGCGCATTGCCGCGCACGTTGAGACGGGCGGTAAGAGAGCCGGGGACAGGGTCGTACCCCGCGTGTATAATGGCGGAATTTGCCTTGGTGGTACCTGTAGCTACGTCGTTCTCTTTCTCGAAAAGTGCGACTTTAAGGTCATATTTGGTAAGGTAATATGCGGCGGCACAGCCGATAACGCCGCCTCCGATAATTATAACGTCATACATATTTTTCACCTGCGCGGAAAAGGTTTTTTTAAGCAAATGATATTGGTGGCGCCGACCCCGATAAAACGGAGCCGACGCCTAAAAAACTTAAATATTAGTTATGCTTTTGTTTACTTCTTCTTTTTAGCAACAACTATAACTACAACAACGATAGCCACTACTGCAACAACAGCAACTACGATGCCTACGATAAGGCCGGTGTTGGACTTTTCTTCCTTGTCGCCGGTAGAAGGAGCCTTGGACTCGTCTTCAGACTTGTCGTCTTCTGCGGGAACAGATTCATCCTTAGGCTCTTCGGAGGATTCATCTTCAACGGGCTCAGAGGATTCATCCTCGGGCTGAGAAGGTTCATCGGGAGTTTCAACGGGAACAGCGTAGTAAACTACTGCGCCGGTCTCGAAGGTCTGTTCTTCGAAGTTATAGCCTGCGAAGGTTACAATGTCGCCTTCTACGAGAGCTGCAAGAGCGTCTCTGTTTGCAAGTGTGTCAGTGCTTTCGCCGTGAACTGCCAATGCGATATCGCCTTCAGCTACGTCAGCAAAAGCAAAATCATAGTCACCGTCTGCAGCCTTAACAGCTACTACGGAGTATTCGCCTTCAACCTCAGTAGGTCTGAGAAGTACGCATGCGGACCATGCTACGTTGAAAGCTGAGAGATTGGTGGGATCGGTGATGATGGTGTTGGAATCGGTAACGATGGACTGGTTGAAGGGCACGTGCTTGATGTACTTTGCGCCTTCGGGGATTTCAACGATAGGCTCGATATCATCGATATTTACGGATTCTTCCTGGCTTACTTCTTCGTAATCGTTGTCGCCTTCTTCAGACTGAAGACCTGCGCCAACTTCGGTAAGACCTATCCATTCCCAGGAAACCTTATCCCAGCCCTGGCCGTTGGGACCCATGCTGAAGCAGATGGAAACGTACTTTGCATCTACAGCAGCGTTAAGACGGATAACGGTTTCAAGCTGGAAGGAAGGGTCGGTTACATTTACGATTTCACCTTCCATGGTATAAACATCCTCGTGGAAAGCGTTACCATCTGCGGAAGTACCGATGATGAGAGAGTTTTCGTGGGGAAGACCGATCATTGCGTTAGCATATACATACCAGTTGATGTATACGCTGTCGATGCTCTGAAGAGAATCAAGCTCGAAAACGATGGTAACTTCGGTAAGGTCT
This sequence comes from Eubacteriales bacterium, assembly GCA_045533895.1. Taxonomy (GTDB): domain Bacteria; phylum Bacillota; class Clostridia; order Oscillospirales; family CAG-382; genus SFLA01. The sequence continues at coordinate 3,549 of JAZSIT010000115.1, forward strand.
TCGGAAGTGCAGTTCTTGTTCTGAATAAGAACTATACCCTTCTTGTTGAAGTCGTTTGCAGCGGCATCAGTTTCAGAAAGAATGGTGCCGTCATACAGTACCTCAAGCTTGTCAGATGCGCGGGGTGCTACGTTGTCGCCCTTGATTTCAAGGTTAACAACTGTTCCTTTAGCAGATGCGGGAACAAGGAAAAGCGCGGAAACAAGAGAGAGGATGAGAAGTACTACTAAAAGTTTTTTCATTTCTTTTTCTCCTTGAAATTATTTTGTAGGTAGATTATATTACATAAAGCGCGAAAAGTCAATAAGATATTCAAATAATGTATAAAGCTCAAGCGACAATGCCGTGATTTTTTTGCATATAAAAACCCGTGGAAAACCACGGGTTTTATGTATTAAGGTTTAATTATTTCTTCTTTTTGGCAACAACTACAACTACAACAACGATAGCAATAGCTGCAACTACGCCGACAACGATACCGATGATAAGACCGGTGTTGGACTTTTCTTCCTTGTCGCCGGTAGAAGGAGCGTCAGACTTATCTTCAGACTTGTCATCTTCTGCGGGAACGGAAGATTCGTCCTTAGGTTCCTCGGAGGATTCATCATCTGCGGGAACAGAAGAATCGTCTGCGGGAACGGAAACTTCGTCGTCAGAAACTTCGTCTTCGGAAACGTCGACGTCGGGAGTAGCGGTGTTGTCTACAAAGTAAACTACTGCGCCTCTCTCAAAGGACTGCTCCTCAAAGTTATAGCCTGCAAAGGTAACGGTATCGCCCTCAACGAGAGCGTTAAGAGCAAGTCTGTTTGCCTTGGTGCCGTCAGTATCGTCATCACCGTGAACGGAAAGAACGATATCACCCTCTGCTGCGTCTGCAAACAGGAAGGTATCGTCACCGTTCATCCACTGAACCGCAACTACAGTGTACTGACCCTCGGTCTCAGCAGGTCTGAGAAGTGCGCAAGAGGTCCACTTTACGTTGTAGTCCTGCATGGTAGCGGGATCGGTAATGATGGTGTAAGAACCGGTGGTGATAGACTTGTTGAAGGTTGCGTGCTTAAGACCGATAGAACCCTCGGGAATCTCAACGATAGGCTCGATCTGGTCAAGAGGAGTGTTGTCTTCGCTTACTTCATCGTAACCGCCGAGAACCTCTTCAACCTGAAGTCCTGCGCCAACTTCGGTAAAGCCTACCCACTCCCACATGGGGCAGTACCAGCTTGCTTCGCCGTGGGGGCCGAATTCAAAGGAAACGGAAACGTATTTTGCCTTTACGGTCTGACCGAGTCTGATAACAGTCTCAAGCTGGAAGGAGGAGTTGGGATCGGTCTCGCCCTCAAAATCATAAGCAGCGATCTCGGTATAAACGTCGCCATCCTGAGAATAACCGATGATAAGGTTATTGTTGTGAGGCAAACCGATAATTGCGTTGTGATATACGTACCAGGTGATGTAAACCGAGTCGATATCCTGAAGGGTATTAAGCTCAAAATAAAGGGTTGCAACGGTGTTGTTTTCTGCGTCCATCATATTGGTATTCTGAACGAGAACTATGCCTTCCTTATCGAAGTTGTTTGCGGTAGCATTATCCTCGGAAAGGATCTTGTTATCACAAAGAAGATTAACGTCTGCGCCTGCGCGAAGCTTAACGTTATCACCCTCAAACCAAACCTTTGTTACAGTTGCCTTAGCGTCTGCAGGGATGATAAGAAGTGCAACGACAAGAGAAAGAATGATAAGAACACTTAACAGTTTTTTCATTGCTTTTGAAAGCTCCTTTTTGAATATTTTGTAAACAAATTATATTATATAAAGGGAAAAAAGTCAAGGCGGGTTTTGTATTTGTAACCTTTTTGATAATTATTAAGTTTTACATTTGTAACTGTTTACAAAACCGTTATATTTTGTTATAATTATTGGGAAGAGGTGGCTAAATA
>JAZSIT010000050.1:0-5480 GCA_045533895.1 Eubacteriales bacterium
TTTTTTTATCGGGGTCCCCGAGAAGCCGCAGGCTTCTGGGGGTGATAATGGGGTCACCGAGAAGCCGCAAGCTTCTTGGGGTGATTATCGGGGTCCCCGAGAAGCCGCAGGCTTCTTGGGGTGATTAACCGTTAAAAGACGGCTTTTCGGTTTCTCCGGTGGCAAAAGTATTTGGTCCGGGATTGAAAAGAGAAAAGTACATTTTTGCGGCTTTTGTAGTACCGAAACCGCGGTGTGAGACCGTTTCCTGCACCTTGTTGAAGGCATCGCGGAACATTTGGTTGTGAGCTTCCTCGCGGTTGAGCAGGAAGTCTATGGTCTCGCGCACCTTTTTATCGTCGATCTGGCGGTAGAGATATTCATATACCACTTTAGCGCGCTGTTCGGATGCGATATTGCTTAACAGATCTGCGCACAGATCGCCTGTAACGGTAACGTAATCTCCTGTCCAGGAATAACCGGAAGCGTTGATAAGACCGGGATTAAGCCCCAAAAGAACGTGGGTCTGTATCTCCCCCGCTTTTACCGAAGCCGCATCTACATCGTGGCCGTTAAGCAGATTAATAGTCTGCGCAACCATTTCCATGTGTCCCAGCTCCTCGGCGGCTATATCAAGAAAAAGGTCCTTTATCTCGGGGTCTTTTATGCGAAAGCTTTGGGACATATACTGCATTGCCGCCTTTAATTCGCCGTTACCGCCCCCAAGCTGCTCCTGCAAAAGAGCGGCATATTGGGGATTTGGCTTTTCCACCGCTACGGGATGAAACAGCATTTTTTCGTGTTTGAACATATTTTTCCTCCTGCAAAGATAGTAATATTATCTTTTCCACCGCAAAAGGAATATATGTAAAAAAGACCGATGTATATAAAAAACATCGGTCTTTCCTTTATTCAAGATACATTATTTCTTTTCCGTTTTGGGCGGCAAAATCTATTTCGCTTTTTACCGTTTCGCCTATATAACCGCCAACGTTTACAATAAACACTGCATCCGAAAGCAGTATTTTTTCCTTGTGCAGTTCACCAAGCAACGTTTTTTCTGTTTCTGTCAGAGGTCTGTCTAATACGTGAGGTATAGGACTTATTACAGCATATCCTTTTTCCAGTTCCAGCGCTTCAGCAACCTGCTGTATTTTATCCCAAAATCTGTATGATCCGCATACGGTGACGACTTTTCGTTTCATGCAGTAATTATTACCTTTCCCTTTGCTTCGGGATCATCGAAAATAAGCTCATCGCACTTCGGAACGTATATATTTCCCTTTGCGGGATTTTTAATGCTTATTACGGGTGTGGTAACCGTTGCCTCCACCTCGGATTTCTCAAAGGCAAGGTCGGTATCTATCATCTCGCAATCAATAAGCTTAAGTCCCTTGCAATAGCAAAGAGGCTGTGTACCGATGATACGGCAGTTTTCAAAGGTTACATTTTCACAATACCAAGCCAGATACTCACCCTTTACCACGCTGTTACGGACGGTAACGTTTTTTGCGTGCCAAAAAGCATCCTTTGTATCGAAATTGCAGTTTTCAAACACAGAATTTTCTATGTACTGGAATGAGTATTTTCCTTTAAGATTTACGCCCGAAAAATCAAGTCTTTCCGACCTAAGCATAAAATATTCGCCTGCAATACTGCAATCGGTCATTTTAATACCGCGGGTAAACCAGCCGAATTCGGCAGAGACCACGTCACAGGAGTCCATTTTAATATTACTGCATTCACGCAAAGCCTTTATGCCGTGAAGACGGGATTCGCTTATCTCGGCATTATCGGTATACCAAAGTGCGGCACGGCACAACTCGGTCATCTCACAATCGCCTATCTTAAGTCCGTTAACGTGCCAGAAAGGATAACGCAGGTTAAAAAAGCATTTTTCAACGGTAATATCTGCGCTTTCTTTGAATGCACTCTCTCCGTCCGCAGGGCCGTCAAAAGCGCAACCTCGCACGGTAAGACCCTTGCTTCCATACAACGCACGCTCTTCATCAAAGGTTTTGTTTTCTATATAGTTCATTTGTTTTTCCTAATACCTTTTTGTTTTTTCGATTAATTATAGCACCATTTCCCGCGTAATGCAACTTTTTTATTGACAAACCGACTGGAATATTTGTATAATAAAATATACTGGAAGGAGGAGACACAATGATACGCGGATTGCCTGTAGACAAATTACATTATCTGACCAAAGATTTAAGCGAGTGCGAGACATTGCTCGATATGCCGATACAGAGAGATGCAAGCTGCATATTTTTTGCCCTCTCCAAACGGCACACTCCCGAATGTTACAGATTAATAAAAAAATATCTTTCACATCCCGATAGTTACAGACGGTGCCAAGCCATCAATTATCTGCTGTATTTTTCGGTGGAAAGAGAGCAGAATGTATTAACACTGGAAAATATGCTTAAAGCGTTCAGTGACAACAATGACGAATCCAGAATACGTACGATTCTATCGATCGCCAATATGCACAATGTGTATATGAACGAAGAATTGCTGTTTTCGGTTGCGGCAAAACATCTGCCCGCTTTGGATGCTTATGACCTTTGTGCTTTGCAGTATACACAATATACATCCGAAAATCTCGACCGAATAATACCGCTGTTTGAAAACAGTAAAAAGCGAAGCCAAAGAGAAGCCTTGGCAGAAATGCTTTCGGACAGAACAGACAGCGAGCATTTTGAAAAGGTGTTTAATCTGTTAGCAACAGACGAATATCACAAGGTGCGGTATTATGGAGCATTACTTGCCACCGTATACAAAAGGCGCGATCTTATGGAGTGTTTTTTGCCTGACAAAGACGGACATATCCGATACCTCGCCTATTATCTGGAAAAGAGCATTCAAGAAAAACAATAATACAAAAAAGAGTAAGCGGTATGCTTACTCTTTTTATATTTACTTTTTATCTATTGCCGATGCTATTGCGTAATAAACGGGGACGGTAACATACAGTATCCACCAAGGGTGCCATCCATCCCACTGCATACCGATAAAGCAGTATATAAAGGTTATAAATACCGGATATGCAAAATGAGAAAGCTTTTTAACGCGAAAACAATCAATAACGGAATAATACACGGGAATGGTAATAAACACCGTCCAGGCAATACCCCATCCGTCAAGCAAAAATCCCCAAAGAAGAAAAACAATAGTTACAAATACAGGATACGGCAACGAATGGAGCGCTCTGAGGACCTTGCGCTTTTTGTCTGCCTCGGTGCCGTCGTTGCTGTAATATGCCTCGGCTTCAGCATCATCCTCATCGTCATCGTCATCGTCTTCATCTTCATCATCTTCCGGTTCGTTATCGTTGCACGCTTCTTCGGCAGGAATAGATTCTTCTTCGGTTTTTGAAAGCTCTTTCTTCCCTACCAATTCGTCAAGCGATACGCCGTAAAGATTCGAGATGGTTATAAGGTTATCGGTATCCGGCAAGGACGCGCCGCATTCCCACTTACTTACAGCCTGACGGGATACGCCTAATTTTACCGCAAACGCCTCCTGAGACAAGCCGGATTTTTTGCGAAGCTCCTGAAGTCGGTTACCAAGTATTTCGCCGTTAGTCATAAAATAGTCCTCCTCGCTTTATAAAGCGGTTCTTTACATTGGCTATATTTTACCGCAAAACCTATTATTTTTCAACCGTCTTTACATAGCAATACCGCAACTTTAGGTTGCGGTATCGGAAAAACAGGTATTTTTTTAGTTTTCTCTGTCCCAAAGGTCGTGATAATAACCAACGTAATCCGTATCGCCGGATTTGATCTTATCAATAGCGGTTCTGGGATGACGGTTGAGAATACCTGTGAGAAGATACGGTATATCATAACCCCATACCAAGCCCTGCTTTTTAAGGTCAAGCATATAATTTTGTATGAACTTGAGAACGTATACAAGGTTGTATTTAGGATTACGCAAAAAACCAAGAAGGCCCTCAAGAACACAGTTGCCTGCGCCTCTGCCCATACCCATCATGGTAGCATCAAGATAGCTTGCACCGAAAGCCACCGCTTCAATAGTGTTGGCAAACGCCATCTGCTGGTTGTTGTGGGCGTGGATACCAATCCTTTTGCCGTATTTTTCCGCAACGGCACAATACATTTCGGTAAGCTCGCGTATCTGCTCGGGATAAAGAGAACCGTAACTGTCAACCAGATAAATAACGTCTACACTGCTCTTGCAAAGCATCTCAAGAGCTTGCTCAACGTCTCTGGAGTTTGCGGTGGAGACAGCCATAATATTAACGCTTGTCTCGTATCCCTTTCCGTGGCAGTATTCGATCATATCGATAGCCGCAGGAATGGTGTTGATATAGGTAGCGACACGGACCATATCTATGACGCTGTCCTTTTTATCAAGAATATCGCGCTTGTAATCGGTTCTGCCAACGTCTGCCATAACGGCTATTTTAAGATCGCTGTTGTTATCGCCTACGATAGCGCGGATATCCGCTTCTTCGCAGAACTTCCACTTGCCGTAAGCCTTTTCATCAAAAAGGTCCTTATTGGCTTTATATCCGAATTCCATATAATCAACGCCGGCTTTTATATTAGCCTCGTAAAGCGCTTTAACAAATTCATCTGTAAAAAAGAAGTTGTTTACAAGACCGCCGTCACGGATAGTGGCATCAAGCACCTTGATATCCGGGCGGAAGATCATTAAATTACCTTTCTGTCCCATTATAAAAAGTCCTCCTTGGGGGTTAAAAAGAAATTACGGGCAGTATACCACATTAAAACACAAAAAGAAAGAGTATTTTGCATATTTGGGCAAATTATTTCATTAAAATAAAGCCGATAGTATTTATGGCGAAGTTTGCAAACATGTGGACAAACCACGAAGTATATATAGAACCGTGCTTTTCGTTAAGCAAATTGAATATTGCACCGCCTACGGCAAGAGCAACTACTACCAACGCAAACAGACCGATATTAAACCAGCCTATCATCATTGCAACGTGGTAAAGAGAGAAAAGCACAGAGCTTACTACATAGGCTAAAACGCGCGTAGAACGGTTTTTGAGATTCATAAACACAAACCCGCGGAAGAAAAATTCCTCCAGCAGAGAGTTTATAAAGGATATGTAGATGGCGACGAAAAGAAAGTTTTCCTTTGTTACCCCTGCCGTTGAGGAAAGAGAATCCACAATGCCTGAAAAATCAAAGAAGGGACGTACAATAAAATAGGCGCCGAGGATTATTCCGTAAAGAGATATACCTAAAAGCAGTGAAACAAAAAACTGCTTTTTATCAAACTTAAACACGCTTTTTACGGCTACTTCTTTGTTTATAAAGCCGTATGCCAAGGGAATGAGTAAAAATAAACATATCTTTATTACGGATTTAAGTGCATAACCCGGCTGAAGCACGCCGTCAACAAAGGTCATTATGCCGCAGGACACCAATGCAATGAGCGTTATGCCGACAGCAGTTTTGTTTTTCATGTGCCGTTCTCCTTTTCTATCTTGGGCGATG
>JAZSIT010000180.1:0-2088 GCA_045533895.1 Eubacteriales bacterium
CGTTAACTTTGAATTCTAATTCTCTGCCAAAATCAATTACGTGGATCAAAGCTGCAAGAGATTTTTTATCGTATAATTCTCTAACGATCATATCGTGTAAGTCTAATTTCATTTTTGTTCCTTTCTTTTCTCTCACAATAATCGGTGAAGTTTTTGCTTCGCAAAAGTGAAGTTGTTCGCTTTGCTCACAGTGAAGTTTTGCTCGTTACACTCGCAAAGTGAAGTTAAGTTCGCCCTCGCTTCGCCGTCAGGCGAAACTTCACTCATGCAGTGAACTTCACTGCCGAAGGCAACTTCACTTGCCCGCGAGGGCAAACTTAGTTGTCGAATTCGCGCGTCAGAGACACAACCGTCTCCACATGTCCCGTTCTCGGGAACAGGTCAAAAACGGCGGCATTGGTTACGATATATCCCTTTTCCGCAAATATTTTTATATCTCTTGCCAGCGTTGCGGGGTTGCAGGAGATATATACCACCTTTCCGGCGCCGGAAGCGACAATATCAGAAATCACCTTTTCGGTCATACCCTTGCGGGGCGGGTCGGTAAACACCACGTCGGGCGAACCGAAGGTCTTTTTACATTCTTCAATACCCTTTTCGCTGTCTGCACATACAAAGCGGAAGGAATCCTCTTTATAACCGTTTGCTTTCGCGTTGCGGACAGCATCCTCCACCGCCTGAGGGACTATTTCTATACCGAAAAGACGGGTGTCCGTGTCGGAACAGCAAATACCCACAGTTCCCGTGCCGCAGTAAAGGTCGCAGACCACGTCGCCCTTTTTAAGGGATGCGTATTCCCGCGCCTTGTAAAGCAGCTTTTCAGCCGCGTCGGGGTTTACCTGCCAGAAGGAAAGGGGCGACACCAAAAAGCTTTTTCCGCACAAAACGTCTGTAAGATATTCTTTTCCCTTAATCAGCACGCATTTTTTACCCAGAATAACGTTGGTGTTTTCTGTGTTTATATTAACGTAAAAGCTGTCAACCTCGGGGTGAAGCGCCATAAGCTTTTCCGCAACGGGAATGAACGGAGACGTGTCCGTCCCGTTAATAACCGGCATAACGCAGTATTTTCCTTCCCGCGTGTGGCGGAGATAAACGTGGCGCAAAAGCCCCTTGCCGCTTTCGCTGTCATAAACCGAAAGATATTGGATAAGGGGAAGCAGGTCTTTTATAATATCCGTGGTAGCCTTTGGCTGAAGCAGACAGTCATCGTGAGGGACAACTCTGTGTGAATGGCGGGCAAAATATCCCACCGCAGGCTTTCCGTCCTTTACTGTAAGGGGATACTGGGCTTTGTTGCGGTATCTTTCCTGTACGGGGCTGACTATGTATTCGGGCGTAATATCACACTTGCCGATACGGGCAAGGCAATCACACACGTGGTCGTATTTAAGCCTTTTTTCCGCCTCATAGTTCATGTGGCGCAAGGTACATCCGCCGCATTGCTTGTACACAGGGCAATCGGGCTCAACTCTGTCGGGGGATGGGGAAACTATCTCCTCTGCTCTGCCGACAAGATAACCCGTAGTCTCTTTTATTATTTTAATTACCGCCTTGTCCCCCTTACAAAGACGGGGGGTAAAGACTACCTTGCCGCTTTCGGTACGGGAAATCCCGTCGCCCTCGGTGGTGACGGCGGTTATATCAAGTGTATACAGATTGTTTTTTTCTTTCATTTTGCGTTTTCTCCCGTTGGTATGGGGGATTTTTTACAGAACGGAAAACACCGTTGTTACCGCCGCGGCGATACATACTCCTTCAAGTATATATCCGTGCTTTACCTTGCTTGTGCCCAGCTTTACCGCGTGCCATAAAACAAAAACAATTGCAAAGGTAACTGCGGAAAGTGCAGAGGTTACCGCCAGATCGGTTATATTTTCGCCTGCAAAGGTGATGGCTGTCATCACCGCAGACAAAACGGGGCAGAGTATGATAGCAGGAAAATATATTCCGCCAAGGGCAAACATCTTTTTTGCAATAAACGCTATTATTACTGCCAAAACTGCCGCCGCCACTGCTGAAAACGCGGTAAGCAGGGGAAGTCGGATCGTAGCCATGTCGGTCTGTGGGCCAAGGAGTTGTTTGGCA
>JAZSIT010000177.1:0-17111 GCA_045533895.1 Eubacteriales bacterium
ACATATTGATCCCGAGGATATGGACAGAACGCCTCCCTTTTATTTTGAATTTGATTCCGAGGGTTGGCTTTGTCTGAGGACGGAGCTTATTGTGTATACCGAAAACGGCGCTTGTGGTGATCACGACCATTTATTCTTCTCACAACGTCTTTGCGCGCCCATTGAATAACACAAACGCTTATATAATAGGAAGGAAAAACAAAGATGACCAAGACCTACAATAACCGCGGTGTTTGCTCCCGCAGTGTTACTTTTGATATTGCCGAAGACCACACCGTTACAAACATTTCTTTTGTTGGCGGATGCAACGGAAACCTTAAGGGTGTTGCTGCTCTTGCCGAGGGACTGAGGGCAGAAGAAATTATACGCCGCTGTAAGGGTATTACCTGCGGAATGAAGTCCACCTCCTGCCCCGACCAGTTGGCAAGCGCACTCGAACAGGCTTTGCAGGAAATCTAAATTAAACATATAACTAACGCGAAAGGGTTAAAGTTTATGACCGAATTTGAAAAATGGTTAAATTCTCCCGTAGTTGACGAAGACACAAAAAAAGAGCTTGAAGCGATAGCCAACGACGAAAATGAAATTCTTGCAAGATTTTCCCGTCCCATGGAGTTCGGCACGGCAGGGCTTCGCGCAGTTATGGCGGCAGGAATATCCAGAATGAACGTTTATACCGTTGCTCAGACCACCGAGGGTCTTGCACGCCTTATTGAGGACGAAAACGGCAAAGAAAAAGGCGTCGCCATTGCTTGGGACAGCCGCAATAACTCTGCTCTCTTTGCACGCACCGCCGCAAGAGTACTGGCTTCACACGGTATAAAAACGTATATTTTCGATTCTCTGCGTCCCACCCCTGAATTATCCTTCGCACTTCTCCACCACGGCTGTATTGCTGGTATAAACATAACTGCATCCCACAACCCCTCTGCCTACAACGGCTACAAGGTATATTGGTCGGACGGAGCACAGCTTCCTCCCGAGCACGCGGCAGTGGTATCCGAATACGTTGCGAAGACGGATATATTCTCCGTAACCCTTGCAGACTTTGACAAGGCTGTTGAGGACGGCACTATTATAATAATAGGAAAGGAAACTGACGAAGCGTTCCTGAACGCTGTTCAGAATTGCAGTATTGACCCTACCCTTTTGCAGGAATACGGTGATAAGCTTAATATTCTCTACACACCTATTCACGGCACGGGATACCGACTTGTACCCGAAATATTAAAGAGAAGCGGCGTAACCAATCTTCGCGTAGTGGCAGAGCAGGAAGAGCCCGACGGTAACTTCCCCACCGTTTCCACTCCCAACCCCGAAAACAAGGAATGCTTTAATATAGCCATTCAAAAGGTAAAGGACGAGGGCATTGACTGCCAGCTCATTATCGGTACCGACCCTGACGCTGACCGTGTTGGTATCGTCGCAAGAAACGACAAGGGCGAGTTCGTTCCTTTTACCGGTAACCAAGTAGGCGCGTTGCTTGCAGATTATATTATAAACAGCAAAAAAACCCTTGGCACTCTGCCCGAAAACGCTTGTGCAATAAAATCTGTTGTATCCGGAAAATTATTTGATCTGGTTTGCGACGGTGAGGGTGTTCACCACATGAACGTACTTACAGGATTCAAGTATATCGGTGAGAAGATAAAAGAATTTACCGCTTCCGGCGAATATACGTTTATACTTGGCTATGAGGAAAGCTACGGATATCTTTCCGGCGGATACGTAAGAGACAAGGATGCGGTTGCCGCATCTATGCTGATTGCCGAAATGGCGGCATTCTGTATGAGAAACGGAACCACTCTTTATGAGCGTCTGCAGCAGCTTTATGCTAAATACGGCTACTGCAAGGAAGCGATAATCAACCGAGTTATCGGCGGTATCGTTCCTATGGACACTATGAAGGAAAAAATGGCGTCCTTAAGAGAATGCCCGCCCGAAAGTATTGGAAACAGCAAGGTGGTCAAGGCTACCGATTATCTGTGTGACGGAACGGGTCTTCCCAAGGCGAATATGCTTGCGTATCTCCTTGAAAACGGCACCACGGTGCTGATACGTCCCTCCGGTACGGAGCCCAAAATAAAGGTATATATCCTCACCCAAGCCGAAAACGAGCAAGCGGCTGACGCAGTTATTGCCGCTGTAAAAGCTGACGCTGAAAATTTGATTTGATAGATACCGCTAAACAAAAAAGCAGTTCGTAAACGAACTGCTTTTTTATGTTTTATTTGAATATATCTTCTACATCTTTGAGCACCCCAACACGGGTATATGCATCGGGACGGGAGAAAAGTGTTCCGTCGGGGTTGCGGTAATGACATCCCTGCGCCGGTTCGATACGCTTATATCTGACCTCGTATTCAAAGTTTTCGGGGTAAACAAAAGGCATCATTGTATCAAGATTTTCCACGGCTTTTGCAATGCCGGCATAAATATTGTCGCAAACCGCTTCGGGATGGTCGGAAACACAACTGTTCCAAGCGAGAGAACGCTTTGTTACAACAGTTTCTGCCCAAGGAAAGCTATTATTCATCTGGGAAATACAGATATCATCGGAAGAAGCAAATACTACGGGAACACCGTATTTGCCCGCAATCGCGCCGTCGATCTGCGCTTCACCGACAAACTCGCCGTTTATCTTTTGATGCTGGAAGGTAGCAGATGAATACACGTGGCAAAGGACCGCATCCGCCGTGTCATAAGCGTGGTAGCCTATAAACAAAACTCCAGAAAAGCCTTCCTCAATGCAGGGAAAACGCTTTCCGCTTCCCGCGCCCATAACTATTTTACAGCGTTTATCCAGAATATCGTATTTAAGGTTGAATCCGCTTCCGTGGCAATCCCACACCCAGACCTCGTCTGCGCCGTTATCGAAAAGAGCCTTTGCGGCAGAATTCGCCTCTCTTGTGCCTTGAAGGGACGCATATTCAAGACCTGCAGTTCCTGCAGCAAGCCCCTGCCCCGGTGTACCGATGGTGCACGCCACACCCTCAAGGTCAACGGCAATATAATACCTTTTAATACTGTTACTCATTACAGACACCGCCTTTTTATTATTTTCGGTTGATTTTTTGAATAATAAGTTATATAATAATTCCGATAAATCCACGGAGGAATTTTCAAATGGATAGATTAAAGAACATAAAGCTGTTCGTGCTGGATATGGACGGAACCATATATCTGGGCAAAAACGTGCTTCCCGGTGCGAGAGAGTTTGTTTCCCACGTTAAAAAAAGCGGGAAAAAGATAATGTATTTTACAAATAACGCTTCCAACGACCATCAGATATATATCGACCGTCTCACAAGAATGGGCTTTGATGCCGATGAAAGCGAAATATTCTCCGCCGCAGACGTTACCGCTATGTATCTTAACACCCATCATCCCGATGCGAAGGTGTACATTGTGGGCACACCTGCTTTGGAAAACACCTTCAGACAGTACGGTATAAACCTTACCGACGGAACAGAGGGCGATATTGTTGTTACCAGCTTTGACACTACCCTTACCTACGACAAGCTGGTAAAAGCGTGCGACCTTATACGCGGCGGCGCAACATATTACTGCACTCATCCCGATTTTAATTGCCCCACCGAAAACGGATTTATTCCCGACAGCGGCGCTATTGCCGCACTGGTTACCGCATCTACAGGCGTTACCCCCAGATACTTCGGCAAGCCCTACCGCGAGACCGCAGATATGATAGCACAGAAGAGTTCACTGGGTTTTTCGGATATTGCCATTGTAGGCGACAGACTTTATACAGATATCGCTTTAGGCAAAAACCACGGTATACTTTCTGTCCTTGTACTTTCGGGCGAAACTAAGATAGAAGACGTTACCCCCGAAAACACTGCAGATATTGTTACAAGCGGCATTGGTGACCTTATTGCTCACGTTTAACATAATATCATTATTTTTGGCAAATAGTGTTGACTTTTGCCGCATGTTGTGGTATTATGTAACCAAGGAGTGTGAAACAGAATGGATAACCAAAACACAAAAAACACAAAAACAGTAGATGAATTCGGAAGAATTCTCATTCCTAAATACATACGCAATCAGTTCGGAATAAAAGCCGGCGATATGCTGTATTATGAGGTGGACGCAGACAGAATTATCCTGCGCAGACCTACGGAAAAGTGCATTTTCTGCGGAGGAGAACAATCTGTTGAGCAGATTATGGACCGTCCCGTTTGCAAGGATTGCGTTGATAAAATTAAAAACAAGATATAGTTTATGTTTTCGACCGCGTGGTTTTTACACGCGGTTATTATTTTACTAAAACAACGAGTGAAGTCTGCCAATATAAATGCCGCCGCGTATGGGACTTTTTGAAGCCAAAAGTACGTACCATACGCCCTCGGTCACCTGCTTACCAAATTCGCCCGTACTGCCGTCCTCTGAAAGACGGGAAACCGCTTTTGAAAGATCGCCGTCGTTAAACACTGTGCAACCGCTTACATAGCCTTTTTTCATATATTTTTTAAGCAATTTATATACGCCCCGCGCACGGTTGTTTGGCATACAATGGGGGGAAGAAACCGGGAACAAAAAGAGTCCGTCATGCTTTCTTGCACCGCAATAAGAAAACTTAAGGTCGGCACGGATATCGAAATACGCAGAAAACGCGCCGAGCGCCATGGCAGGCTCGCCGTCGATATGAGCCTCCCCGCCCTCAAAAGCGGAAATAAAACCTTGTATATACCCGCGCGCGAAGGAGCCGTCGTTGGGAATAAATGCGGTTTTTTCAGGCTGTTCTTCGGCGGTGACATCTTCAAATTCGCCGTCTTCAAGTAAAATCTTGTGTTCGCCGTGGGTTACCACGCCCACCTGCTCCACTATTGCACGTCCTTGAGCCAGCATTTTCAAAAGGCGAGAATCCTTTTGCGGATTTATTACATAATAAGTTCTTTCGTAATCCCCATTCAGCTTTTCGTCTGCCAGCACCATACCGGGAACAAGAGAAAGGAGTCCGTACAAGCCGTTGGCTTTTCTCACCAGCAAGCGGCTGTAAACACTTTTTTTGGAAGGAATATCGGAAACCAACACAATATGGTCACCGGGACGGGCAACAAAGCTTCTGCCCGAACTGCAGACAGAATATGCGTCCAGCATTTCCTGCAGTGTAAAAGGAGAATCTTCGTCACGGCGCAATTCAAAAAACATCTTTAGCCGATTAAAAGTACTGCCGTTTTCAACTGTGGCGGAGGTGTATTTTATCATATTGGGATTCGGAACTGCTATCATAAGGCTTCTCCTTTCAAAATTCCAGCTTGTGCAGAGATTATGTTAACCAAAACGTAATCGCCCGCTTTGTTTTCGCCCGCAAAGGAGCATTCTATAAAATCATCGGTGTGGCCGACGCAAATGCCTGAAACGTTTTTTTCTACCAATATCTCTTTGTTTTTGCCTACAAACTCACCGAGTATTTGAGTTCTCACTTTTTCTGTCGCGGCGATAAGTGCATCGTTACGTGCGTTACGAATGCTTTTATCTAACTGACCGCCCATCTTTGCCGCGTCCGTACCGGGACGGGGAGAATAAGGAAAGGAGTGAACGTGCATAAAGCGGTTGGAAACGCAAAATTCCATGGTCTCCTGCGCTTCCTTCTCTGTTTCCGTGGGAAAACCCGTGATAATATCGGCAGATAGCAAGGCGTTAGGCAAATATTCGCGGATAAGGTCAATACGCGCCTGCAGCATTTCCTTGCTATATTTACGGCGCATAAGATTAAGTATACGTGTACAGCCCGATTGCACTGAAAGATGCAGATGATTACAAAACACCTTGCTGTCACGCATTGACTCAAGCAGAGGCGCATCTATACAAGTTGGAGTAAGGGAGCCGAGACGCAAACGGCGTAGGCCCTTTATGGCGGACACCTGATTTATAAGCTCGGAAAGCGGCGCGCCGTCATAAGCGGAAACCTCTATTCCCGTAAGCACGATTTCCGAATATCCCGAAGCAACAAGTGCTTTACATTCACTGATTATGTCAACCAACGGGCGGGACCTTACGGGACCGCGCACCGTAGGAATTATACAGTATGAACAACGGTTGGGACAACCGTCCTGAATTTTTACGTATGCACGGCAAGAGGAAAACAAATCTGTTTTTCCCTGTAAACTCATTCGCTCGTAAATGCAGTTTTCAAAGGAGAAAACCGCCTGCTCCAATCCCAATACAACTGCGCCCTTGTTTACGTTACCGCCCACGCGGATAACACCGGGAATTGCAGATATTTTCTCGGGCTCAAGCTGGGAATAACAGCCCACCACCGCAACATTGCCCCTGCGGGCGGCGCGGCGTATTATCTGCCCCGATTTCCGTCCGCTTTCTGCGGTGACGGCGCAGGTGTTTATAACGTAAAGATCGCAATCGTCATCAAAATCACAGACCTGCCAGCCGCGTCTTATAAATTCCTCGGCAAAGGCGTTGGTCTCGTACTGGTTGACTCTGCAGCCCAACGTGTAAAAAGCAACTTTTTTCATATTTTGTTTATGACCTCAACATACTCTTGCTCGGTACATATAATATTTACAGCCTCTAAAAAAGCTTTGGGTGTCATTCCCATGGGAAGACCGACATGTGTCGCAAAGCTGTCACGCTTGGAAGCGCTGTTCTCGCCGCCGAGAAGACCATCGGTATACATCCGTGTTTTTGTTATACCTGCGCGGGGCATATTTTCTCCCGCAAAGGGCAAGAGAAGATTACGTATAACATCCGCTTCCATCCCTTCAACTCCCAAAAAGCCTTCTTTTGACGGGATTTTTTTGCGTTTTTCTTTTCCTTTGATACGGGGGCAGTACAGATTAATAATACCCTCCGCAGGCAAATAGCCTTTAAGCTTGGAGCGGATAAACCCTCCTGCAGAATCGCTATCGGTAAGCAGAATTATTTTCCCTGCACCGCAAAGACGGCGGAGCAAGCATATTTTTTCTTGGTTGTTGAACACGGAAAAGCCATCCAACGAAACAACCGTGCCTTCCGCTACCGAGCAGACAAGCTGTTTATCATACTTTCCCTCTACGATAACCGGATAGGACAGCCTAATTTTTTCCTGCATTTACTGCTCCTATTCTGTATACCGCTGTTTCCAGTACGGTATACGGGTCGCCGCGAAAGCTTTTGAGATGCTTATCTGCTGCAGCACATTGGTTTATTGCAGCTATAAGGAAACCCTTTCCCCGCTTTGCGCTTACCGCCGCATATCTTTTTATAACAAAATCATAGCTTTTAAGATCGGATGCGATGGCAGAATAGCTTTTTCCGCTGTTAAGCCCCTCCAACGTGAGAAGCATATCCGAAAATGTCTTTGCCAGCGCGCCTAATATCATAATAGGGTCTGCTCCCGAAAAGCGGAGGGAAGCAAATATTTTGCCCACGCGCACCATATCTCCGTCCAAAACGGCGCGGGAAAGGTCATATACCTTATAACTCTCGTTAGAACAGCATACGTTCTCAACGTCCCCAACGGTGGCGGGACGTGAACCGCAATAAGCGCATAGCTTTTTAATCTCTCCTGCCAGCAGATACATATCGTTACCGCATATAGTAACCATACTCTCAAGCACCGTTTTGTCCACAGGAGTGCCGAGGGCGGTAAAATGTCTGTTCATCCACACAAGGAGCTTGTTGCCTGATTCAGATTCAAAATTAACTATATTTCCGTAATCCCGTACAGCCTTTATAAAAGGCGACGGGTCTTTTTTTTCTATTGCTTTTTCCTCGTCCTCACCTGAACGGACGGTAAAAAGGAGAATAAAATACTCGGGCAGTTCGGAAATAATATCCGCAAGTGCGTTAGCTGTAGCGGCGGTAAGAGAAGCAACCGAAAAGGCTTGTATCTCTACCATCTTGTAATCCGCCATCATAGGAAGCATATACATTTCCTCTGCAATACGCTCGGGGTCAAGCTTGTCCGCCTCGTACACCGAATAATTAAATTCCGGCATAGGCGCACCTGTTACCGCCTTGCGTATCTGGGATGCATAATGGTCTTTCATATAGGCTTCGTCGCCGTAAAACAAATATACACCGGCATATTCGCCTTTTTTAAGCCTTGCTTTAAGAGCATCTATATCCATATTAAGCCTTTTCACTCCTTTCCGTCAAGATATACAACACCACCTGTGCCGTAATTAAAATAATAAGTATCTTCTTTATATTCAACTAACTGCACTTTCCCTGCGGTAACCGAAGCGTTGCCAACGGAAAGTGTAAGATTTCCTTCAAAAACTTCGGTAATAACGCCGTGCCGCTCCGCTACGGCAAGCAGACGTTCATATATTTCTTTATCTCTCTTATCATTGCTGATATACAGCTTTTCTACACCCGTTTCAGACAAAGCGGAAACAAAGTTTCCCATACCATTAATATCGCACTCGAGCATTATGTAAACATCAATGGAGGTGTGTCCCATTTCAAAGACTGCATCGGTATCTGTATATCCGCCGCGGTCAATATATACGCAAACATCTTTTGAAGTAACCACCGCCTGATTAAAACCTTCAGAGGAAAAAGAATTAACGCTTACTCGGTTTGCGCTTACAAATGAATTAAAGCCGGCAGAGCATAGTATCACAGAGGCAAACACGGCAAAGCATATACCAAAGGTTTTGACACGGCGTTTTATGTGTACCGAGCAAATGATAATTACCGAAACCGCCGCCACCGCCAAAGCTATTCCCATACCCGGAATACGGGTGGAAAGAGTGGAAAAGCCAAGACTGTTGCCAAAAACAGCAATACTGTTAATACAACGGAAAAGCATATCCGAAATTCCGGAAAGAGGCGGTATGATAAAACTTATATACCCTGTTCCTGCGGCAAAATTAAAAAGCGGAATGACAAACAAATTGACAACAGGCGAAACTACCGAAAATTCGCCGAACACGTATGCCGCAACAGGAAAGGAAAACATGACTGCGGCAACAGAAATTGCCACAGATGATGGAATTGACGCAAGTTTACGCAGAGGTTTCTTTTTAATTCTGTTTACTGCCGCCTGCAATGGAGGCGAAAGGGTGATTATTCCCAGCGTGCACAAAAAGGAAAGTAAAAGTCCTACGGAAAAAAGCGAATAAGGATTGCACACAAGCAATATTCCCAAGGCAGTAAAAAGAGAGGTAAAACTATCGTTTTTATAATTTAGCGTCCCGCCTGCAAACACAGCGATACACATAAATGCCGCACGGGTAACCGAAGGGGTAAAACCAACAAAGGCAGAGAAAATCAACCCAAGAAAAATGCATATTATACCTGAATACCGTTTCCCCGGTACGGTAAAGGACAAAGCCGTGTATACCGTCATAAGCACAAGTGACATGTGAAATCCGGATATTACAAGCAAATGGGATATTCCCGATGAACGGTATGCGGAATAAAGCATCGGGTCTATATCCGTGCGGTCACCCATAAGCACAGCCTTTGCCGCGCCGAAGGTATCTGCAGAATAATTGTTTTCAATAAACCCGCCAACTTTGTTGCGCAGTTTTATAATAAGTGTCTCTCCCCTGCCGCGCTCGGTACGGGAAACGTCTCCCGTCGCACGGACAAAAGCTCCGTCTGCACGAACTCTCTCGCCCGCTTCGGAAAAGGTAAAGTTTCCGTAAACACGGTCGCCTGCGGAAATATCCGTATTATAATCGTATAAGACATAAACAGCCGTACCCTCAGGCAGGGAACTTTTGCCTGAGGAGACCAGCGACATTGTAAAGCCGTAACTGTCGGTTTCGGTTACATCGCCTGCAGCGTCCGTGGTAATTCCGTAGCTTTTTGACACGATCTTATCCACTGCGTAATCTCTTACGCAAAGATACGAAAAGCCCAGCAGTACCGACAAAAACACAGGAAAAAGTGTTGCACGGTACGGAAAACGGCGTACCGCGACACACAGTACGCAAAGTACGCCGAAAAGTGCAAAAGCAACAGCCGAAAGAATACCGTCCGTAAAAACCGCGCAAAGGATTCCCGCCGCAAAAGCGGATATCCACAATGCGAGAGGTCTTAAACGGAACATAGGTAATACTTCTCCTAAATGCTATTTTTCGGGGAAAAGAAGAGGAATATGCTCAAGATATATGATATCCTCACGGTATTCGGCATCGCCTTCCGCAAGAATAGCCATCTTGCCCGCAACTACACCGCCTGCCTGCTTGACCAGCTTTTCAACAGCGAAAAGGCTCTCACCGGTGCTGATAACGTCGTCAACAATAACAACGCGCTTGCCCTTCATAAGCTCAACGTCCTCTTTATCTATATAAAGAGTCTGCTTTTTGGCGGTAGTTATGGATTTTACCTCAACGGAATGAGGCTCTTTCATATACAGCTTTGCAGCCTTGCGTGCAATAAGATAATGGTTTGAGCCAAGCTGACGCGCCATTTCGTATACAAGGGGAATACCCTTGGATTCGGCAGTAATAAGAATATCGTGAGGAGGAAGCTTCTTTATAAGCTCCCTTGCGCAGGCAACAGTAAGCTCAACGTCGCCGAAAATAACGAATGCGGCAATATAAAGCTCGTCGTTTACCTTGCACACGGGAAGTTCTCTGTGAAGACCTGCCACATCAAGAGGATAAGTATGGAAAGTTTCGGGATTTATCTTCATTATAACGTACCTTCTTTAATTAAGTTTTTCGGTAAGCTTTATACCGCCGAGAATGTGGAAATGGAGATGCTTTACAGTCTGACCGCCGTCCTCACCGATATTTGTGATGACGCGGTAGCCCTTTTCAAGAGAAAGGGCTTTTGCCACCTTGGGAATTGCAGATACCACCTTGCTTACCGCTTCTATGTTCTCATCGTTTACCATATCAAGAGATTCGATATGAGTTTTGGGAACAACAAGAACGTGAACGGGTGCCGCAGGATTAAGGTCCTTAAAAGCAAGGCAATATTCGTCTTCATAAACCTTTGCAGAGGGAATCTCCCCGTTTATAATCTTACAAAAGATACAATTCATATATATTTCTCCTATTTAAGCATGCCTTTAAGTATCTCGGGTAGAGCTTCCATAGCCTCGCTAACCTTTTCCACAAACTTACCGCCGCTGGTAGCACTGTCGGGTCTGCCGCCGCCGCCACCGCCTACGATAGAGGAAAGGCTCTTGAGCAGCATACCTGCGTGTGCGCCTGCACCTACAGCTACCTTGCCTGCGCCCGAAGCGAAGGTGAGCTTGCCGTCATTAACCACGGAGAATACACATACCGCATCGGGATTATTGCTTACGATACCGTCGATAGCAGTACGGAGTGCATCTACGGGAGTGCTTTCAAAGCAGCATCTTACCAGCTTTACGGCGCCTATTTGAAGCGCACTGCCGCAAGCGGCGCTTGCCTTGGTGGAGCATATAGTTACGTTTGCCTTTTCAAGCTCCTTGGAAAGGTTCTTGATTTCAGTCTGAACAGCTTCTGCTCTGTTAACTATATCATTTACGCTGTTTGCCTTGATGGTAGCGCGTACCTTTTCGATGGTATTATCTCTTTCACGGAAAGCGTTAAGGGCGTTAAGACCTGTAATAGCTTCAATACGGCGTACGCCTGCAGCAACGCCGGATTCGGAAACTATACGGAACAGACCTGCTTTTGCGGTATTGCAAAGGTGAGTACCGCCGCAAAGCTCTGCGGAGAAGGAGCCCATTTTAACGACTCTTACGGTATCTCCGTACTTTTCGCCAAACAGTGCCATAGCGCCGTCTGCCTTTGCTTCGGCAATAGTTTTAACTTCGGTAATAATTTCTTCGCCTTTAAGTATTTCGATATTTACAAGGTCCTCTACCTGTGCTATTTCCTCACTTGTCATAGCAGCGAAGTGAGTAAAGTCAAAGCGTGCTCTGTGCTCGTCAACGTAAGAGCCTGCCTGCTCAACGTGAGTGCCCAGCACCTTGCGGAGAGCTGCCTGAAGCAGGTGAACGGAAGAGTGGTTTCTTGCAATAGCGTTTCTGCGTTCTTCGTCAACGCAGGCAACACACTTACCCAGACCGATGCTTCCCTGATATACGTAACCGGTGTGGAGATACTGATTTTCGTGGGTTTTTTTGGTGTCTTCTACCAAGAAAATACCGCTTTCAGTAGTGATAACACCTTTATCGCCAACCTGTCCGCCGCTTTCTGCGTAGAAGGGAGTTTTGTCAAGAACCAGAACTGCTTTGCCTGCGGAAAGGAAGTTTACTGCCTCGCCGTCTGCAAGGATATACTTAATTTCAGCATCCGTCTTGGTTTCGGTATATCCGGTGAATTCGGTGGGAACTGTGCGGTCGATAGCTGTCATAACGTCGTCGCTCCAGCTATTATCGCCCAAAGCGGCGCGGGCTTCACGTGCACGGCGCTTTTGCTCGGTCATAAGAGCCTTGAATGCATCCTCGTCTATGCCAACACCCTTTTCGGAAGCGATTTCGCGGGTGAGGTCAACGGGGAATCCAAAGGTATCGTAAAGCTTGAACAGATCCTCGCCGGAGAGGGTGTTTCCGCCGGAAGCGAGAGTATCTGCAACCATTTTTTCAAGTATGTTAAGACCTGCATCCAGAGTCTGGCGGAAGCGTTCTTCTTCGATCTCGATAGTCTTTTTAATATATCCCTTCTTTTCCTCAAGTTCGGGATAAGCCTTGCCGCTTTCACGGATAACAGTCTCGCAAAGGTCGCTGAGGAAAGCGCCCTGAATGCCCAGAAGCTTGCCGTGGCGTGCCGCTCTGCGGAGAACACGGCGGAGAATGTAACCCCTGCCCTCGTTGGAGGGAATAACGCCGTCGCTAATGAGGAAGGTAGCGGTACGGATATGGTCGGTAATTACGCGGATAGAAACGTCGTCATCTGCGGAAGAGCCTGTATAGGTCTTGCCGGAGATACGGCTTATCTCGGTAATGATATTACGGATAGTATCTACCTCAAAAAGGTTGCCAACACCCTGCATTACGCAAGCGAGACGCTCAAGACCCATGCCCGTGTCTATGTTGGGATGTGCAAGACGGGTGTAATTGCCCTGTCCGTCACCGTCAAACTGAGTGAAAACTATGTTCCAGATCTCAACAAATCTGTCGCAATCACAGCCGGGACCGCAGGTTTCCTTGCCGCAGCCTTTGTCTATACCGCGGTCAAAATATATCTCGGAGCAGGGACCGCAGGGGCCTGCACCTATCTCCCAGAAGTTGTCTTCCTTGCCCAGCTTTACTATTCTTTCTCTGGGTACGCCGATCTTAACCCACATTTCAAGCGCTTCGTCGTCCTCAAGATAAACGCTGGGGTAAAGTCTGTCCTCGGGAATGCCGAGGTCCTTGGTAAGAAATTCCCAAGCCCAGGGAATTGCCTCCTCCTTGAAATAATCGCCAAAGGAGAAGTTGCCCAGCATCTCAAAGAAGGTACCGTGACGCGCGGTCTTACCTACGTTATCGATATCCAGAGTACGCACACACTTCTGGCAGGTGGTAACGCGCTTACGGGGAGGAACTCTCTCGCCTGTGAAATAGGGCTTGAGAGGTGCCATACCTGCGTTTATAAGAAGCAGGGAGCTATCGCCCTGAGGGACGAGAGGGAAAGAATCCAGACGGAGATGTCCTTTAGACTCAAAAAATTTAAGATATCTCTCACGGAGAGTGTTAAGGGATAACGGTTCCATTATATTTCAAATTCCTTTCGGTTCTTTTATACTTTTTTAGTTTTGGGGTACTGCCGCAGAAGCATCTTCGGGCGCTTCCACAGACGTTTCATCGGAAGTATCAGATGTTTCGATTTCTATAATACCGCCGGATATTACGGCGTTATCGCAAGAATCAAAGGCATTGGAAGCATATTTTGTATGCTCCGGCACAGATACGGATATAAGTGTGCCGCAATCATAAAATGCGTAATCCGCCACGTACTCAACGCTGTCAGGCAGGACTACCTCCGTAAGTCCGTCGCACCATGAAAAAGCACGGACACCGATGTGAGTAACAGTACTGTTCCAGATTATCTCGGAAAGAGAAGTACAGTTGTTAAAAGCGTAATCGGGAATTGCAGTCATTCCCGCAGGGAGAGTTATTGTCTCCAGCGCGGTGCACCAAGAAAACAGCTTTTCGCCGTAGGATACGCAGGAATCGGGAAGTTTGGCACGGCGAAGTGCAGTACAGCAATAGAACGCAGCGTTTTTGATAACCCCAATCCCCTCAGGCACTACTACTGTTTCCATAGTGGAATTTCTGTAAAAGCAGGAGGAGCCGATGGTGGTAACGGGCTTGCCGTCTATCTCTGTTGGTATGACAACGTCTGTCTCGTCACCGATATACTCAACCAACTCAATGTATTTTTTATAAACGTCATAAACGTAGAACTCGTTTTCTTTGGTCTCTATATAATCCGCAGGGCGTTCCACAGTGTCCTGCCCGAGATAGCCTTTAATGGTGGTTACAAGACTGCTGTTACATGAGCAAAGCAGAGCCGCCGCAAGCACTACCGACAAAAAAGCGGTTATTTTTTTCATCTCGTCCTCCTGTTTAAGAAAATCCAGACACAAATTATCACAGTACATTATATCACCGCAGAATTAATTTGTCAATTATATTGACAAGCATACATAAATTTATTAAAATATATATACAAAATAAAAACTATCCGAGGTGTATTTGATATGAAAAAGGAAACTTTTGCAAGCTACCGTCAGTTTTATCACGATCAGTTGATGAACGACTGCATCCCCTTCTGGACAAACAGCGAACTGCTTGATAAGGTCAACGGCGGATATATCACCAGCGTTGACAAGGAAGGCAAGAGCTACAACAACGATAAATCTGTTTGGTTCCAGGGCAGATGTCTTTGGACCTTCTCCGCGCTTATGAACCGTTACGGTGAAAACCCTCTCTGGAAAGAATATGCCGAGGCAGGCGTTGACTTCCTTAACGATAAGTGCGTTGATACAGACGGAAGAATGTACTTCACCGTTACTCAGGACGGCAAGCCTCTCAGAAAGCGCCGCTATATGTTTTCCGAAAGCTTTTACGTAATCTCCATGGCTGAATACGGTCTTGCTACCGGAAATAAAGAAGCTATAAAGAAGGCTGAAGAATGCTTTGAGCTTATGCTCAGCATTTATCATGATGCAAAGAATGATCCCTTTAAGATAACACCCAAGTCCTATGCAGAGACTCGTTCCGACCGCGCATCCGCAGTACCTATGGTACTTGTATCCTCAGCGCAGGTGCTTCGCCGCTGTGATCCCGAAAAGGCAGATTACTATACCGCAGTTGCACAGGAAATGGTAGATGCTATCATTAATTATCACTACAAGCCCGAATTCAAGTGCGTTCTTGAATGCGTTGGCCCCAACGGTGAGTTTATTGATAATCCCGCAGGCAGATGCATTAACCCCGGCCACTCTATGGAAAACAGTTGGTTCCTTATGAATCAGGCAGTTTACACCGGTGACAAGGAGCTGCTTAAGAAGGCGCTTACAATTCTGGATTGGCATCTTGAATGGGGCTGGGACAAGCAGTACGGCGGATTCATTTACTTTACCGACGTTAAGGGCAGACCCTGCGAGCAGCTTGAGTGGGATATGAAGCTTTGGTGGGTACACAACGAAGCCCTTATCGCAACTCTCCTTGCATACAAGCTTACCGGCGACAAAAAGTATTGGGATTGGTTTGAAAAGGTACACGTATACGCATTCGGTCACTTTGCAGACAAAGAAAACGGCGAATGGTACGGATATCTCCATAAGGACGGCACGGTTTCCCATACCCAGAAGGGTTCTATGTGGAAGGGCCCCTTCCACCATCCCAGATGTCTTATGAACTGCGAAATGATACTTTCGTGGCTTGAGAACGACACCGAACCTACATCCTTACTTTAATTTTACAGGGGCAGAAAAAATTCTGCCCTTTTTTATTTTTCTTGTAACCTTTTCCTTCTTTGCAAGGTATTATATGTGAAACCACTTGATGGAGAGTCTTATGGAAAGAGCATTACGTACGGATGCCGCCATAGAGAATATTCTAAAAAAGTATGCGGACACTGTGTACCGTATTGCCTTCGCGCGCGCAAAAAACGCTCATGACGCGGAGGATATTATGCAAGAGGTCTTTTTGCGATTTGTAAAGCGCGACCCCGTTTTTGAAAACGAAGAACACGAAAAAGCTTGGTTTATACGGGTGGCAATCAACTGCTCAAAGACCTTTCTCACCTCTCCGTGGAAAAAGCATACGGCAGAAGAAAAAACAGACGTGCCCTTTTTCGATACGGATAAAAGCGAGGTGTGGTACGCCGTGGCTTCCCTGCCTGAGAAAATGAGAGTGGTAATACATTTGTTTTACTATGAAAATATGTCCGTGGCGGAGATCGCTTCCGTAACGGGAAAAACGGTTTCAGCGGTAAAAACAACCCTGTACCGCAGCAGGCAAAAGCTGAAAGAGATACTTACAGAGGAGGAATTTTAATATATGTTTGGCGATAAATACAAAAAGGATATGGATGCGGTATCCCCTTCACCGGAAGCACTGGCAAGCACCGCCGAAAAGATGAAGGCTGCAAGGCGTTCCCCAAAAAGGGTGTACCGCAGATGGGTCTCCCTTGCCGCCGCGTGTCTTTTGGTGGCGACGGGAATAGCTGCACTTTTCCCTGCGTCAAGGTTTTTCACCCAAAATTTAGCCGAAAACGCGGGTCCCAACGATATTGTTAATGGAGTATACGGCTCTTGTGCGCCCGAGGACAACTTTGCTACCGAGACCTCCGAGCCCCAGCTTCCCGCACCCGACTATACCACCCTTTGCGCCATTATTTCGAATAAGCTTAATGAATACAAAGAAATCCCCGAGGACGAAGGCATCTATGAAGAAATCGAACCGGATACAGAAACAAACGAAAAACCGGACTGTAATGTTGAAGACGCCCTTTTTCCGTCAGGAAATGATATGAACGAATGGGTCAGCGCTATGCTTAACGCAAAAGAGCATGATTTTGCACTGTTTTATGACGACAAACTTGTACTGATAAACTCCAAAGCCGATACAGTCGAAGCAGATATATATTCTATATCCAAAAAAGAAAAACTTGTTTCATTCACTCAATCGGGCGAATATATTTGCGGTAAGATTGAAAACGGAAAACTGTATCTTGTTACGCTGGACAGCAGTATGC
>JAZSIT010000040.1:0-5582 GCA_045533895.1 Eubacteriales bacterium
AGTTGCCCTTGATGAAATCATTCTGGAAGAGATTCGCCGAATCACTTACTATGCACGTACCAAGACTCGCGAGTTTGTAGAGTTCATAAACAAGAAAAGCTCCTCAGAAAACCGAAGAGAGCTTACCGCAAAAACGAATGAACTTGCCAAATTGGAGAAACGTAACGCGGAGCTGAACACCTTATTCAAAAGACTTTACGAGGATAATGTTCTCGGTAAAATCACAAACGAACAGTTCCGTATGTTATCCGATGGTTACAACGCAGAGCAAAGAACGATAGCGGACCAGATTCCAATCCTGCAAAAGCAGATTGAAGATCTGAAAGCTTCCTCAACCAACGTGGAACGCTTTGTAACGATCTCAAATAAATACACCGACTTGCAAGATTTAACGCCGGAGATTCTGCGAACTTTCGTAGACAAGATCGTAATTCACGAGCGAACCGAAAAATGGGCGAAAACAGCAGAACAACAGATCGACATCTACTTTAGATACGTTGGAAGCATTGTTACCAATCCTACAAATTAAAGCAAAAGGAAAGGACGGACAGCCTATACTGTCCGTCCAACTCCACGCCACCGCCTTACGCAAGATATCCCTATGACAACTTGCGTAATGCAAGTCTATTTTTTTATCCATTGCGAAAGCAATGGTATATCATTAACGATAGCTTTGCTATCATTGTATCTCATCAGTCCGTCAGGACTGTATATCATCACGCGAAGCGTGTGTGTATTCGGCGTGGTTGCATCTCTTGCGCTTGAATTAACTATGATTTTATGGTATAATAAATAAAAAAGAAGGTGTTGTTGTGAAGAAAAATCCGGTTTTCCTTATACACGGTATAATCAATGTCTGTATTCATATTCCCGCTTTACTTTGTACTTCGTTTTGGGGTTTGTTAATCATCGGATTGTTTGATTTAGCTCACGTCACAAATCCCTTTCTGGACATTGTTCTTTTGCTCCCTCTATTTATTCCCGCTATTTCTTGTGTTCTTGGAATTATTTTTGGTGCTGTATTTCTTAAGCGTGAAAAATTTGCAAAAATCTGTTTGTGGTTATCTTTACTTGGGCTCTTTCTGTATGCAGGCATGATATGCGCATGCGGATGGTTAGGATCTGTTGCATAACGATGATATAAAATGCTTCTCGTTTATTTATCGGTATATCTATGTTATAATCAAACAAAGGCGGTGAACTTATGGAAGATATTATCAAAAACGAAAACACAAACAAAAAAACGCACACCGCATGGAAAGTGCTTGGGATATTTTTGTGCGCCTTAATTATTGTTTGCGGTTTTGTTTTCATATTCAATTATGATATCGCCTACGATGATAATGCGGACGGCGGCTGGATTCCGCCGAGCTTTGCGGTAGTTGTATTTTACTTTTGGATAGTAATAACTTCCATTATCGCGGCTATTATATTGAAAATTGTTTTTAGGAAACGTGTCAGCCTTTGGGTACTGTTACTTGTTTCTGTTTTTGTTCCCATAATTTGTTATAATTTTAATTATCACTCCCTTAAGGAAGACGGCTATTTATATCCCTTGGTAGACGAAGGCGGAATATTCCATTTTATTGCTATCGGTGATTATAATTTTGATGGAATGAACGACGAACTGCACCATTTCTTATATGAGGAACGAGAGTATTCGATGCGCTACGGCGGGCATTTTGATGATACCGTAATCGATTATATAGATACTTCGGCAATTGGTACGGGCAGTGGTTTATCAGGTTGCTTTTGCTTTTATGATTGGGAAGAAAGGGTTATTGAACTTTTTTTGGATAACGATTCTGTGGAGCTGAAGCAAGTTGAAATTACAGTTGCTTTTCAGGACCCGGATATGGCGCATAACATATCCTTTTATTTGGGCGGTTCCAAACTCAGCCACACCGTAAATAAAAGTAATACGATTTCCATTGTTTTTGATGCCGATACCTGCTTGGATTTACAAAGCCGCTTGGGAGGCGAAAACAGATACATTCCCATTAAGTATGTTGTGAATGAATAAATTGTGTTTTTACCGTTTATTTCAAGTATGATTGCTTATATGCTATAATCAAACAAAGGAGATGATGATCTTGGGTAAAAAAAGGTTGTTTTTAATAGTTTTATCTCTTGTTATGATATGCATTCTTTTCGGCTGTAAAGCTAAAAATGCAGACACGGGCGACGGATATATTTTACCGGAAACTGAAATATTTATAAACAAGCATTCAGGCGGACTGCAAGATGAATACAAATTTACCTATGAATACGATTCCTACGGCAATATAGTAAAAGAAGAACGGTATGAAAAAGGAAAATTCAGAGATATTCGCGAATACTGTATCGACAGAACCTATACTTACGATGAAAATGGAAAAATAACAAAAGAAATCATACGAGAAGAGCATTTCCGTACTTCAATTACAACCGACGGCTATGTATCCGAAGGCGGTTATAACTATTTCTACAACGAAAACGGACAGTTAATCACAAAGGACATCATATATATTTCCGCTGCCGAGGATGATCTTTGCGGTTATAAATACGAATATGATGAATACGGTAACTGTATAAAAGAATCTGAATGTTTTTCCGACGGTATGGAAATCGTTATTTTTGAATATAAATATGATTCAAACAATAATCTGGTGAGCAAATGTTGCTTTTCATTTTTAACCAGATGGGATAAACCTCATTTTTCCGAAGAAACTACTTACAGCTATGATGATGACGGCAGGTTGATTTATTCAAAGACGGCTTTCTTAGATGTTTTTGGTGAGCCGGACGGATATTCTGAAACTAAGTATTCTTATGATGAATACGGTCGGCTTGTTAAAAAGGAAAATGCGCATCACACACAAGACGGAAGCATAGTGGATGAGTTTATTTCGGAATACAAGGATTTTGTTAAACCGTAAGCTAAAATACTATGCTACGATGAAACAAAGAGGTGGATAAATGAAAAGAACATTGGCTACAAAAAGGCATAAATTAACATAGTATATATCAAAAATCGGCAAGCTTTGTGCTTGCCGATTTTTTTGTGTTATTTGTAATTATTTGTATCTTGCCGCATATCCGCAACGTCTGCACAGTTCTTCACATACGTTTTTTTCTTCAAAGGATCTTTTCAGTTTTTCGGCGCGGGGGGATGAGAGTATTTCGTCAAGCGGGGTTTCAAAAATATTTCCCAGCGGCATCCCTCCGTCAGCATCAAGACAGCAGGGGACAACGGTTCCGTCGGACAGAACGCCTATATGATCCCTTAACCCGTAGCAGGAATGTTTTTCACCGATATATTCGGCGTTTATATCCGGCCAATCGAATTTGTCTCCCCATTCAAGAAAGATTTTATCCTCAAGTTTGTACCCGGAATATATCTCTTTCCACTTGCCGGAAAAATATGAGTGCATTGATTGCAGAACGGTTTGGTTAAGCGTATCTTTCCCACCAATATTCCATAGCCGCATTACGGCAATAATTCCGTTTTCTGCCGCACGGTAACAAAACTCAAAACACTGTGAAAGATATTCGTCAATACTTATACCCAAATTATTTGCTTCATAGCAGTGAAGGGATATGCTTACCTTGTGTAGATTTTCCGCTTTGAGAAGTATCGGCGCTTTTTTGTGTAACAATGTTCCGTTTGTTGTAAGTATTATCTTAAATCCGTTGTTTGATGCTATTGCAAGTATTTCATCAAGATGCGGATGTAAAAGGGGCTCGCCCATAACGTGCAAATACAGATATTCTGCTCGTCCCCGTAGTGAAGATGCCGTTTTTTCAAATTCGGGTACGGACATATATTTTCTTTCTCTTGTGGTTCCGTGGCAAAAACTGCAGTTAAGATTGCATAGGTTGGTTATTTCCACATAAGCTTTTTTGAGCAAAAAACGCACCGCCTCTCTCGGACGTTATTTATCTGTATATACGTTGGTGTTGAAAGATACCGCGCCTGCGCTGTGATACGTATGCGGTTCGTAACCCATTACTTTAACGGTAATCTTACTGCCGTTTTGCGGTGTTTCGGCAACAGAAACGTATTCCACATACTCACCGGGCTTTATAATTCCGGATTCTCCGATAACAGCCCCGTGTTCATCAATCAGCCGTATTTTCAGCCATACTGTGTTTTCGGCAGGGTTGGTAAAATATACAATGGCTTTTTCGGCATCAATACATACCTCACGGCACATAAACACGTTGTATGTCATGCCTTCAAGGGTGGCATCGCACCAGCCGGATACGTCTTCGTCAGGCACGCCGCGAATGGCACCCAAATCAAATTCCGGCGGGGTGAATTTTGCGTTTTTATCGGCAGATATATAGAGAGATACGCACATAACCGCCAAAGATAAAACACAAAGAGCAGATATTATGGGAATTTTTAACCGTTTCACCATATATCCGCTCCTTTCAATGATTTGTTTAATTCTGTACTGTTATATTAATTGGTGCTTGAGTATTCACTATAGCCTTTTCGCCACTGACGCTATCGTACATAGAAATGACAAAATAGCCGTTGTAACCGCCTTGAGTAAGCATTTCCGCGGCTCCGTCCGTAAGCTCCATTTTGGCGATTTGTTTTCCGGGTACCAGCTTTCCGGATTGGGCTATTACTTTATCCTGAATAACTATCTGCACCACCACGTCACAGACTGACCTGCCCGGATTTTGAAAAAACACAGTGGCAGTTTTGTCGGAAAGGTCAATGCTTGCGGTCTGCGTAAATGTGAGCCCCACAGCACCGCCGCCTTCTTCGGCATCCAGCTTTGTATCACCGTCGTCGCCTGCGATATCAAAGGCGTTTTTATCCTCATCAATAGGTGCGTAATCCGGTGGAAGAATAGGCTTGTCCTCACGGAACCACAATGCCCAGCAGCTTACTGCAACTGCGCATATCGTGATAAACAACATGAATAAAATCAGCAGATTTTGTCTGTTGTTTTTCTTTTCCTGTTGCGCGTTTCCGCTCATACTCTTCCTCCCTCTGCGTCTGTTTTGCGATTCAAAGGCTTGTTACCATATTATACCATAGGACACAAAAAAATCAACACCCGAAAAAATGTTTTTTGCCATTCATCTACAACTGTAGTCATAGTCAAAGGCAGAGGAGTGATTCCTCTGCCTTTGTGATTAAATTTTATTCGATTACTTCTATCGACCAACTCATAGTACTGAAATTTAAGGTAAGTAAATATTCGTTAGCAGTAGCCAACCCAAGCGTTGCCTTCTCATCATAGTTGGCGTTTGTTGCGGTGGTAATGGTTCCATTTGAATTTAGGATGATACCTTTGACAGAACTATTGGACGCTATCAGCGCATTAACCTCAGGAATACCGACATTAACAAACTGTTCAGGATAATATACAAAAGAATTGTTATACGCAGACGAGTTGTCGTTCCCTCGCTGAATGGTTGCCGTATAAACACCTTGCTGGGATGTTGTATACAACTCGTAGGTTGTGTTTGTGCCCAAAGCGGTTACGGCGTAGGGCGCTTTGGAAATAGATACTGTAATTGAACCTATCTTTCCGTCTGCGGAAACCGAACCGCCGGTAATGTTAAAAGTGGCGGTTGCG
>JAZSIT010000107.1:0-10802 GCA_045533895.1 Eubacteriales bacterium
GCCTCACGCAGACGACCACTCTCTTCGCAAAGATGCTTAATATCTATAGTCACTCCGCTACCCATAACGTTGACGGTAGTGGTACGGAGAATACCGAAGGCCAGCAAATTAAGAATAAACTTACCTCTCTCGTTAACAACGGTATGACCTGCGTTGTTACCGCCCTGATAACGGACAACTATATCATAATCCTTGCTGAGCAGATCTACCATTCTGCCCTTTCCTTCGTCTCCCCAGTTAATACCGGCAATTGCTGTAAGCATAGTAACACCTCTATAATTATGTTTAATTTATTATCAATGAACTAAGGCGTATAACAAAAACACCTCGACATTAAACTATACCACAAAAATTCAACTTTTTCAACATATTATTTGACTTATTTTTACTTTTGTATATAATATTATATATATTTAATGATTTTTAACGAGGTGTTGATATGAAGCGTTCCGAAAAAGCTGTGAATCTGTTTTTAAGCGGTGCAAATTGCTCTCAAGCTGTGTTTGCTTCGTTTTCAGACTTAACAGGAATTGATGAAAAAGCTTCGTTTAAGCTTGCCTCGTCTTTCGGCGGCGGTATCAGCCGTTTACGCGAGACGTGCGGCGCTTGTTTGGGAATGTGTCTCGCAGCAGGCGCAATTTTCGGATACGACGACATCGAAAACCGTGATTCCAAAATACAACATTATTCAAAGATACAAAATTTGATAAAGGAATTTGCAAAACAAAACGGCAGTTATACATGTCGAGAAATACTGGGCGCCGAGGGAAAATCAAATACGCCGCTTGCAGGTGAACGGACTGAAGAATATTACAAAAAACGTGTTTGTTGCATGGATTGCATACGCTCTGCAACTGTAATACTGGAAACGTTTATAGAAAGCGAAAAATAATTCTTCTTTTACTGTTTTTTAAAAATATCCAGCATATGGTTGGTACAACCTACCATATCCTCTCTTTCACATATTCTTAGATGATAACGCATATATATTTCAAAAGTTTCATCATCCATTGTGTCCAACGTTTGATCAATAAATCTTGTCAACATATCTGTACCAACGTAATGCAACCGCTTTACATCAAAGTTCTGCATTAACTCGTCGACCTCATATTTACGATGCATCTGAAAAACCTCTTCGGGAGTTGAATACAGCTTAAAGGTCACAGGATCTATCATTCCCCTATCCAACTCTTGCTTCACCATATTACGTATAAAGCAATACTGATACATCGTCATATCGTTATTACAATAAGCGACGAAAATAACACCGTTTTTTTTGGTTACTCTTATTGCTTCGCTAAGTGCTTTAAGTTGTTCTTCAACCGTATACAAATGGTACATCGGTCCCAGCAGTAATGTAATATCATAGGTATTGTCAGAGACAAATGAAAGGTCAAGTGCGTTACCTTGCGTTACTGTTATATCCTCGTTTGGCTGTGTTAAACTGTTAAAGACCTGAATATTATGCTCTATCAGTTCCACTGCATCAACCTTGTATCCCTTCCCAGCAAAATAATGTGAGTATCTGCCTGTTGCCGCACCAATTTCCAAAATACGAGCATCGGAAAAAAGGTATTTTTCAACATAATGTATCGTAGTGAGAAACTCAACGCTTCCATGTCTGCTACCGAGACGAACGTGCTCGTCCTTCGTGCTGTAATAGTTTGTAAGCGATTCAAAAGTGTTCATAGATTATCTCCTTATTGAAAATATAAAAAGCGGTGTAAGCTAAACTACAAGCTTACACCGCTGTTTTCATTTAAGAATAATAAAAAATACTACCCTAAAAATGAGTATAGAGGTATAAGCACGGCGTGAAACCAACGGTCGGCTTCAGCGGCGTGCTGACGGAAATTATTTACTGTAAACATAAAGCTGTTTGCAGACATAATAGTTCATACCTCAAAAAGTAATTTAGCGCAGTATATCACAATCAAAATGAATTGTCAATACTACCTTTCAGCAAGAGGAATGTATTTTTCTTCACTGCAAATCGTACGATATGCCGGACGGATAATCTTGCTGGCGTTAATGAGCTCCTCCATACGGTGAGCAGACCATCCTGCCATACGTGAAATAGCAAAAATAGGAATATACAATTCTTTGGGAAGACCAAGCATACTGTATGCAAGTCCGCTGTAGAAATCCACGTTTGTAACAACGCCTTTGTAAATACGACGCTTTTGGGCTATGAGATCTATCGCGTGTTTTTCAACGTTGCGGTAAAGTTTGAAATCCTTCATCTTACCTTTTTCTTTTGCAAGAGACTCTACGCAGGAGCGGAATACCTCTGCACGGGGATCTGCTTTGGAATACACGGCGTGTCCCACACCGTAGATAAGTCCGGTTTTATCAAAAACTTCCTTATCCAACATTTTGGAAAGATATGCGCGTATTTCTTCTTCATCGTTCCAGTTACTCACATTATGGCGGATGTTATCAAACATTTCCATTACTTTGAGACTGGCGCCGCCGTGCTTGGGACCTTTAAGCGAACAAAGAGATGCCGCCATAGCAGAATAAGTATCGGTACCGGTAGACGAAACTACACGGGTAGTAAAGGTTGAATTGTTACCGCCGCCATGCTCTGCGTGAAGTACAAGGGCGGTATCAAGCACCTGCGCTTCAAGGGGCGTATACTGCATATCATTACGCAAAAGAGCCAATATATCTTCCGCAATTGAACGGTGCGGATCTGAAATATGAATAATCAAACTCTTTCCGCGTTTTTTGTAGTTATATGAATGATATGAATATACAGCCAATTGGGGGAACACCGAAATTAATTGCAGACATTGGCGCATTACGTTGGAAAGCTCTATATCTTCAGGATGCTTATCGTAAGAATACAATGTGAGTATTTCCCTTGAAAGAGCGTTCATGATATCTGCAGTCGGTGCTTTCAGCACGACATCGCGGACAAAATTTCTGGGAAGTATGCGGTATTCTGCCAAAAGAGTTTTGAACTCGCTTAATTGCGAGACCGTGGGTTGTTTTCCCATTAGAAGAAGGTATATTACTTCTTCAAAACCGGGACGGCTCTCGTTTCTAAAGCCGGCAACCATATCTTTTACATCTATTCCGCGGTAAAGAAGCTGTCCCTCATGTCTTACGTCGGAAATTCCTGTAAGTCCGGTAAGCACGCCTACGCCGTTAATATCACGCAATCCGCGCTTAACATCATATTTCTCATAAAGAGAGGGGTTGGTGGTAGTATTATCAACACATAACTTGGTATAATCATTAAGAAGATTCGTCATTTCATTATGATGAAGCATCATATCACTCCTTTTTTCTTTTTAATAAGCAGTGCAGTAATTATAGCTGCAATAAGTACGGCTGTGCAGACGGTGATTACAACAGTCATTATCGGAAATTCAGTTACAGGCGAATAATAGATTGCTGCTGTTTCTGTCAACAGCGTTACATTGTTTTTTTCGGTAAGTAATGTAACTTCAAAGGTATCTTCGTTATCAGCAAAATAATTGTAATCGTCATGTAACGGTGAATATGTAGTCTGCTTCATAACACCGTTGCCGCCAAAAGTTATCAAACGTAAATATCCCTCGCCGTCAAGAGTAGAACCGTTGGCCTGATGCTGAGGACCGGTACCTGTTTCGGCATACTGATAATCCGAGAGAATTTCCCACACATATCTACCGCTATCCCCTATTTCTCTCTGAACACGGCAAGCACCGTGAACATGACCGCAGAGAACGGCAGCAATGTTTTCGTTTGGTTCAACGATATATTCCATTATTTCGTAGGCGCGTGAATGATTATAGGTAGACGGTGCCTGCGGATTATAAACATATTCTCCCGTAACGTCAAGATATGCGTGTACGCAAACAATTACAGTACGCTCCGGAAAAGCTTTGCATACTGCATTAGCCCAGGCGATTGTCCGCTCCGAATCCTCCGCACCGTTGCCAAGAAACATAAACAAATAATCAGTTCCTGAAATGGTAACAAGGTCATAATGACAAGTGTTATTATCAAGACTGCCGCCGTACCACACATTGTCGGAAAAACGCCTCTTGCCGAAATATCTGTTGAAATATGAAAAATCGGCAGGAGTATTATTGGTATCATGGTTACCTGCAAGCACACCGTTTGGCATACCGGCGTTATCCAATATCTTGTGAACCTTATCGGCAAAAGCCCATTCCATCATAGCTTTAGAAGATGGAGAATAAGTATCGACAATATCTCCGGTGTGAATGAGATATCCGGCTAGTCCGTTTTCATAAAGCTCTACACTGTAATTGAGAATAAGTTCGTATACGGAATTAAGGTCATCAAAGTTTGAATAATACTGTGTGTCCGTTATCCAGACAACAGTATCAGAAGAAGAAACATATATATTCGGTCTTACCTTTATCTTTACTTCTCCGTCAGAAACAAAGCGGGATTCGGTAACCTCAAAGGTGCTGTTAACGTTGGAGTGGGCAACTCCCAGTTCAACATACTGTTTTGTTTGATAGTCGTACGCAGAAACCGCTACAGAGCCGTTTTCACTTGTAGTTCCTTTATATTCAAACACAAAGCTTTCGGCTTTTCCGATATTATAAGTGTATTCGGCAGCATCACCGCTTATCACCGGGGCAGATACTTGTTTTTCAAGGCTACAGTCAACCGTATCAGCACTTTCAAGCATAACGAATTCCGTGCAAACAGTAGATGTGTTTCCGTAGGCGTCGGTGGCGGTAACGGTAAGGAGATGACGCCCTTCAGACACCCACTTCATTGTCTTTCCTGAATGATATACCTCACCGTCAATATCAGCTTTTATTTTTGCCTCACCGGACGGATCGGATGCGGAAAAATTTACAACGCTATCCTTAAAAAGTACGGTGCCAAATGCAAGGTCAAATGTTATGGAAGGTCCGGTATTATCAGTATAAAAATTAACTTCATGTACTTTTTTGTCACCAGAAAAAACGGACAATGTATGCTCGCCGTCAGAATATTCGGAAGTATCAACAACAGCAACCGAGCCTGTTCCAGCTTTTATAGCGTTAAGCAAATTTTCAAAAACAAAGGAAATATATATCGGTATGTCAGGAGTACTGCCGCCCAAATTCGTAGAAGCGTTCCAACCGTCACCAACGGTATAATCTTTTTCAGAATTGTATGCTTCGGTCACCTGCGTTGTTTCGCTGCTGCCTACAACCGGATAATATAGAATTACGAATAGCGGAGCAACTGCTTTGCCGTTGGGCAGAATTACACAAACGTCCGAAACATCCTGGTCATCAAGATTATACGTACCATACACTGGAATGTTTTCATATACAAAGTCGTTTGAAGCGGCAATATAGGTGAGTACAACATCGCCATCAGAAAGAATATCTGCATCAAATTCCATTTTGAAATTACCTGACGTTGACGGTAGCGCAGTAAAAGTCTCGCTTCCGTAATAAACATTACCGCCGCCGTAGTCCAGTCCCGTGGCAGAGAAGGAAAAATAAGGTTTTCCGATTCCCGCACCGATAGATTCGCCGTCTATGGTCATGCTTATATCTTCTGTGCCTGACGCAACAAACTCAAACTCACCGGAGATAGTTTCTCCTTCGGTAATGTTAACGGAAATATCCGCTTCAGCAAAAACAGATATATCAACGCAAGAAATAATAAGTAATACGGCAAATATGATAACGAATATTCTTTTCACTTAACCTTACCTATCCTTTTCCTTGAAAATTTATGAATAAAAGTATACGTTCCGCTTACGACAAGCAACGCAAAGAAATTCAAAGCGCGGGTAACAATGGTGGCTGCAACATACAGCCTTGGCCCGAAAACATTGCTGTAAAGAATGGTAAACATATTTTCAGCAACGCCTGCAGAACCCGGAATAGGAACAGATTCGGCAGAGACTGCTAAAACAGACTGCAAAGCCATTATATACTGATAACTCTCTCCGCTCAGCCCAAATGCCAGATAAGCAAAATATGTAATAGAAAAATTCACAAGGCGTTTGAAAACGCAAATCAAGAGGACAAGCAAAACAGAAAAAGGCGAAGACCTCATTATGATTGCCGCATTTATATACCGTTCTATACCTGCTTTGGCACTTTCAACACTTTTGTCCGAAATGTGTAAAAACTTTATTTTGGTAAATAAAGAAACGACCGCAGGAATCAGCTTTCTTGCAAACGACGGTGTAAAGAGACACACTGCAAACAAAGCAACTATTCCAAGATTAACAACGGTTCCGTAGACAAACAGCGTTGTAAACAATGTTGAACCTGTTTTTAATAACAAAGGATAAAACAAAACGGAAGCAGCCGCCACCAAAATTACTGCAAGACGGTTGCACATAGAGTATATTGCGAGAACGGTGCAAGCGGACGGTGTGTCAATCCCGTCTTTATACATCGAATATCCGGCCGCAGGAAGACCAGCTAACTGCGCGGGAGAAATATTTGAATAAAACAGATCTGTTCCTGCGTATCCAGCGGCATCCGAAATACGCACGTTTCTTTTGAGTAAAGAGAAAAGCAGTTTAATACAGCCCGCTTCGCAGTACAACTGCACAAAAATCATCAATACACCCAATAAAATGAATAATGGGTCTATTCTTTTTATTGTTTTAAGTACGTAAAGTGCGTCGTACTCTATCGCTATATATACACCCAAAACCAACAATATTACCGCAATAATAGAAATATAGATAGCAGTAAGTTTTGTTGACGGCATTTTCTGTACAGTACCGTTCATTTCAAACTCCAAAATATATTTATTTTATTATATCATAGATGTGTAGTTAAGTAAATATTTTTTTACTAAATCTATTTACAAATCAAAGTTTTTGTGTTATGATACCCAAAGTAAAAGGGAGTAGCGAGCGGCAATGCGCCGTAGTCTATGGCGTCAATACGGTCCTTTGGACCCGCAGAGACATTAAATTGCAAGACTTTTGCCGTTTTCACAGACGGTAAAGGTCTAATTTTTATGTTAGGAGAAGTGATAATTTTTGGAATTTATTTACGAAAATGCCGTTAAAATTATAACGGAACAGCGTGGGATGATCGCAATGTGGGCTATCGGCGCACTGCTTATTTTCCTGGCAATTAAATTTGATATGGAGCCTACCTTGCTCCTGCCTATGGGCTTTGGCGCAATACTTGTAAACCTCCCTATCGCTGGCGCACCCGAAGTTGTAGAAATGCTTTATGCTGCCACCATTGAAAATGAATTGCTTCCTTTGTTGCTTTTCATAGGTATCGGCGCAATGATAGACTTCGGACCGTTGCTTTCCAATCCCAAGCTCATGCTCTTCGGTGCATCTGCGCAGTTCGGTATATTCCTTACTCTTGCTCTCGCCGCCTTGCTTGGCGACCTTGGTTTGTTTGGCTCCGACTTCCTAATTACCGACGCGGCTTCCATCGCTATCATCGGTGCCGCAGACGGTCCCACCAGTATTTTCGTTGCAACTCAGTTTGGAACAAAATATATGGGCGCAATTATAGTTGCCGCATATTCTTATATGGCGCTTGTTCCCATAGTACAACCTCCGGTTATAAAACTGCTTACAACCAAGAAGGAACGACTCATCCGCATGGAATACTCTCCCAAGGGCGTTTCCAGAAAGACTCGCATCTTCTTCCCCATTATTGTTACCATCGTTGTCGGTATCGTTGCTCCCGAGTGCGTTGCGCTCATTGGTTTCCTTATGTTCGGTAATCTTATCCGCGAATGCGGCAGACTGGATTCCCTTTCAGAAACCGCACAAAAAGTTCTCGCAAACCTTGTTACCCTTCTTCTTGGTATCACCGTTGCGTTCACCATGAAAGCAGACGAATTCCTTCGTTGGGATACCTTACTCGTTATCGGTCTCGGTCTCTTTGCATTTATTTTTGATACTGCAGGCGGTGTTATGTTCGCAAAGCTCCTTAACCTGTTTACCAAAAAGAAGGTTAACCCCATGATCGGTGCCGCAGGTATCTCTGCGTTCCCCATGTCTGCGCGTGTTGTACACAAGATGGGTCTTAAAGAAGACCCCCACAACTTCCTGCTTATGCATTCTATCGGGGTTAATGTTTCCGGTCAGGTTGCTTCTGTAATTGCCGGCGGTATTATCCTCAGCATACTCGGTTAAAGGAGGAACAAACATGAAAAAGATATTATCTGTTTTACTTGTCGCAGTTTTTATGTTCTTATTTGTTTCTCTCAACACCGGCGTTATAGCTTTTGCTGAAGAAAGCGATATAGAAGTTTCCGTTAACGACACATCTGTAGATGTTTCTAATGAGGAATCTTCTGAAATTGCTGAAAACGGCTCTTTTGCAATGACTATTGAATCCCTAAAGATAATGGGATTCGGTATGCTGGGTATATTCATTGTCACCGGTATTCTGGTATGCGTAATGTATTTGCTCAACCTTATTAAAGACAAACAGAAATAAATATTTTGCCGGCACACAATAAGTGCCGGCAATATTTTTACAAAATTTTCATTTTATATTGAAAAAAGGAAAAGATTGTGTTAAACTCTGCTTTGTAAAACCAAACATAAACGGAGGAACTTTTGTTATGAAAATTATTGTTTGTGAAAACTATGAAGAAATGTCCAAAGCAGGCGCAGAGATAATCGCAGAGACCGTTAAGTCCAACCCCGCCTGCGTTCTCGGTCTTGCAACCGGTTCTACTCCCGTAGGTATGTATAAGTGCCTGGCTGAAATGAATAAAGCCGGCGAGATTACCTTTAAGGATGTTACCTCTTACAATCTTGATGAGTACTATCCCCTCGCTCCCGACCATGATCAGAGCTACCGTTACTTCATGAACCACAACCTGTTTGACCACATAGATATTGACAAGGCAAACACCAACGTTCCCGATGGTCTTGCAGAAGATCCCGCAGCTATGGGTAAGGCTTATGATGAGGCTATCAAGGCTGCAGGCGGTATCGACCTTCAGGTTCTCGGCCTTGGCCCCAACGGTCACATCGCATTCAACGAGCCCGAAGATGAGCTTTACGTTGGTACTCATCTCACCGGTCTGACTGACAGCACTATCGAAGCTAACTCCCGTTTCTTTGCTTCCAAAGCAGACGTTCCTACTCAGGCAGTTACCATGGGTATCGGCTCCATTATGCAGGCAAAGAAAATTATCGTTCTCGCAAGCGGCAAGGGCAAGCACGACGTTATCGTTAAGATGCAGGACGACCGCATTACCACTCAGGTTCCCGCCACCCTTCTTAAGGTTCACCCCGACGTTGTTGTTATCTGCGATAAGGACGCTTACAACGGCTAATTCACGTCATACTAAAAAGCCTATGGATCCCCGATTCATAGGCTTTTAATCGTTAAACAGCAATTCGTTTTTCGGAAATTATATTAATTAGGTTGGCTGGTGAATAATCGCAACACCTACGATACTTGGACTTTCAGAACATCAGTCAAAGATAAGGTTGAAAAAATGATCTTTATAGAAAAATATAAAAGAACGATAAACTTTCTCCTTGAAAATTCCAACCCCTCTATTAAACTTCGCGTAAAAAAAGAAATCCTCGGAGGCATTCCATCCGAGGAAGAGGCGGATTTAATTGAGAAAATTAAAGAAGAACCGATATATAAGCTGATTGCTGCTTGCCAAAAAGAAAATGGCTGGCTGGGCAACGGTTTTCACGGTCCGAACAAGAATGCCAGTCCGTATGA
The DNA here is from genome assembly GCA_045533895.1 of Eubacteriales bacterium. Classification (GTDB taxonomy): domain Bacteria; phylum Bacillota; class Clostridia; order Oscillospirales; family CAG-382; genus SFLA01. The sequence goes on from JAZSIT010000107.1 coordinate 9,666, forward strand.
AAACCAAGAAGTCGGAGTGAAATATCTTGCCGAAAAAGCAGTAGGCAGAGATAATACTGTCCTTAAACGTGCAATGGATGCCTTTGTTACAACCGAGCTTACAGACCTTTGCTATCGCACCAAAGGCAAATATTTTGATGAGTTTCGCTATGCGGCAAACGGACAAAATCTCATTCGGTGCGCTTGTATAGCAAGAGCAGGTTATGACGATGTTATTGATATAAAACCGCAGATACAATTAGCTCTCGATTCCTTCAAACGTGTTCTTGAAGTTGACTCTATTCTTGATATTACACGAATAAAAAAGGTAAACGGCAGAGAAAAGCGGGTTTTTAACGACAATGAAAAATGGCCTTGCTATTATCTTCTCGATATTCTTGCTCACACGAGCTCTTGGAAAACCGATGAAAATGTTAAAATGCTTGCCGAAGCAGTCAAAAAACTAATGCGAACCGACCGCCCCGAATGTCAAGTAAGCGGTGACAGTTGGGTTGGCTATGTTCTTGGAACTGTCGGCTGCCTGAAAGAAGGATATTCTCTCGGTTATGAAAAAGAAGGTGTACATTATACCTACCTTGACCGTGTAGAATGGCTTTGCCGCCTTGGTATTGCACCTTACATTCCCCAGCTTCAAGCGGAGGTAGAGTTGCTTAAAAACTCAATTGATGAAAACGGTATCTGCAGAGCAACAGTAGACGAAAATCAATTAAAAGGCATTGGCACTTATAGCGGTCAGCAACTTGAAACTGATTGGAAAACCGAAACGCGCAAATTGTCTGATATTACTTTTAGAGCGTTACTTATATTTCACCACGCAACAAATCAATAAACTAAAGCCGGAGATTGTTCTCCGGCTTAAATATTACTTCAATTTCTTTTCCATTGCGTAATTAAACAGAAAATCCATAAACGCTTTTCCGGTGCCCTTGCCGCGGCAGTCGCGAGTGACATACAGATCATCCAGATAAAATATTTTTTTATCTTTAAGAACGGCATCATTTTCTCTGATAACGGTATTACATATCGCATAACCGCACAGAACACCCTTTTCATCAGCAACAAAGATATGTTTATCTGTGTCATTTAACTGTTTTTCAACCGCGTTTTTATTATATTTTGCGCCCGAAGAACGGAATA
>JAZSIT010000036.1:0-5636 GCA_045533895.1 Eubacteriales bacterium
ATGAGCTATAGTTTCCTTAACTATCGTGCTTCCGTCAAGCACATAGGTATGGTCGTTATAATACTGTCCCGCGCCGTTATACTCATACTTTCGTGTACGTATACCGTCGGAGTTATAGGTATAATTAATATAGTTGTTTGAAGCAAAGACAGTTTTGACAAGATTACGTCCATCCCAGTTAAGGGCTAATGCATCGCCCCACTTTGTGGGATTACCTATACTATCGTAAGTAATTGCGGTACCGTCATAATTGGTAAGACGGTCTTTCCACGTGGTATTACCGTACGTATAGGTAATAGTATCTGTGAGATTACCGATATCACCTACATAAATATCTTTCTTGGTGATATTACCGGCTTTATCATAAGTGTAAATATAAATCTCACCGGTTGCCGCGTTGGATTCACTTATCATCTGCCCTAAAGAATCATAACCGTAAGAAGCAATTGTTGTACCGTTCTTCTTAATGTTAGTGATATATCCAAGGCTGTTATAGGTGTAATCAAAAGTGGTACTAGTATAGTTAGGGGTTGCGATACCTGTGGTTACTGAAAGAGAAGACACCAAAGTCGTTCCCGTTTTATACGTATATCCGTAGGCGTAAAGGGGGTTATATTTAGAGGTAAGCCTATCGAAGCTATCGTAGTTATACGAGAATCCTGCACCGGGAGTAGTATACGAGGATACAAGGTTAGTATTTGTCTTGTATGCGATACTGTATGTGCGGGAGGTTCCGTCGATAACGTAGGTAGAACCCGTGGCTCTGCCGTAGCTATCGTAAGAGTTTTCAACAGCAAATACTGTGTTGCCGGAAGAATCCTTTTGGTATGCACGGATAAGACGGTCAAGAGAATCGTATTCATACAGGTAGGTTATACCAGCCTTGCCGTCAACAGCTTTTGCAAGTCTTCCGTTGGAATCATACAGGACGGTGAAAGCATTTGTGCTACTACCATTATACGTGACTTTTGTGAGTCTGTCAAGAGTATCATAGGTATAATCTTCATAATCACCGTTTCCGTAGGTAAGGCGTGTAAGCTTTCCGTTGCCTGCTTTGTAGGTGTAGGTTGCAAGAACGTTGCCGCCTGCGGAAACGGGGTACACGTGGCGCTTGACGGCAAATATGCAGGATATCTCCTTGTTTCCGATACCGTAAAGGATAATTCAAAGAAAGCAATTTCCTTGTTAAAAAAAGCAGGTGTCAAAAAAGCCGTTATGCTTACAGTAGATACCGATGCAGAAGCAAATCGGGTTTCTTCGGCGGTGGGAACAGACGAATTCAAGTGCGGACTTTCGCCTCATCAAAAGGTAACCGTTCTGGAGCAGTATCTTGCCCAAAAACGAAAAAACTCCGCCCTCGCCTTTGTGGGGGACGGAATTAACGATGCACCCGTGTTTTCCCGTGCGGACGTGGGTATCGCTATGGGCGGAATGGGATCGGATGCGGCGATAGAAGCCGCAGACGTGGTGCTTATGGACGATGATCCCATTCAGCTTGTAAACGCCATTAACATTTCCATAAAAAGTATAAGAATAGTATACGGAAATATTATATTTTCTTTGGCGGTGAAATTCGCCTGTCTTTTCCTTACCGCTGTGGGAATATCGGGAATGTGGCTTGCCATATTTGCCGATGTGGGCATGATGATATTGGCAGTCCTTAACGCTATGCGCGCATTCTATATTAAAAAACAATAAATATCACCCCAAGAAGCCGCAAAACTCTTGGGGTGGTTCGTTTATTTATTCTCTGTGCAACGTACTACCGTGTATTTGAGGTTATACGTGCTGCGGGCGTAAAAGGTGAGTTCGTGCTCTGCCGAGCAAAGATTTTTAGCAGAAACATCATCAGTGATCACTATGTCAGATACTGTATATCCGAAACGGTTTCCCGCAGTATCGGTAATATATACTGCATCGCCGATGGAGATAAGCTTCATAAAATCAAACTGACCCTTGTTATCGCTTCCGCCGATAACCAGACTTCCGTCATAAGCGCTTCCGGTAAATCTGCAGGGATATTTGTTAATATCGCTTTTGCTCCAGACTCCACATACGGGCAGGCAGGTGTCATAAAGCGGGATTTCGATAATGCCAATAAAATTATCGCCGTTTATTTCCAGCATAGGCATGGTATAATTATATCTTTCGCCGGATACCGCGCTTTTTATTTCGGGCATAAGTGAACGTAAATCCGAAACCGTTTTGGCGGCGTTTTCTGTCGCTTTGGATTGATTAAGTCTTGAAACGCCTAATGTTCCGACCCCGAAAAGTATCAACGCCACGCCTAAAACAGCTATGATAAGCGTGAATTTGTTTCTTTTTTTACCGTTCATACATCAAGCTTTCTGCGGCGTGTTGCAATAAGAATGAGCGCGATTCCCGAAACAACAGCGATCAGCACGTAATGCCAGATCACAAACGTATCGCCAAGCTGAGGGGGAGGGGGATTATGCTCATAGGTGTTTGTAAGAGTAATAATGTTTCCGTTTATAGTGGTGGTTACCGTGTATTCTGCAGGAACGTTTTTCTCCACTGCCGTCCATACACTGCCGTCATCGGGTGAACTCCATGTGTAACACCAATTATTATCAGAGCTTAACGTCTGGGTAGAATAAAGCTGATTGTTTTTATATATCAAAACGTCAATGCTGTCAGGACGCTTTTCGGTGTATCCGTTGTCCTTCCATTGCTTTACTATCTTATATTCCACTTCGTTGGGCGTAGGCTCGTACGAGTATTTTTTGGGATATGCAACAACGTCATAATTGTACGAGCTTCCGTAGGTGGGGACAATAGTCAAAAAGTCCTTGAATACGGTAACACGCCCGTCGCTTTCTACCGATACGCTTAAGGTGAGATATAGTCCCAGCGGAATGTTTTTGAAGCATACCGTGCCGTTCTCGTCGGTTGTAGCCGTATAAGTCGGCGCTATATCGTCTGCTGTTATATATGCAACAAGGGTGGACGTTATCTCTATCCATTCATCGTTTGAAGTAATTGCGTTGATATTAATGGAATAATCGGCAAAATCGCCTGCAAGAGTCAAGGTTGTGTCCTTGCTGATATCCGCAACGTGATATGTGACTATCTTTAACCCTTCATACGGTTTTTCATCATAAGTATAATGGATGGTAAGCGATGCGGGAACAGAGTGGTCAACACCGTCAGCAAGAGCCGGAAACGAAAAAACACACATAGTTGATATTAATACCAAAACTATAAGGAATATAGATATTAACTTTTTCATTCGGTAAATCAACTCCTAAATCTTATCTTCTTTCTTAACGGGCTTGAAGAGAACTATCATCATCAGCACGAATAATATGGGCAGTGCAACTATCGGGGTTACGATAAGGGTATCGATCTCATAGGCATCAGCCGTTATATAAATGTTTTTGAAATTTGCGTTTTCCACACGCACTCCCCGTACCAAAAGACGTTGGGTGTTTATGCCGTACGGGGTGCAGGTAAGCAAAGTACAGTATTCTCTGCCTTCTTCAATGGCAAGCAGTGAAGTATCGTTAGGCTCAACTATTCTTATTCGTTCCACCTCATAGGTAAACGCCTTGTCAAGAACTGTAACGACGAAGGTGTCGCCAATCTCCATTTTATCAAGATCGGTAAAAAGCTTTGCAGTAGGAAGTCCTCTGTGGGCAGAAAGCACGGAATGTACCGCCTCACCGGGAATAGGCAAACTCGTTCCGGTTACGTGTCCCACTGCTATAGCCAAAACCTCAGGTGTCGTTCCGCGGTACAGCGGCAGCTCAACGGCTATTTTGTCTATAGTAACGTAGCCCATCATGCCCGTTCCGTTCAGGTCCAGCATGGTGTGGTATCCGGATATCGAATTATACTCGCGGTATGGGTTTTCAAGCTTTGCAAGCTCGGCATTGTACTTTTCGGCGGCTTCAAACATTGCGTCACGCTTGGAAGTATCAATGTTTTTAAGCGAACCCTCATAGTCAACGATCGCTTTTGACTGAACAAGCGAATTCCAATAATCACTGATAGATGGATACAGTAAAACCGCAAGTCCTATAAAAAAGACAGCCAGCAATACAAACGTCAACCATTTTCTTTTTTTCATTCTTTTGTATTGTCCCTTCTTTTGCAGGTGCGGAATTGGGAATTTGAAAAAGCGCTTCTCAAGTTCCCAATTCCACACCCGAAAAAACTTTTCGGGTGTGATAAGACGGGGGAGTTATTCCCCTTTATGTTTTTTTATCTGTACGATTTATGCAACGTACTTGGACATTCTCTTTCTTGCTACGAGGATTACGCCGGTAACAAGAACAACGATAGCGCCGATTGCTATAAAGAGTGTGGTGCCCATACCGCCGGTTTCGGGAAGTATGTTACCGGAGTTGTTGATAACCTGAACGCCGCCGCTTTGATAAATGTTATCGGTTACGGTTGCACTGTTGTTTATATCATTAATCGTAACGGCCTTGCGAGCTGTGAGGGGGTTGTAACCGGTAGGAGCAACGGTTTCTTCAAGGTAATAAGTACCGTTGTCCAGACCTTTAACGGTGGCTTTACCGTTAACTGTTTCAATCTCTACGGCTGCAGCTTTTTCATCGTCGGTAATTGCAAGACGGTATTCACCTTTTACACCGGTGTTGACTTCAACAACTTTGATTTCATTTCCGTCGGTTGCCGCATCATAAAGCTTGAATTTGGCTCCGTCCAATACCTTGTTGGCAGTGTCGGTTTTTACCAGGTCAAAGGAGAAAGTGTTCACATCAACCAGTACTTTTCCGGATTCGATACTGTTGTCATCGCCGTATGTTATATGAACGGTGTTGTCTGCACCGCCTAATGAAGCTGCATTTTCGTTAAGAACTGCAGAGTATGTAATTTCGATATCGGTGTCCTCATCAATGGAATTGAGGTAGGCGCTGTCAAACTTTACAATGATGTCGAAACCGTCTTGGTTTGTTTCAACGGTGTAGTCGGTGTCTTTAGTGAGTGCGTCGCCGCCTACGGAAATTGCAATACTATCGACGGTATAAGTAAGACCGTCAGACATCTTATCGTACCAAGTCAAAGTATCAATGCCTTTGTATGCGGTAATAGTGGATTTGAAGTTTATGGTGTCACCAATCTTAGCGGATCCGTCGCTGTCAACGAGTACCTTGTCAACGCCGGGAATCTTATTTTTTTCGGTTATTTCTGCATCTTTATTGGTTGTGTCGATAGCGCAGATAGAACCGAGGTTAGAGTCAACGAGGTAGTAACCAAGGTCAAGAGCAGTGAACTGAACGGAGCCGATTTCGTTTTTGTTTTCATCTCCGTCGTCAGGGTAGTTCTCAGTGTCATCTGCTGAGATGCTATTTGCTTTTGCATACGCAATTGCTGCTTTTGCAAGAGCCGCAACATCAGCACCGTCTTTCCATGTAACGATGTTGTCAACGATGTTAACGTAATCTTTACCTGCTCCGGTAGTGAAAAAGTCTGCCCAATCAGAATCAACGGTGTATTTGTAAAGTTCACCGTCTTTGGTCAGATCAAGCATTTTGTATGCGTTGTAGGTCTTACCTTCTACCGCATTGGTGATAGTGATAGTACCATCACCTGCCGCGAACACAGAGATGCTGCAAGTGAGAACCAACATTACAGCACAAAGGATTGCG
>JAZSIT010000096.1:0-5379 GCA_045533895.1 Eubacteriales bacterium
CGAGGCGCAGGACGGAAGATGTACCTTTTTGCTGTTGGTGTTGAGAATATACGTACCTTCCTTTTCATCGCTTTCGGTCTGCTTAACATACTTGCTTTCTCCGGTGGAATAATCTATCTCAACATTAGGCTGTACGTTATAGCAATATACGTTAAAGCAGATGCCCTCGCCATCGTCTTCCACCGAAAAAGCCTCCATCTGCACGCCGTTACAAACAAGATTATCGCCTTCGAAGATAGGCGTAACACGGTACATAACGTGGTTGCCCGTTTCCTTTATGTAGTCGGCAATCATGTTTTCAAAGGGAAGCATACCGTCTACATTCAAATATCGGGTTCCCGTAATTAAATTCTTTGCGTTGGCGTCCTCGCCCGTTAACTGCCAACCGATAAGATGGCAACGGTTATACAAATACTCGCCGTCTACAAAAGAATAGTATGCCTGCACCCAACCCGTGGGTTTCACCGAGCTTATATCACCGCGATTTACAACCGGCATTAATTCCTTTCCGCAACAAGCGATGGCAGGACCGCATCTGCCCAACGTATCGAGAGACGCATATTTTTCAAATGCTTTGGTGGTAAGCTCCGATGCCGAAAAATTCGGAATATTGTTGTTTATTACAACGAATGGTTTATCCGAATAATCGGGGATATTGCTTAAATCATAGGAATAATAGTCGTTGTAGCTTTCGCTGTTTTCTTGTATGGGGTTTTTGATATTTTCATTAATGGAAATGTCATCGAAAACATCCTGTGACACAAACAAGCAGGAAGACAAGGAAATGACCAGCAGGAAAACAACCAGTAATTTAAGTTTATTTCTTAACATAAATCTCCTCCGTTATATTATCGTGTGAATTGCCCTTGAAATCGCAGGAAGAAATCAAAACAAAGCCTTCTGACAAAAGGTCAAAAGAAAAATATTTGTCCGACGGATAAGAGCGGTTCCATTTATACAGCACGACTTTTTCAACGTTTTGCAACGATATGTCACTTGTTTCCACAAAGCAATATGTGCCTAACGGTGCATTATATAAAAAATCGTCATCAACAACAATATTTTCACCCTCATCAAACTGTTTCGCGGAATATTTGTTCATCCAAAGCGCGCAGTTTTCGGTGACTGAAAGTATGCGCTCTCGCAAAAGAGCGTCCTTGCTTTGTCTGCGGTTAAAAAATGAATAACCGTTATTTTCTTCGATGCAAATAATGATATTCATATTCTCATCACCTTTAATGTGATATTAATTTTCTTCAGTTTTTGCAGTTCGGTAAACAAAACCATGTGCGTTTCCCGGGACAAAAGGCTTTATTCCCGTCTTTGCTTCGCAGAAATTAAAAACACTCTCTAAAAACAGAGGGCCTTCCGGAGCGTCCGGATGAACAGTAGGGGGGCAAACGTCAAGCCACCAAACCTTTACACCGCGCAGTTTTTTCTTGCCGGTATTAAGATCCGCGTCACATCTTCGTGTCGAAAAATAGACCTTATATATTCTTCCGATAACTATACCAAATCTGTAGCGACTTCTGAAAAGCCGAGGAAAATCGTATTCTTTTCCAACGTATGAAAGTCCATAATCTTTTATATCCTCAAAACGTATGTGCTGCTTAAAAAACAAATACTTAAAATGAACACCTGTACTGTCTATACGTACATAACGGTATTTCTGCAAAAAGGAAACCACAAACTCGTACAAATGTGAAAAAAACAAAAAGCCGAAAAGGGCGTATGCAATAATTTGCGCACCAACCCATGCAATTTTTTCCAAAGACTTTGCATCGGCTGCAGGGAAAAACTCAACCGCGAGATAAACTGTAACAACTATGGGAATGAAAAAAATCAAAAGTAAAACTGCGCCTAAAATATCGTCCCATATATCGGAAGACAGGCATTTTTTATCAACAACGGTTTCTATTTTATCATCTGTTACGTTATACATATTTTCACCTCTGTGTTTATTATAGCAAACAACAGGCACAAATGCAACAAAAAGCTTTCCGTATTTATAAAAAACGGAAAGCTTTTTTATTTTTAAGATTAGTTTTGTGATACCAAGCTATCGATAAACTGGGTTGCTGCCCGCGCGCTTCTGCCGCCTTTTTCCAAGGCAAAGCGTTCCGCGAGAATATATAATTCCTCCAAAGGCATGTCTATTCCCCGTTCCTCCGCAAGATAGCTTACTATATGCAGATACGTCTGCTTATCCGGCTTGTAGAAAGAAACGTGTATACCAAACCGCGCGGAAAGAGAAAGAATCTCCTGCATAGTATCGTTGCGGTGGATATCGTCGCCTTCTCTGGAAGAAAAGGTTTCTTTAACCAAATGTCTGCGGTTGCTGGTAGCATATATTGCGACATTGCGGGATTTTGCGGAAACACTTCCCTCCAGTATTGCCTTAAGTGCGCTGAAGTTATCGTCATCGCGCTGGAAAGAAAGGTCATCAATAAAAATGATAAACTTAAGCGGATTTACGCTCAACTCGTCAAGAATGGCGGGAAGAACGTGAAGCTGTTCTTTACGCACTTCAAGTATACGAAGTCCGCGCTGGTACAGCTCGTTCACCACCGCTTTTATGGTGGATGATTTACCCGTACCTGCGTCACCCGTTAAAAGGATATTTGCCGCAGGTTTTCCCTCAAGGAGAGCCAACGTATTGTCCATAATTATCTTTTGCTCCCGCTTATAATCTACCAATGAGGTAAGGCGTATTCCATCAGGATTACGTACCGGAAGGATACAGTGGCTTCGATCGATAAAAAACATACGATATTTTGCATAAATGCCGTAACCGTAAACCGATATATTATCGGAACGAAGTTTGTATTCCGCAGGAATATCAACCTTTTCTATGGTAAAATCAGGCAAAAATCCGTCGTATTCGATGTGTTTTTTAAGGATGTCAGGTGTAAGAGATGCTATAATCTGCAAAGTGTCAAGTTCAGCGTTAACGCAACCAACAAGTTCTGCGGAAGGTTTGTTTCCCACGCCGACAGTTCGTATATAAACGTTTTCGCTGTCGTTCACAAGATTCAGTATATGCTTTGCCAATGAATCCGCCCCGCAGGAATAAACACAGGACACAAATTCGGAATAAAGGGATACCTTTTCCCCTTCGCTACCCGTGCAGGAAAGAAAATTGCAAAGGCTTTCCAGCACCTTATCGTTAAGAAGCTGACGAAAAACGGCAAGAGACCTCAAACGGGTGTATAAATGTGAAAACTGCATGCTCATTAGTTAAGTATCGCACCTTTCGCGCCGCTGGAAACCAAAGAAGCATAGCGCTTGAGATAGCCGGAAAGAGGCTTCGTCTTGGGAACGAAGGTTGCCATACGAGCGGCAATTTCCTCATCACTCACTTTAAGCTCCAGCTTATTTTCGGGTATATTTATGCTGATAATGTCGCCGTCTTTTACAATGCCGATGATTCCGCCCGAAGCCGCTTCGGGAGAAACATGGCCAATACAAGCTCCTCTTGTGGCGCCGGAAAAACGTCCGTCAGTAATAAGTGCAACAGAACTTCCCAGACCCATACCCATAATTGCAGATGTGGGATTAAGCATTTCACGCATACCGGGTCCGCCCTTGGGTCCCTCATAACGTATAACTACAACGTCGCCGGGCTGAATCTTTCCGGCGTCGATGGCCGCCTGAGCGTCCTCTTCGCATTCAAATACCCGCGCAGGACCTTCGTGTACCAGCATTTCTGGCAATACTGCAGAGCGTTTAACAACACTTCCTTCAAGGGCGAGATTGCCGCGGAGAACTGCAATTCCGCCGGTTTCGCTATAGGGATTTTCAATAGGACGGATAACCTCGGGGTCGAGGTTTATACAGCCTTTAATGTTCTCACCTACGGTTTTTCCGGTAACGGTAATACAATCTGTATTAAGTAGATTTCTCTTGTTAAGCTCGTTCATGACCGCGTACACGCCGCCCGCCTCGTTAAGGTCTTCCATATATGTAGGGCCTGCGGGAGCAAGGTGGCAGAGGTTGGCGGTCTTCGCGCTGATATCGTTAGCGATATCAAGATTTATTTCAATTCCGCATTCGTGTGCGATAGCGGGAAGATGAAGCATACTGTTGGTAGAGCAGCCAAGCGCCATATCAACGGTAAGGGCGTTTTGGAAAGCCTTTTCGGTCATAATATCACGGGGACGGATATCCTTTTTGAGCATTTCCATGACAGCCATACCCGCATGCTTTGCCAGCTCGATACGAGCAGAATATACTGCAGGAATCGTGCCGTTACCTTTAAGACCCATACCAAGCACCTCGGTAAGGCAGTTCATAGAGTTTGCGGTATACATGCCCGAGCAAGAACCGCAGGTAGGGCATACCTTGCACTCGAATTCTTCAAGCTCGCACTCCCCTATTGTACCTGCGTTATACTGACCGACAGCTTCAAACATACTTGAAAGACTGCGTTTTTTACCGCCTACTCTGCCTGCAAGCATAGGACCGCCGCTTACAAATACGGTAGGTATATTCAGACGTGCCGCCGCCATAAGCAGGCCGGGAACATTTTTATCGCAGTTAGGAACCATAACCAATGCATCAAAGCCGTGAGCCAGCGCCATTGCTTCGGTGGAATCGGCAATAAGATCGCGGGTTACAAGAGAATACTTCATTCCCTCGTGTCCCATGGCGATACCGTCGCAAACGGCAATTGCGGGAAATACAACGGGATTTCCTCCTGCCATTGCAACACCCATACGTACAGCTTCAACTATTTTATCAAGATTCATGTGTCCTGGAACTATCTCATTATAGGAGCTTACAATACCGATCATCGGCTTATCAAGCTCTTCATTTGTCATTCCAAGTGCGTGATACAGTGATCTGTGAGGCGCATTACCGGCGCCTTTTATAATTTTTTCCATAAATCAGGATCCTTTCAAATAAACGGGAAATCCCGGAGCAAAAAACTGCTCCGGGTAAAAAACATTAGTTGTTGATGAGCTTGTCCTCGTCGCTCCAGCTGTAAAGCTTGCGGATGTCTTCACCAACGATTTCGGAAGGATGCTCAGAAGCGAGCTTTCTCATAGCGTTGAAGTGAACCTGGCTTCCTGCATCGGACATATCAAGCAAGAAGTCCTTTGCAAAGGTACCGTCCTGAATGTCCTTAAGAACCTTTTTCATAGCCTTCTTGGTGTCCTCGGTAATGATCTTGGGACCGGTGATATAATCGCCGTATTCTGCGGTATTGGAGATAGAATATCTCATACCGGAGAAGCCGCTCTGATAAATAAGGTCAACGATAAGCTTCATTTCGTGGATACATTCAAAGTAAGCATTTCTGGGGTCATAACCTGCCTCAACAAGAGTTTCAAAGCCTGCCTGCATAAGAGCGCAAACACCGCCGCAAAGAACAGCCTG
>JAZSIT010000084.1:0-8143 GCA_045533895.1 Eubacteriales bacterium
GGCTATCAGGCTTCGGAAACAATGCCTTGCGACATTACTATGTGGGTTTCCGAAAACGGCGTTACCTACGCAATAAGTTTCGAGCACTTATATAGCTATTTCACCGAACATCCGGGCGAAGAATGGCTGCTTTCTTTTGGAATGGAGCCTTTTGTCCCGGAAGAGTAAGATATAACTAACCTGCGCTTAAACGTATTCTCCCCGAGAGGTTTCTCTCGGGGAGAATATTTTTATATCCGGCATTACTTACTTGCATTTTTTCTTTTTATATTATATAATAAACTGTAAAACTATGAAAACAGCGGAGATTATTATATGAAACTTGGTATTGTGGGTCTACCCAACGTAGGCAAGAGCACACTTTTTAACGCCCTTACAAAGGCGGGAGCGGCGTCCGCCAACTATCCCTTCTGCACTATCGAGCCCAACGTGGGCGTGGTAACCGTGCCTGATGAACGCATCGACCGTCTTTGCGAGATGTATAACCCCGAGAAAAAAACTTATGCCACCATTGAGTTTGTGGATATTGCAGGTCTGGTACGCGGCGCCGCCAGCGGTGAGGGACTGGGCAACAAGTTCCTTTCCCATATCCGTAACGTTGACGCGGTGGTACACGTTGTGCGTTGCTTCGGCGGAAGCGAGGTCGTTCACGTTGACGAAACTGCCGACCCTGTCCGTGACGTTGAGACCATAAACACCGAGCTTGTCCTTGCCGACCTTGAGATGACCGAGCGCCGTATGGACAAGGTGAGAAAGCAGTTAAAGGGCGATAAGACCGCCGCAGACGAGTTAGAGGCACTTGAGGTGCTGTACGCAGGTCTGCAGGCAGGAACAAACGCAAGAAATATTGAATTTACCGAAAAGCAGCTTGAGTATATCTCCGCAATGGACCTTATATCCTTCAAGCCCGTAATATACGCCGCCAACGTTGACGAGGGCAGTGTGGTAAACGGAAACGAGTATACCGAGGCGCTTAAGAAGGCTACCGAGAACGAAAACTCCGAAATGCTTATCGTCTGCGCGTCTGCCGAGGCGGAGATAGCAGAGCTTGACGAGGAGGAACAGCAGGTATTCCTTGAGGATATGGGACTTACCGAATCCGGACTTAACCGTCTTATCAAGACCTCGTATAAGCTTCTCGGACTTATTTCCTTCCTCACCGCAGGTACTCCCGAGGTAAGAGCGTGGACAATTCCCGCAGGAACAAAAGCGCCCAGAGCCGCAGGGAAAATACACAGCGATATCGAGCGCGGATTTATCCGTGCAGAGGTGGTTGCATATAACGACCTTATGGAAAAAGGCTCTATGACCGCCGCAAAGGAAGCGGGTCTGGTAAGGAGCGAGGGAAAAGAATATATTATGGAGGACGGGGACATAGTATTGTTCCGCTTTAACGTATAATGAAAAAGATTGTTTGTTTTATTCTCTCTTTGGTAATGCTCCTTTCTCTTGCGACCTTTCCCGTTTGGGCGGAAACAAGTGTCGAGCAAAACGTAACCTCTCTTAACAGTGGCAGAGGCGAAAACCACCTTGTTGTTTATACTTCCGCTTTCGCCGCAACCACAAACACCAATGAATGGGGTGTCGAGGCGGTTGTTGACGAAAACAACAAAATTGTCCGCATTACCACCACAGGTAACGAGACTATTCCCGAGGGCGGCTTTGTACTTTCCGGCCACGGCGAAATGAAAACGTGGATGCAGAACAACTGCAAGGTCGGTATGTATTGTTATTTTGATGAGCGCGGCATGACCGTTCTGGTAACAGATACACCTACCCAATACGGCGGTATGTTTTTTACCGTTACCCACACAATAGACGGCTTTAACAAGACCCGCTATGAAAATCAGCTTGTTATTTACGAAGGCTCCGGCACCACCGGTACCAACCAATGGGGTACAGAGGCGGCGGTGGGTCCCGACGGGCGTGTTAACTCTGTGGGCGGAAACGATATAGCCATTCCCAAGGGCGGCTTTGTAATTTCCGGCCATGGCTCCAGCTCGGATTGGGTTACCAGAACTATCAGTGTCGGTATGAAGGCGAGCTATGATAAAGCCACCAACACACTCACCCTTGAAATGGATGCCGAGGCGTATATCAGAGGTATCGATATCGGTATAAACCGGCTTGAAAGTGTGCTTAAAGAGGCAAAGGAAAACTTTACTTATTGCGATTACGATTATATCCAGTCTTGTATCGACGATATGAACAAGCTACGCGCCCAGTACCCGTTACTTGAGACAGAGGACGAAAAGGCTGATTGTATCGCTGAAATCAACGCCCTGCTTTACGAAGGTCTCACCGCTTGCTGTGAGAGCCGCCCCGTAGAATACCGCGGCGCGTGGATAAGACCCTCCCAAAAGACACAGGCAGAGGTAAGCGATTACGTTCAGCGTCTTTACGATGCGGGCATAAACACTCTTTGTATTGAAACTCTGTACGATTCCACCCTCATTTTCCCCGCACCCGAGGGAAGCGATTTTGAGCACAACCCCCGCTTTAACGGCTTTGACGTACTTAAAGCATACGTAGAAGAATGCCACAAGCGTGATATGGAGCTTCACGTTTGGATGCCCGTTTTCTATTCCTCCCACACCACCTGTTCTAATCTTAAGAGAAGCGCGTGGTACAAAAACCCCACATGGCGCGCCATAAACAACTTCGGCAAGGACGTTGCCGTTGAGGACGACAGCGATTTTTGCTTTATCAACCCCGCGCACCCCGATGTACAGCAGTTTTTGCTGGATACGTACAAATACATACTTGAAAACTATGATATCGACGGCTTTGAGCTTGACTATATCCGCTATCAGGACGGTATCGGCGACGATTACGGTTATGATACACTTACCATAGGCGGATTTGAGGAAAAATACGGCGTTACCCCCAAGTTTGATACCTCTGCTTCCTATTGGGACAACTGGGTACAGTACCGTTGCGATATTATTACCGGATTTGTCGGCAAGGTAAGACAGATGTTTACCGAAATCCGTCCCGACGTGCTTCTTTGTGCGGACGTGGGCCCCGATGCGGCGGGCGCAAGAAACGGACTTTATCAGGACTATGCCGTTTGGATGGAAAAGGGCTGGATCGACCTGCTCAAGCCTATGTCCTATACTTTGGATGCTGTTGAAGCAACCGATAAAAACGTAGCAAAAATGAACGGAAAATTTCTTACCTCAGGTATAGGCGTTTACTCCGAAGCGTACAACGGCTATGATGCCGCCAACCACACAATAATCGCAAACCAAAAGGGCGCAGACGGCGTTATGTTCTTTGAAGCGTCAACATATCTGGGTAAGGAAACAGCAACATATCTTGTCGCTCACGGCGCTTTCAGAAACCGCGCCATCACGCCTACTTATGACAGAGAGCGTGCCCTTACCGCAGTGCTGGATTACGCTGTCGGCAGAATTGACGATATTATTCTGCCTCAAATTTCTTCTGCAAGCAGTACTATTTTCAAGAGTATGAAACAGCAAATCCTTGACCTTAAGGCTGCTGTCGGCACGGCAGATGATGATACGCTTGTATCCGGCGCGCAGGCGATAATAGATAACCGCACAAAAGACCTTGCGGGAGAGGCGTTAAAGACCGACCTTGAGTATTTTATCCGTATTGTCCGCAACGTTGCACGCGGTACTGTCAGCGATACCGATATTCCCGATACCGGCATTGACGACGGCGACGTAAGCGATTTTGAAAACTCCTATGACGAAAGTGTTGAAGCCGAGGAAAGCAAAAATGAAGAAAGCAAAAAGCCTTCTTCCGATAAGAGCGAACCTTCGGACACTTCTTCGGATACAAGTGTATCCGATTCCGAGGGTGAAACCCCCGTCGGCATTTGGATAGGCATTGCCGTTGCAGGTGTTCTCCTTGTCGCAGCTCTCATAGTAATATTCACAAAAGGCAGAAAAAAATAACAAAAGAGGGCTGATATTTCAGCCCTTTTTGTATTTGAGTTTTTGATTAATCAAAGTATGTTTCCAAGCAGTCCGCAAGATTGTTTTCAAAAGTGGTCTGTTTGGATTCCCAGAGAGATGCGAAATCGTTGGAATTGTTGTTTATACAGATGTTAAGCTGATGTGCGGGCCAATCAAGAGCCAGAGAGTAGATATAACCGAAGTTACAAAGGATACCCTCGCGGATAGTCTCGATCATCTCGATAGAATCGTCGTCCTTGGTATAGCGGTTCTGAAGTATAACAGTGTACCATTCGGGAACAACACTGCGGTAGCTCTGTGCGCACAGCGCTTCTGTTATCATACCGATAAACTCAAGGTCTCCGTCTCTGAGTATGGGAATTGCCATAAGAGAATATGCGTCCTCGCAAGTGGAATGATAGTTAAGCTGTTCGGTATCGTATTTAGGCATGGGAAGAATACCGTAATTACAATCGTAGCTGTTGAGCACACTGCCCTTGCCCAAAGGAGCGGGAAGGAAGAGGGCGCGGTTTTGTCCGAAGAATTCTACGCTGTCGTCCTTAAGCTCAGCCTTATAGAAATAATCGCTGGCACAAAGGAGATCGTATACCATATCCAAAGCGTTATATGTTTTTTCCTGGTTAACAGTAAACTGAGGCATACCGTTGGCGTCCTTGGTGGTTACGGGGATATCAAATGCGTCAAGATAAACGTCAACCTGAGTGGTAAGCGCAGAGGTATAACCGTAAGTTCTGGTTTCAAGATTATCATCGCTGACGTGAGCCTGCTTGATGACCTCCATCATTTTGTCAAAGGTCCACTCGCCGTCACGAACAACGTCATAAAGGTTTTCAATACCAGCGTTTTCAGCCATGGTCTTGTTAAAGAACATACCCTGCATATTTTCCCAGAACATAAGGGAAATATCGCCGGAAAGCAGATAAAGCTTATCGTTGATGGTAAGCTCGTCAATAAGGTCCTGAGACCACCATTCTCTTTCAAGATCTACGTGAGGAACGGTTTTCCAGTCAACAAACACGCCGTCTGCAACCAGAGTGGGAATTACAGCCGCATAGCCTGCAATAATATCGTATTCTATAATTCCGGTAGAAATACTGTCGCGCACGTAGTTTATAAAGTCCTCATGGACGCCCCAAGCGCCATCGATGTTAAGGGCTTTTATTTCAACGTTAAATCTTTCTTCTACCAGCGCGTCGCGCTCATAGATAAGGTCGTTAACGGTGGATGCGCCGGTTTCTTCCACGCCGAACTCGTATTTGAACTCGGTCCTCTGAAGAATGGTAAATGTTCTTCCTCCCCAGTCCTTTTCGGGCAGGGAATCCTTTACGTTGGCGCGGTCGTTAAAATCAACCTCGCCGTAGGAAACGTCACTTGCGTTTCCGCCGGAAGCATTGTTATCGCCGGAAACGGGCCCGTTACAAGCAAAAAGGGAAACGGAAAGCAACAAAAGCATAAGTATGATTGCGAAGAATCTTTTCATTTTTTGTGTTTTCTCCTTCGGGTTATTTATGTGTATACCAATTATAGTATGCTTTGGTTAAAAAATCAAGTTTTTTTGATAAATCTATTGATAATCGGGTTTTAATGTGGTACAATCCAAACAGAAACCAAATATTTTTTCGGAGGAAAAGTATTATGAAAATTGCTGTCATCGGCTGTGGTACTATAGCAAACAGCGCGCATATCCCTTCTTATATGAACAATCCCGAAGCAGAGATCAAGTATTTTTGCGATATCCTTCTCCACAAGGCAGAAGCTTGCGTAGAAAAATACGGCTGCGGCACCGCAGTTCTTGATTATCATGATGTTCTCGCTGACCCTGAAATTGAGGCAGTTTCTATCTGTACTCCCAACAGAGAGCATTCCCGTATCGCTATCGACGCACTTCACGCAGGCAAGCACGTTCTGTGCGAGAAGCCTGCTGCAAGAACCTATGCAGAGGCTCTTGAAATGCAGAAAGCACAGCACGAAACCGGCAAGGTTCTTAACATAGGCGTGGTTAACCGTTTTAACTCCGCAGTAAACAAGGTTCGCGAGCTTATCCAGCGCGGCGACCTGGGCGAAGTATACCACGTATACGTAAGCTTCCGTTCTCACCGTTCCATTCCCGGTCTGGGCGGCGCTTTCACCACCAAAGCCATCTCCGGCGGCGGCGTACTTATTGACTGGGGCGTACATTACCTCGATATCGTTATGTACTGCACCGGCGACCCCACTCCCAAGACCGTTACCTGTAACGCATACTCCAAGCTGGGCGTTGATATGCCTAACTACGTTTACGAGGGCATGTGGGCAGAAGATACCAAGGACGTTAACGGCACCTACGATGTAGATGACCTTGTTTCCGGCTTTGTTCGTACCTCCGGTCCTTCCATCTCCTTCAACGGCGCATGGGCACAGAATATCGGCGTTGGCGAAAGCTATATCGATTTCATCGGCACCAAGGCCGGTATCCGTCTTAACTACGGCGGCGACTTCACCGTTTACACCACCTCCTGCGGCTCTCTCTGCTCCTTCAAGCCCAAGTATAAGGATGAGCCCCACTTCCAGAAGGAAATCGACCGCTTTATCGAGTGCATCCACACCGGCGAAAAGCTTCCTTCCCATATCGATACCGTTGCTGTTACCGCTAAGATGATGCAGGCAATGTATGATTCTTCTGAAAGCGGCAAGGAAATCGTTCTCGACTAAACAACTCGGAACTTCCTAAACTGTGCAGAACGAAACGCAAAAATGTTTAATGTTTGCTTTGGCGAACACTCAATGTAGGGGGCGGCGCCCCGCTTCCCCACAACCAAATATAAGGTAAATTCCCGTAGAAAACCTACGGGAATTTTTTATTTTGCGTTTCTAAACGCTTTTATGTATCTGTTTATTCTCCGGGGTCCCCGAGAAACCGCAGGTTTCTTGAGGTGGTTCTACAGTTCCCTGCCAAAATCAGACTTTTAGTTATTATAGACGTGTGTTTAGTGCGAACAGTTTACGGGAGGGGAACGCAAAGCGTTAGACCCCTCCCCTACGGTATCGAAACGCTGCGGGAACAATTTGATGTCAAAAACACGCCCGTAAAACGGGCGCTTTTCTCGGATCGGTTTTACCTTATGTCTTCAACAACATTTTCCGGCTTTTGGTCAAGCACTTCGGGTTTTGTCATAAGCATACGCATGTATTTGAGGGCGGATGCGAAATAATGTCCGTCGCAGATGCGCTCGTCGGTAACCACGCAGTAGTCCACGTACTTTCTGTCAACCGGTGTACCGTTTTTATCCAATTCCACAACGCTTCTCTTTGCGCCGAATGCGATAAACAAAGGCGCGTTACCGAAGTTGTATATGTGGTGGTAGATGGGCGGAATACCCAAAGAGCCCATAGAGGTTATTATCATCGACCCGTGGAAGGGTGACAGCTTGGAAAGCGCTCTGGGCAGCATACGGTGGTAATCCATCCACTTAAGCAACGCCACTACCCATCTCAGCACAGGGCGGGGGAAATATGTAAGTATCTTCGCCGTGTCGTCAAAGCTTGTGTCCGTCGTGCGGGCTTTTTCTATCTCGCTGTTTATGATGTTGAACACGTCTTCGGCGGTGGCGTCTGCGGGAAATTCCATTTTCAGGCAAGTGTCCGGCTCGTCAAGACGCATTTCCTTCTTTATTGTCAACGCCACCTCAATATTGTTGCGGGCGTATACGCGCTGACCTCTTATAAATCGGTTAATACCCGGCTTCTGGGAAACGGTGCGGACGTATGCGGCAATGATAAGATGCATCATGCCGAATCCCTTTAAGCCCTCTTTTCTCTTTTTGAATATATAATCGTCTGCCGCGCTTGTTTCAAAGCTGTCTCTTATCTGGTTGCAGGCGTCGTTCCTCTCGGGCATAATAAAGGGCATGACTTTTGTCATGGGGGAAACGGTCTTTAACCGTCTGCCTTCCTGCCAGGAGTGTTTAATTTCCATAAAAATATCCTCTCTTTTTGTTTGTGGGGGATGTCTTTTTATATATTATAACGGCATATCGTAAAAAAGTCAACAACTACCCAACAGTAGGCAAAAAACATCTCCCCGAGACAACCTCTCGGGGAGAAAAAGTTCAAACGCGGGTTGGTTATATCTTACTCTTCCGGGACAAAAGGCTCCATTCCAAAAGAAAGCAGCCATTCTTCGCCCGGATGTTCGGTGAAATAGCTATATAAGTGCTCGA
>JAZSIT010000046.1:0-11624 GCA_045533895.1 Eubacteriales bacterium
GCCATTTTCACCCCAACGCCTTACTCATCGCGGCACCGGTGTCTGCTTTCGTCACGGCATCGAGGTGGCTATAGATATTCGCCGGTGGTACTCATATCACTATGTCCGAGCCATTCCCGGTTCTGCTTCATTGGCACGCCTTGTGCGAAGAATGGTTTTCTTCATAATAACCGCTCTTTTCAGCAATAATTCATTACCCTCCTCCCTCCCGAAATATGTCAATAGAGTAAACACCAAAAAGTAAATACACATTGACTTTTCGTGACTAACATGGTAGAATATAATGTGATATATTAATATAGGTAATTATCGCTAAAATAGTATGCGCCGCACATTTTAACGGAGGAATTGCTGTGAACAACCAAGGAAGAATACGGAACGTGCTTTCGTATCTCAGAAATATAGTAAACATTAAGCCGGAAAAAACCGCGTTTTCCGACGGTAGTGTATCCCTCACCTTCAAAGAGGTATATGACAGAACTGCAAAAATCGGCTCTTTTCTCCACAAAAACGGCATATATAAAAAGCCTGTAGTGGTATTTATGCGCAAATCTCCCGCAGAGGTGACAGCTTTTTTCGGCGTTATAAGCGGCGGATGCTTTTATGTTCCCATTGATGAGGAGATGCCCCGCGACCGTATTCAGCTTATACTCAACAACGTATGCGCACCCCTTATTATCTGCGACGAGGACACGGTAAAAACAGCAAATAATATGGATATCCCCGCAGGCGGAAAAACAGTTTTGTACAGCCAACTGCTGGATACTGCCGTAAACAGTAAAGCGCTTGACGAGATTTACGACCGTTCTATCGATACAGACCCTATCTATATAGTTTTCACCTCAGGCTCCACAGGCATACCCAAGGGAGTTGCCGCCTGCCACAGATCGGTAATAGATTATATAGAACAGTTATCCGAGGTGCTCGCCTTTAACGGCGACACGGTATTCGGCAACCAGACGCCTTTATATTTTGACGCATGTCTTAAGGAGCTCTACCCTACCCTGAAGTTCGGCGCAACCGCCTATCTTATTCCCAAAACCCTGTTTTCACAGCCTGTTGCCCTTCTTGAATATCTTAACAAGCACAAAATAAACACCATTTGCTGGGTAGTGTCTGCGCTGACAATGGTAAGCGCATTCGGCACCTTTGACGTACTCCGTCCCGAATATCTGCACACGGTTGCCTTCGGCAGTGAGGTGTTCCCCATAAAGCAGTTCCGTCTGTGGCGGAAGGCGTTGCCGGAAGCTTCCTTTACCAACCTTTACGGTCCCACCGAGGGAACGGGAATGTGTTGCTATTACCGCGCCGACAGAGATTTTGCCGACGACGAGGCGATTCCTATCGGAAAGCCTTTCAAAAACAGAGAAATACTGCTGCTTACCGACGACGGAAAGCCTGCCGCGCCCGGGTGTGAGGGCGAGATATGTATAAGAGGAACGGCGGTAACATTGGGGTATTACAATGACCCGGAGCGCACCTCAAAATCCTTTGTGCAAAATCCCCTTAACAGCGCTTATCCCGAGATGATCTACAAAACCGGTGATATCGGCAAATATAACGAGCGCGGCGAACTGGTTTTCGTTTCGCGAAGGGATTATCAAATAAAGCACATGGGACACCGCATAGAGCTGGGCGAAATAGAAGTAAGCGCGAATATGGTTCCCGAAATACAGATGGCCGCCTGCATTTATGATAAAAACAAGGGCAAGATAGTTTTGTTCTACGTAGGCGAATGTGCCGAAAAGTACCTTACGGCGGCGCTTAAAGAAAAGCTCCCCAGATATATGAACCCAAACAAACTGGTGCGGCTTGATACTATGCCGCTTACACAAAACGGCAAGCTTAACAGAGTTGCACTGAAAGAATATTACGAATCCACACTCAACGAAAGAAAAGGATAACATTTATGGAAAAGCTTCTTGAAATACTGAACGACCTTCATCCCGATATAGATTTTGAAGCGGAGGAAAGCCTTATCGATGACGGAATTCTTGATTCGATGGATATTATCAGCCTTATCTCCGAAATAAGCGAGGAATATGACGTTACCATTACAGCCAAGGATATTATCCCCGAAAACTTTAACTCCGCCAAAGCGCTTTACGAGCTTATTGAAAGACTTGAAGACGAAGACTGATAAAACGAGAGTGAGCTTTAATGCTTTTTACATCCTATGAATTTTTAGGCTTTGCGGCTCTGCTGCTTCTTTTGTATTATCTGATACCAAAAAAAGCGCAGTGGGGTCTGCTGCTTGCGGCAAGCTATATTTTCTACTTTATAGCAGGGCCCACCTATCTTCTTTATATTCTGGCGACTACCCTAACCGTCTTTTTTACTGCCCTTTATATGGAAAAAGTGGCGGACAGACAAAACGAGTATCTGAAAGAACACAAAGAAGAGCTTACCAAAGACGAAAAAAAGCTTTACAAGGACACGCAAAAGCGGAAAAAGCTTCGCCGGTTTGTCCTTTGTCTGCTTGTGAATTTGGGAATACTTGCAGTTGTAAAATATTCCCCCTTTTTCCTGTCTAACATAAACGGTATATTCAGCGCGGCGGGAAGTGATTTTTCGCTCTCCTTCGTATCTCTTGCTGTCCCGTTGGGCATCTCTTTTTATAC
This sequence comes from Eubacteriales bacterium, assembly GCA_045533895.1. Taxonomy (GTDB): domain Bacteria; phylum Bacillota; class Clostridia; order Oscillospirales; family CAG-382; genus SFLA01. Next base: position 2,622 of record JAZSIT010000046.1, read on the forward strand.
TTTACAAGCCATAGGATATATGGTGGACGTATATCGCGGTACTGTAAAAGCAGAAAAAAACATATTTAAGTTTGCACTTTTTGTGTCCTTCTTCCCCCAGCTTATACAAGGCCCTATCGGACGGTTCGGGGAACTGGGCAAGACGCTGTACGCACCTCACCCCTTTGACACAAAAACCGTTGCCTACGGACTTGAGCGTGTTTTATGGGGTTATTTCAAAAAAATGGTAGTGGCAGACCGCGTTTTGGTAGCGGTAACCACCATGATAGGAGAGCCTGCCAAATATAACGGGGCTTATTCTATAATTATTATGGTGCTGTACACACTTCAGTTGTATGCGGATTTTACGGGCGGTATTGATATTACTATCGGTCTTGCGGAAGCGATGGGTATTCGTATGAGTGAAAATTTCTTACGCCCCTATTTCTCCAAATCTCTTAAGGAATATTGGCGCCGTTGGCACATTTCCATGTGTTCATGGTTCCGTGAATATCTGTTTTATCCCCTTTCCACCTGCAAGCCTATGCAAAAATTAACAAAGTTTACCCGCAGCCGTCTTGGTAATCAGGTTGGAAAGCGTATACCTCTGTATTTATCCACGGCAATAGTATGGTTTGCTACGGGTATCTGGCACGGTGCCAACTGGAACTTTATTGCCTGGGGTATGTGTAACTGGGCGATTCTTATGATATCCGAGGAGCTTGAGCCTTTATACAAGAAATTCCACGAAAAGGTGCGTATCGGCAACACCTTCATTTACAGACTGTTTACGGTTGCCCGCACCTTTACTTTGGTTTGTATCCTCAATCTGTTCGATTGTTATTCTTCTATTGCGGAAACGGGAAAGGTATTCTTTTCCGTATTCACAGCAAGAAACTGGCGCATTTTTGTTGACGGATCGTTGCTGGAATTAGGTCTGACCGGTTTGGATTACATTATACTGTCGGGCGGAGTTATACTTATGGTAACAGTAAGCCTGCTTCAGCGTAAGGAAAGCGTCAGAGACATTATTTCCCGCCGCCCATACCCTGTGCGCTTTGCACTGTGGTTTGGTCTGTTCCTCCTTATACTGCTGCTTGGCGCATACGGTATCGGATACGATGCCAGCCAGTTTATCTATAATCAGTTCTGAGAAAGAGTTAAAATATGAACGTTACCGCAAAAAAGTGGGTTAAATTCATAGTTTCCGCCTTAATAGTAATACTTGTTTTGGCGTTGCTTCAATGTCTGCTGGTGCCGAAATACGTTACCGGTGTTATTGAGGGCGCGTTTATTTCCGAGTATTACAAGGAGGAAAAGGATCACGACGTTATATTCATCGGCGATTGCGAGGTATATGAAAACTTTTCTCCCATAGTGCTTTGGCAGGATTACGGGATAAACAGTTATATTCGCGGAAGCGCCGAGCAATATATATTTCAATCCTACTATATACTTGAGGACACCCTGCGTTACGAGACTCCCGATGTGGTTGTGTTCAACATACAGTCGCTTCAATACCCCGAAGCCAGAAACGAAGCATACAACCGTATGACTTTGGAGGGTATGAAGTGGTCGCCTTCAAAGGTAAACGCCATATTTGCTTCTATGCAGGAGGACGAGCATTTTCTCGATTACGTGTTCCCTATTCTCCGTTACCACAGCAGATGGAGCGAGCTTAATGGCAATGATTTTGAATATATGTTCAAGACAGAAAAGGTATCTCACAACGGATACTATATGCGGGTGGACGTGCGCCCTGCGCAGAATGTCCCCACAGGAAAGCCGCTCAGCGATTACAGCTTTGATAAGCGTTCTTGGCAATATCTGGATATGATGGTAGATTTATGCGAGGAAAAAGGAATTGAACTTATCCTTATAAAAGCACCCAGTCTGTACCCCTATTGGTATCCCCAGTGGGACGAGCAGGTAGTGGAATACTCCCGTGAGCACGAACTTAGATATATAAATTTTCTCGACCTCGTTGATGAGATCGGCATCGATTACACTACCGATACTTATGACGCGGGACTCCACATGAATCTTTCGGGAGCACAAAAGCTTTCCGCGTGGATGGGCGAATATCTTACCGAAGAGATTGGACTTGCCGACAGACGGGACGAAAAACAGCTCTCTCAAAGCTGGGAGCAAAAAATAAGCTTTTACGAAGCCGAAAAGAAAGCACAATATGAGTATTACGGAATGAACGAAAAGGCAGAATAAATATGTGTGGCATCTGTGGAATATACGATCTCAGCGGAAAGCACCTGATAACCAGCGAGATGATAAATAAAATGTTGGCATCTATATATCACCGCGGTCCCGACGGTTCTCAGGTAAAACTGTTTGAAGGAGTCGGGCTGGGCTTTAACCGCCTCAGCTTTATAGACCTTGACGGCGGTATGCAGCCCATAGCCAACGAGGACGAGACCCTTTTTATGATATGCAACGGTGAGATATTCAATTACCGTGAGCTTCGCACGGAGCTTGCGGCAAAGGGTCATTCCTTCCGCACAAAAACAGACGTGGAGGTAATACTTCACCTTTACGAAGAGTACGGGCAGGATTTCCCCAACCGCCTTAACGGTCAGTTTGCTATTGCCCTTTACGATAAAAGAAAAGAGCAAATGCTTTTGGTGAGGGATCAAATAGGTATTTCCCCTCTCTTTTACACGGTGGCAGACGGACGGTTTGTCTTTGCATCCGAAATAAAAGCCATACTTGAATGTCCTTGGGTAGAGCGCAAGCTGAATCTCAAAGCGGTAGACCAGCTTATGAACTACCCCGGAGTAGTTTCGCCCGAAACCTTTTTTGCGGGAATAAGCTCCCTTCGCGCAGGGCACATGCTGCTTATAAAAAAAGACAGTGAAATAAAGGATATTGAATACTGGGATCTTTGTTATCCTACCGAGGAGTCCGAGGACAAGGGCGAAGCGTATTACGTTGAAAAGCTGAGAGAAATGCTAAAACAATCTATCTCCCGCCGCCTTGTGGCTGATGTTCCCGTTGGTTTCTATGTTTCGGGCGGATTGGACAGCTCGGTAGTAGCGTGTTATATCGGAAAATTTTTGCTGGACAGTTATTATTCCTTCTCTGCGGAAATCGGTGAAGCCGACCTTGATGAAAGCCGTTTCCAAAAGATAGTTCAGGCGTGTGTAAACTCCAACCATTACAGCACCAAGGTGGGCGAAGAGGAAATATGGCAAAACCTCTACGACGTGGTCTACCATGCGGAGAGCGGATTAAAGGAAAGCTATGATGTTGCCGCATATATGCTGTCCTCTCTGGTGCAAAAGTCCCCTGCCAAGGCGGTGCTTACGGGTCAGGGCTCGGATGAGTTTTTCTGCGGATATGTGGGATATATGGTGGATCTTTTCCGTAATATGCAAAAAGGGAAAATGACTGCGGAAGAATGCGAAATAAACGAAAGGCTTTGGGGCGACCCTTACTTCCGTTACGAGCGCAACCATCCCGAGATAAGAAAGATACACAAAACGGTATACAGCGACCGTATACGCGGCGAAATTGACAAGTTTTCCGCCTGGAGCGTAAGCCCTATCAATGTTGACCGTGTGAAGGGGCTGAGTTCGCAGAAACGGCGCTCGTATATTGACTATAAACTGAGGTTATCCGACCATTTGCTTACTGAGCACGGCGACCGTATGTTTTTCTCCCATTCCGTGGAAGGCAGACATCCCTTTTTAGATGCAGAACTGCTTTCCTTTGTTACCGCCATTCCCGATAAATACAAAATGAACGGCGCAAAGGAAAAGTATATTCTTAAAAAGGCGGGAGAAGGAATAGTGCCGGAGGAGATATTAAAGCGCAGAAAGTTCCCCTTCCAAGCGCCGGGTATGTCCTCTATGGTTAAAAAAGCAAAGGGCGAAATAGAATTTTTAAGCGATTCTATTTTGAAAAAGTATGATATTTTTGATATAAACAAGGTAAACGAAATGAAAAAGGTGTATCAGGCAGACGATTTCCGTCTGATGGGTGCATACGAAATCGATTACCTGCTTATCGTTATGACGGTAAATATGCTGTGTGAGAGGTATTCTCTTACCGTTTGAGGACCTTTATATGAAAAAAAGCAACATTTTACGAAAAGCGGCAGTTTTGTGCGCAGTACTGTTGGCAATTCTTACCGTGACGGCATTTTACGGGTGTGTTCCCGAGGATGAGTCCGCCCCCGATATAAGCGTTGAGCCTATGGTATCCCATACCTTTAGCGGAATAAAAGACGCGGTGGAGGTTTATGCGGACGACAGCGCGCAGACGATAAACTTTTCTTTACTGAGAGGAGTTACATCTACCTGCCCCTATGGCCACAAGATACTGGTGGCTATACTTTCTCCGGCGGATGAAAGCGAAATTACAGAAATAGCCGAAGGCGAATATATTATAGAATATTCCTGCGACCATGGCGACGCGGTGACTGCGAGAAGCTTTCTTAAGGTAAACGGAGCGGATACCGTTCCGCCTGTAATTGCAGGCGCGTCTGACAAGCTGGTCTATGTGGGCGGCACTGTTTCCTACAGAGAAGGGGTTACCGTAACAGACAATACCGACCAAAACGTACAATTAAAGATAGATGCATCAGGTGTGAATCTTACCGCTCCCGGCGTGTATCCCGTTATTTATTCCGCAACCGATTGCCGTGGAAACACTGCCACCGTAACCGTTTCGGTAAACGTAGTTGAATCGGACACGACACAAACATTGCCCGAGGACCTTTGCACGCGCGAGGAGTTTGATGCCCTTTGCCGTAACATACTTAACAGCATTGTTACGGAGAAAATGACAGAGCGGGAAAAAGCCGAAGCTATTTTCAACCGTGTAAACAGCATAAAATATGTCTACACAGAGGATTGCCTTAACTGGATGTCCGATGCGTATATAGGGCTTACCACCGGCAGAGGAGATTGTGTGAACTATGCGGCGGCATCCAAGGCGTTGCTCACTTTGGCGGGGATCCCCAATTACGACCTCCAGCGCTACGGCGGAGATTCCGAGCATTTTTGGCAGATAGTATACGTTGACGGCGGCTGGTATCATTTTGACGCCTGCCCTACCTCAAGAGATTATCCCTTAAGATGCTTCCTCCTTACCGAGGAAGAGGTTGCCGAATATACCGCCATCCGTACAGATAAACCCAATTACTATGTTTACGATAACGACGCATGCCCTTATGAAGTAGTTAAGTCACGTAACGAAGAATAATTTTTTTAAGGTGAAGAGAATGAAAAGACTATTTGTAATCATGCTGATGCTTATACTTGTTTTTGCGTTTGCTTCCTGCGATACGCCGGATACCGACGAAAGCAAAGACGTATCCAAAAACTCGGTTAACACCTCAAGCGACTACGCTTTTACAGTGGAAAGCGCGAATAATTACAGCATCTGTATCGACTGCGACATGAAAGAGGTGCTTGCCGCACTGGGCGAGCCTTTAAGCTATTTTGAGGCGGCTTCCTGCGCTTTTGACGGTCTGGATAAAACGTACACCTATGCGGGCTTTACTGTTACCACCCGTCCCGACGGTGACAAGGACTATGTTAACTGCGTGTATCTTACCGATGACAGTCTTACCACTCCCGAAGGGCTTTATATCGGTGCTTCCGCCGAAGACGTGCTTGAATGCTACGGCACTCCCAATCAGCAGACAGATACGCTTATAAGCTATGTAAACGGTAACACCGCACTTAATTTTATTTTGAAAGACGGCGCGGTAATCTCTATTGAATATCTCCCCGTATAATCAAAGCGTTTCCGCGCAAACACAATAAAATATTATAACGATATGCACCCCAAAAGGGCAAACCCTTTTGAGGTGCATATTTTATGAAGAGCAAAGACAAAGCATATCCATTACCGCCGAGGACGGGGAAACGGCGATATATGCCTTGACTTTATGTCGAAAAAGATGTATAATCACGGCGTATGGAGGAATAGAAAAATGTATATTGATATGTTTAATTTTTGGTATTTCTTCTGGGTGTTCTTGGCGGCGGGATGCACCGTGGGATTATATTTCCTGCTTAAAAACCGCAGTGTAAGAACACAAAAGATAGTATTGTTTTCGCTGCTTGCGGTAGGCTTTTTGCTTCATTTTCTTAAAGCATACATACCGCCCTACAGCGTAGACGAGGCAAGATTACTGCGCGACAGTTGGTTTGTAAATATTTGCGCCGCAAATATTGCCCTGTTCCCCTTTATGTTCTTTTCCAAAAACGAAAAGATAAAGGATTATATGTTTTATATCGGCATGATGAGCGGCCTTATAGCTATTTTTTATCCGCAGGAGCCTATGGCTAAAGTAGACCAGCTTGCAGAACAGCTTGATATTATTAGGTTTTATTATCATCATTGGATGCTTCTCACGGTTCCCCTGCTTATGGTATTGTTCAAGCACCACAAGTTATCCTATAAACGTGTGTACGTAGCACCCGTAGGATTGCTGGGACTGATGCTGTTTATTATGCTTAACCAGATTTTCCAAGCAGAATTGGGATTCACTCCCCTGCGTATCACCAATGATTTCTTTGCTATCGGCTACAAAAACACCTCTTATATATGGGGTCCCGGTGTGAACGACGCTATCGGCAAGTTTTTCTCTTTGTTTACGCCGGAGTTTTTCCGCACCGTTCCCGTAGGTCCCCACGCCGGAAAAGAAAAATACTGGCCCTGGTTCTGGATAATTGTTCCCGTATTCGTGCTGGTAACACCCTTTGCGTTTCTGCTGTGTATGATATTTGACCACAAGGCATTTGGGTCGGACATTAAGAATCTTAAAAACACAGTTTCAAAAGCATCGGTTGCAAAGTGGCTTAAATCAAACTAAAAAACACTAAAAAATCCCCTTACGGTTTTGAACCGCAAGGGGATCTTTATGTTTACAAAGCATTAATTTGCAGGCTTTATCCAGACGGGAACCATAGAATCGTCAAACTGGAATATGTATACGGTTTCTATCTGGGTTTCGCCGTAAGGCACGGCGTAATATTCGCAGAACTGATCGTATGAGCGTTTTACGCAGTAAATATCAAACTTGGTATAACCGTTTTTATCGGGAGAAACGTATTTGCCTTCGCTTACGCCTATATGAGACCAGGCAATTCTGTGGTCATCCCGTACGTAAGTATCAAAATACGTTTTGAAAATATCATTTTCCCACTGATAGGAAGTTCCGGTTACTTGAGGCTCGTAGGTGCCCACGGGAATCTGACCCAGCAAAAGTCCCACTTCGCCGTAGCCGACATCACCGGTGTTCATATTACAGCTGAAACCATAATATACGACCTCGCCGTCTCCGGTTATATAGGATAATCCACGGTTATAGAAAACATCGTTGATGTATGTATGAAGCATCAAAGGCTCATCATACTTCCACGCGCGGTGAAAATACAGGGTTTCGCCTACCCTTAAGGCAATCGAAGAATCCAATTCGATAAAGCTGAAGGATTTAATATTATCGCTTACGGTTATTTCTATTTTCCAATTCTGACCTATGTTTCCATGGTCGATAAAATTAACGTATCCCTCTATTTCGCTTGCCTCGTCGTCAAAAGAGCCGGAAGTGGTAACGTTTATATCGAAAACTGCTGTTCCCGTGTTGGGGGGAATAACCTCATCGCTTACCTCGTCGCTGACTTCTTCGCTTACTTCTTCGGAAACTTCACCGCTTGCTTCGGGAACAGAGTCTTCTTCGCTCATTTCGGGCAAAGCGGACGATTCGTTATGTACGGGAGTGCTTTCGTCGGGAGACGAAGAGTTATTCTCCGCCACGCAGGCAACTGCCAAAATTACGGTAAATACAACTACAAGAAAGAAAATTGTCTTTTTCATTCTAACACCTCGTTTAATAAATTAATCCAACTTTTCAAAACTATAAAAATACGTATTCCCGCCTTCGGTAACATAGACAAGTCCCGTATCGATTACCCATACATCGCTTCTGAGAGGCGAAAGTCCGGTAGCAAACGCAGAGCATATATACTTCTCGTTGGTGCCGTCAATTCCGACCGAGAACACGCCCCAAGAGGAATCGTCGGCTTCTGCGTAATAATATATGGTGTTATCCCGAACACATATAATATGATATACGGATTTCGAAGTAAGCTGAACTCTTTCGGTTCCGTCATTTTTTATCTTATACAAGGACTGGGTTTCATCGCTATCCGAAACAAAATAGGCGTTTTCTCCGTCAAATAGAAGCTTGCACGTGTTTACATCATAAAACCAGATGACGTCATCACAGATTTTTTGGTTTCCCGTTCCGTCGGTTTTAATTTTGTGCAAGCCACGGTCGCTGCCTTCGGTATTTTCCAAGGTGTAATATATCCATTCACCGTTAACGGTAAAATTCTGCACCTCAAAATCGGTCAAAACAACGACTTCGCTGCCATCGTAACGTATTTTGCTGATTCGGTGGTCTGTATATTCGTTTACATAGCCATAGCACCATCCGTCTACAGGCGGAATACGGCTGTCTTCCCGCATGTCGGTGCCGTCTGTCTTAATAGAACAGGGAATATAAATATACCAAGGGGTATCCCCTTCCTTTACCCCGCTGTTAACTGAAAAATACACTCTGCCGTCACTAATTTTAAGGGGGAAATAATAGCTTGAGGAAATCTCATCGTCGCTGAGTAAAGTAACTCCCGTGCCGTCGTGATTCATTGAGTACAAATGGCTATCGTTGTTATCAACGTAATAAATACGGTCGGTCTCTACGTTTGCGGAAATAATACCTTTATTTTCGTACTTTAAGCGTCCCGTGCCGTCAAGACGTACTCTGCCTATAAGGGCGCCGTCCTCGTCGACATAATAAAGCCATTCGCCGTTCTGACCCCAGAAAGACCCTGTTTCAAAGAGATAATCTTCAAGACTTACAACGCCTTCGCCTTGGGAGGTTTCATCATTTACATCGGGATCGGTGCTGTTTTCCACTGTTGGAGCAGAGTTTTCGCTTACCTCATCGCTTATTTCTTCACTGGCTTCTTCGGAAACTTCTTCGCTTACTTC
>JAZSIT010000069.1:0-9056 GCA_045533895.1 Eubacteriales bacterium
TGTGAATATAGTATAGCAATCCTCGTAGGGAAGTATAGACGTTTCAAAGGTGCCGATCTTACGGGCAATATCCGTAATCTCCACTTTATCCATAAGTCGGATCGTAGCCATGTCGTTCTGTGGGCCAAGGAGTTGTTTGGCCACTTTGTCTTCCTTAAGACCGCTTGGCCTCCGACTTGGGTGTGAATATAGTATAGCAATCCTCGTAGGGAAGTATAGACGTTTCAAAGGTGCCGATCTTACGGGCAATATCCGTAATCTCCACTTTATCCATACCGATGCAGGGGCGAAGTACGGGCAGGGTGGGGACAGCGTCGGTAACCGTAAGCGCCTCCAGAGTCTGGGAAGCAACCTGACCCAAGGATTCGCCGGTAATAAGCGCCTGCTGACCGAATTCATGGGCTACTCTGTCTGCAATACGCATCATAAACCTGCGGAGGAGGAGGGTAAGCATACGGTCCTCGCAGTTTTTCATTATCTCTTCCTGAATTTCGGTAACGCTTATTGCGTTAAGGAACATATTTCCCGTGTAGTCCTTAAGTCTGCGTGCAAGGGAAGTAACCTTTTCCATAGCAAGGTCGGAGGTGTAGGGAGGAGAATCAAAATACAATCCGTCAACCGTAACACCGCGCTTTGCTATCATATAGCCTGCAACGGGGCTGTCAATACCGCCGGAAAGGAGCAAAAGTCCTCTTCCGCCGCTTCCCGTAGGCATACCGCCTGCACCGCGCACTCCGTTTCCGTGAACGTACGCCGCCTTATCGCGTATCTCGGCAGTAACCACCACCTGAGGGTCGTTAACGTCAACGCGGACACCTCTTACCTCTTCAAGTATGACCTCGCCGCAAAGTGCCGATATTTCGGGAGATTTTAAGGGGAAGGTCTTATCGCTGCGCTTGGCGTTGCACTTAAAGGTCTTTTTGTTGCCGATAAGCTCATAGGCGTGCTCACGGACAGCGGCAAGAACGGAATCTATATTCTTTTCGCACTTATATCCTCTGCACACCATTACCACACCGAAAACGGTAAGCATTTTTTCAAAGGCGGTGTCGATATCCGCATCGTCGGAGGGGGTAATGCAAAGGGTGGACTGGGCGTACTCCAAATCGAACTCGCCGTCAACCTCTTTCAGCTTTTTTCTAACGTTTTTCTCAACGAGGGCGACAAAGGTGGAACGGTTAAGACCCTTAAGCACCAGCTCGCCGTATTTAAGAAGAATTATCTCTTTCATTTCAAAAACCTTTCTCCGGCTAAAAGGAGCGCTTCCTTAAGCCGAGCTATTTCGGTATCGGTAGTTTTGGGGGAAATGCTTATTCTAAGCGCGGATATAGTCTCTTCGGGTGTAAGGCCGTACGCCTCCAGCACCGGATTTCCCTTCGCTTTTGACGAGCAGGCGGAGGATGCGGACAGATACACGCCCAAAGACGACAGATAGTTAATAAGCGTCTCGCTGCGTATTCCCCTTGAAACGCAGGAGATTATATGGTTACAATGATTTTCGGGAATGTTGAATTCAAGATACGGCACTTCCCGTAAAGCGGAAATGGTCTTCTCATATATATTCGGCAAATCCTTGCCGTCCCACGCCTTAATGCTTTCGGCAAAGGATATTATTCCGTTCAGGTTCTCGGTACCGCTTCTGAATCCCTTTTCTTGGCTTCCGCCGAGAATAAGGGGCTTGACTCTGGCGTTTTTACGCACTATCAAGGCGCCGATGCCCTTAAAACCGCCGATTTTGTGGGCGGAAACGGCAATACTGTCGCAAAGACGGTAAACCGACGTGCCGCTCACCTTCATAAAACCCTGCACCGCGTCCAGATGCAAATGGGCGCCGCAGCCGCTTATATCTATAATCCGTTTTATCTGCTTGATATCGTATAACGCGCCTGTTTCGTTGTTGACCAGCATAAAGCAGGCAATAGCCGTCTCCTTTGAGAAGGCTTGCTTCAATTCGTCAATATCGTGCTTTCCGTTTCTTGTGGAAACACGTACGACCTCCCAGCCCGCTTCCTCCATATACTTTATAGGGGAAACGAGGGAAGGGTGCTGGCTGTCATCGGTAACAATGCGCTTTACCCGTCTCTCCTTTGCCTTGCACACACCGTAAAGTGCGGTGTTGTTTGCTTCGGTTGCGCCGGATGTAAAATACACCTCGTCGGGACTGCAGGCAAGAGACTTTGATATCACACTTCGGCTTTCCTCCAACGCCTTACGCGCCGCCATACCGAACTCGTGGGGACTGGAGGGATTTCCCGTAACAGCAAAGCTTTTTTCAATTATGCTTTTTTCCGTGGGATGGGTTGCCGCATAGTCAAAATAACATTCCATAAAAGCACCTCGCATAGTCGGATACATTATACACGAAAACAAAGGGGTTGTCAAATAAAAACGCAGAATGCGTTCAAAGCCGAACAAAACAACAATGTTGACAAAATCAAATAAATATTGTAATATTATAGCAAGAAACAATAATTGAGGTCAAATTTTGGGCAACAGTATCAAAGTCGGAGAATATAACAAACAATTCAACGAAATATTAAATATAAACATTACCGCAAAGGATATTTTTCGTTCAAACGGTCTGCTCACTCACTTGATGAAACACAACCACCCCGAATGTATACAATATCTTGACAAAATTCCCGAAATAATAGAAAATCCTGATTATATCGGAGTAAATCCAAACGAAAAAGGAAAGTCTGTGGAATTGATAAAAAGATATGAAAACAATATTCTTATGGGATTGAAAGTAGATACAAAAACCAACACCCTCTACATTTCTACGTTGTATTCGTTGCAGGAATCCAAATTACAAATAAGATTAAATAGCGGACGAATCAAAAAATTTATTAAAAATATATAAAATGCTCAAAAAATGTTGACAAAATCAATTTTTGATGTTATATTATTATTGTAATAAGTCATACTTATTAATAGGTTAATTGAGGTCGGAAATGGTTCCCGACACACTTTGTTTTCAAAGTACCTGAGATGATGGATACACCGCCCATCCTTTTAACCAACCATAAAGACCTCCCTTCGGAGGTCTTTTTTGTTGTTTGAGACCCCGAGAAGCCTCGTCCCTACATTGGGTATTCGCTTTTGCAAACATCTTTTACTTTGCGTTTTTGGTCTGACCCAAGATACACGCCCGAAATTGTGAACAAATTGTAAACATTCAAAAATTTTTGCACATTTTTTCTTTACATATAGGCAAAATTGGAGTATACTTGACATATCGAGTATTTCTCGGTTTATATAGATTTATTTTTATATATAAAATGAGGCAGTGTGGGGTTTTCCGTGCGCGCCTTTGTTATTAACAACTTAATATTTTTATATTTTCCGAGGGAATACTTGTTCACTATATATGGAGGAAAAACAAACTATGGAGTACATTATTCCCACAATCGTCGGCGTGTTGGCTCTTGCCGTCGGAATTTTGCTGGGTGTTTTCGTGCGTAAGAAGATCGCGGAAAGCAAGATAGGCTCTGCAGAGGAAGAAGCGTCCCGTATCCGTCTGGACGCAAAAAGAGATGCAGAAACTCTTAAAAAAGAAGCTATTGTTGCCGCAAACGAAGAAGCTCTTCGCATTAAGACCGAGGCAGAAAAAGAGTGCAAAGAGCGCCGCAACGAGGTACAGCGTCAGGAGCGCCGTATCCAGCAAAAAGAAGATAATCTGGACAGAAAGTCCGATAACCTTGATAAAAAGGACGAGCTGTTAAACAAAAAAATCAAAGAAAACGAGCAGAAAGCCGAAAAGCTTGATGCTATTTATGCAGAACAGGAAGAAATGCTGCAGAAAATCAGCCAGATGTCGGTTGAGGAAGCACGCGACAGTCTGCTTAAGCGTGTTGAGGACGAAGCGAGACACGATATGGCTGTTAAGCTTAACGAGCTTGAAAACGAATATAAAGAAACCGCCGATGAAAAGGCGAGAAATATCGTATCCCTTGCCATCCAGCGCTGTGCGGCTGATTCTGTGGCAGAGGCTACAGTTTCTGTTGTTGACCTGCCCAGCGACGAAATGAAGGGCAGAATTATCGGTAGAGAGGGTAGAAACATCCGCGCTATCGAAACACTTACGGGCGTTGACCTTATTATTGACGATACGCCCGAGGCTATCACCATCTCCACCTTTGACCCCGTACACAGAGAGACCGCCCGTCTGGCACTTGAAAAGCTTATTTCCGACGGACGTATCCATCCTTCCCGTATCGAGGAAATGGTTGAAAAATCCCGCAAAGAGGTTGAGGCTGTTATTAAGAAGGAAGGCGAGCAGGCTGTTATCGAGACCGGTATCCACAGTCTTAACCACGAGCTTGTAAAGCTTCTGGGCAGACTCCGCTTCCGTACCAGCTACGGTCAGAACGTGCTTCGCCATTCCGTTGAGGTGGCGCATATCGCAGGTATGATCGCATCCGAATTGGGTATCGACCCTGTTCTTGCCCGTCGTGCAGGCCTTCTCCACGATATCGGCAAGGCTATGACTCATGAAATCGACGGCAGCCACGTCCAGATCGGTGTGGATATTGCCAAGAAATATAAAGAGAGCAAGGAAGTCGTCCACGCTATCGAGGCTCACCACGGTGACGTTGAGGCGAAGACGGTTATCGCGGTTATCGTTCAGGCGGCAGACGCAGTAAGTGCGGCGCGTCCCGGCGCAAGACGCGAAAATCTGGAAAGCTACATAAAGCGTCTCCAGAAGCTGGAGGAGATTGCAAACTCCTTCAACGGTATCGAAAAATCCTTTGCTATTCAGGCAGGCAGAGAAGTCCGCATAATGGTCAAGCCCGAGGCGGTAAGCGACGACGATATGGTATTCCTTGCAAGAGATATTGCGAAGAAGATCGAAGCGGAGCTTGAATATCCCGGACAGATCAAAGTAAACTTGATCAGAGAGACCAGAAGCTTCGACTACGCAAAATAGTCGACTGTTCAGACGGCGCACTCCGCGCAAAACAAAACAATTAACGTAGGGGCGATTTGTGAATCGCCCTTATAATTTAGAAAGACACGTTTTATGAAAATTCTTGCTTTGGGTGACGTGCAATTCCCCACGGGAGTAAAGCAGGTCTGCCAAAACCTATCCAAAATAATACGGGAAGAAAAGGCAGATTTTACCGTAATAAACGGGGAAAACACGTCCGAGTATTCCACACTTGATATTTACGCCGCCCAGGAATTGCTTTCCTGCGGAGCAGACGTTATCACCGGCGGAAACCACACGCTCCAACGTTGGGAGGTATATGAGTTTCTTGAAAACAACTGTGATACCTGCCTGCGTCCCGTAAACCTGCCTGCTTCGGCGCCCGGCAGGGGATATACAATAAAAAAAGCGAAAAACTCCAAAAAAGTGCTGGTTATAAACGCAATGGGTCAGGTTATGATGGACCCCAGCGATAGCCCTTTCCAAGCAGTTGATAAGGTGCTGGAAAAGGAAAAGGGGAACTTCGATGTGGCTGTGTGCGATTTCCACGCGGAAGCCACCAGCGAAAAAAACGCTTTCGGCTATTATTTTAACGGCAGGATACATTGTATCTTCGGCACCCACACCCACGTTGCCACGGCAGACGAAAGACTGCTTGATAAAGGAAGCGGATATATAACCGATATCGGCATGTGCGGCGTCACCGACAGCGTTATCGGCGCGGAGGCGGATGCGGCAATAAACCGCTTTGTAAACCGCACCTTCGTACGCAAAAAACAGCCGGTCGGAGATATTATGATAAACGGCGTGGTTTTTGATATTGATGATAACACGGGTTACTGTGTTGGAATAAAACGAATAAAATATTAAATTCTGAAAGGATACACAAAAATGAAAAAATTTATTGCTCTTGCAATGGCGTTTGTTATGCTTTTTGCTCTTACCGCCTGCACAACCGTTGGTGAAAACGGCGAACCCGTTGATTCTACCGGTCAGCTTATAATGACTGTCGGTATGCTTGTGGTTATGGTAGCGGTATTCTACTTTATGATAATTCGCCCCCAGAAGAAGCAGGAAAAGGAAACCGCAAAAATGCTTGACGGTCTCACCCCCGGTGATACTATTTCCACCGTTGGCGGAATTATCGGCGTTGTTCTCAAGGTAAAAGACGATATGGTTCTTATCGAAACCGGCGCAGACCGCACCCGTATCCAGATAGCAAAGTGGGCAGTACGCAAGGTGGAGGAAAAAGCAAATGACTAAGACCTTACTCCGTAAATACGCACGTCTTGCAGTACGCACCGGCGCCAACGTTCAGAAGGGACAGTACGTTGTCGTACGCGCTTCTGTTGAGATGTATGAGTTTGCAGGCATGGTCGTTGAGGAAGCATACCGTGCAGGCGCAAGAGAGGTTAGAGTTGACTGGAGATATTCCTATACCACCAAGATGGCATACAGACATCAGTCTCTCACCAACCTTTGCAAGGTTCACGATTGGCAGGTAGCAAAGCAGGCGTTTGACTGCGAGGTGCTTCCCGCATATATCAATATAGTTTCCGACGGACCCGATGCACTTAAGGGCGTAAACGGTGAAAAGATGCAGAAGGCATCTATCGCCGCACACAAGGTGTTCAAGAAATACACCGATGAAATGGACAATAATTACCAGTGGACCATCGTTGCCGCCGCAGGCAAGGACTGGGCAAAGAAGGTTTTCCCCGGCGAGCGCACCTCTGTTGCGGTTGAAAAGCTGTGGCAGACCATTCTCTCCACCGTGTACGTTAACAATACTCCCGACGCTGAGAAGGCTTGGGCAGACCATAACGCAGATTTTGCCGATAAGTGCAAACGCCTTAACGATGCGAAGTTTGATTATCTTGAATACAAATCCGCAAACGGTACCGATTTCCGCTGCACTCTTAACCCCAAGGTTATGTGGCTTGGCGGCGGTGAGGTAACCAAGGGCGTATACTACAATCCCAATATGCCTACCGAGGAGATATTCACCACCCCCGTTGCCGGCAAGTGCGACGGTACTCTCGTTTCCACAAAGCCTCTTTCCGTACGCGGAAATCTGGTTGAGAATTTTGTTCTCACCTTTACTGACGGTAAGGTTACTGACATAAAGGCAGAAAAGGGTGAGGATATCTTAAGACAGCTTATCTCCTCCGATGAGGGCGCAGGAAAGCTGGGCGAGCTTGCGCTCGTTCCTCACGACAGCCCCATAAGCAACTCCGGAATTCTGTTCTTTAACACTCTGTTTGATGAAAATGCCGCTTGCCACGTAGCACTCGGCAGAGGCTTTGGCAACCTTATGGAGGGTTATGAGAATATGACCAAGGAACAGCTTACCGAAGCAGGCATTAACGACAGTATGATCCACGTTGACTTTATGATCGGCTGTGCAGACCTGTCCATCGTCGGCTATAAGGACGGCAAGGCAACACCCATTTTCACCAACGGAAATTGGGATGAAGAATTTGTTAAATAAATGCCAAAAACCCGCATTCATGCGGGTTTTTTCATTGCGAGAGGGGAACGGGATACCCCGTTAAACCCCTCCCCTGCAATGTAGCCACAATGTTTCGATAATTGTAGGGCAGAGGCTTGCCTCTGCCGCAAACTGTTCGCACTACACTAATGTCTATAGTTCTAAAAGTCTCCGTTGAAGCGGGGCGGCTGTATAAACAAAGCAGAAAACGTATTTCGCGAGCGTGCTGTAGATTACTACTGCTAGCGAAGCGAAATCGTTTAGAAACGCAAAAATAAAAAGGAATTTGTTGCCGACAAATTCCTACCGAATAAAAACAACAATGCGAGAGATATATTACAATCTCTCGCATTTGTTATTACGTATCAAAGCTTTTTGCGTTTCGGTCTACTGTTTTTTACCGAGCGAAATATTACTTAGCTGCGTATACTTCGAGTTCAGAAAGGAACGCCCAACCGTCACGTGCAACATTGATTTCAACGTATCTGCCGTTGCCGGAGAAGTTTACTGCGAATTCCTTAACCTTGAGTTCAAGCTCGTCTTCAGCGCCGGTAGCAACGGAACCAACGTCGGTCCAGTTTTCGCCGTCTTCAGAAATACGTACAGAGATGTTGGAGTTCTTGCAGCCGATACCGTTGGAAAGAACTTCGGTGCCGTACCATACGGAAACCTGTGCGAGAGACATAACTTCGCCAAGGTCGATTACGAAAGTATGTGCGCCTGCGTAAGAGGGAACGAGGTAGCTGTAGCCTGCCCAGATAGCAGCAGCGTAATCATCATCTGCGGTGGGTTCCTTAACGCCATCGGTAAGGGTAACGTTTTCTTCATCGGGATAAGCGATGGGAGCGTTTGCGTCCCAGCCCCAGCCTACATCTGCACCGCCCTGACGGAACTGCTCGGTAGCGGTATAGGTCTTACCAACAGAAACGAGTTCGCCAACTTCTGCTGCGGGAGGCAGAGGTTCTTCAGAGGGTTCTTCGGGAGCTTCGGAAGGTTCATCGGGAGTTTCGGAAGCTTCGGGAGCCTTGGAAGTTTCGGGAGCCTTGCTGTCTTCTGCGGGAGCGGAAGATTCGGTTGCGGGAGTAGAGTTATCTGCAGGAGTTTCTTCGCATGCAACGAGACAAACTGCAAATACCATAACGAGAGCAAGAATAAATGCTATTTTCTTCATGAATATTTCTCCTTTTTTTGTTAATAGCTTTTTGCTAATTCACATTCTACCATAAAAAAACCAATATGTCAACCGGAAAATAAGGAACAAAAAAAATAATAACATTTTTAATCACACCCAAAGCAACGTCAGCATCCCACTAAAGCAACGTCTTGAAATGAGCGATGGTAAAAAGCTGTAGAAAAGGTCTTTTACGCGCGTGGTGCTGTACGAGGGTACTGCCCACCGCGTAAAAGCCTTTAGAAACGCAAAATAAAAAATTCCCGTAGGTTTTCTACGGGAATTTACCTTATGTTTAGTTGTGGGAGAGCGGGGCGTCAGAGCGGGGTCCCTGCAAATGCTACCAGCATTTGTGGGGTGCGTTTCGAGGGCGCCGCCCCCTACATTGGGTGTTCGCTAAAGCAAACATCAAATATTTTTGCGTTTCGTTCTACAGTTTTTTACCGAGCGATTATTCGCCGTAG
>JAZSIT010000065.1:0-25534 GCA_045533895.1 Eubacteriales bacterium
ACTAATTTTGACACCACAGAAGATAATATCGGTTTTTGGTATGAAATAGGTTTCGATATTTTCTTTTGGGGAATTAATTCCTCGACGGGAAAACGAGGTACAACCGCAATGATTCGAGTTAAATAAAAACTTATAATATAAAGTCAAAGCCTCTGATAAGGAAAATCCTTGTCGGAGACTGATGCATTTTTATTGAATTATCACCGCATAGTGGTGAGTAGGTGCGCACTTGTGGGCGAACAAAAGCCTCCCTTTACACAAGGGAGGCTCTGGCTGTATTCGCAAGCTTGACTGTTTTACCGATAATAAAACTATCCTTAAGAACCTAAAACGTTTGCTTTCGGAAATTTTTATCCAAGCCGCAGGCTTGGCTCGTAATCGTGTATTCCTTCTTCTTGAAATATCTCGACATACATGTTATAATGCCCATAGAAAGACGGTATTACCATGAAAATCTATTTTGTACGTCACGGTCATCCTGATTATAAAAATGATTGTCTGACAGAGCTTGGTAAGAAACATGCTCAGGCGGCAGCCGAGCGGCTCAAAGATTGTGGCATACAACGTGTTTATTCTTCCTCTAAAGGCAGAGCTTTTCAAACTGCTGAGTATATTGCCAAGCTGTATGGTCTGGATGTTATACCCTGCGATTTTATTAGGGAAATTGGTTGGACATCAATTGACGGAGAACCGATTTTGGCAAATGGTCAGCCTTGGGCTGTTGCGGATAATTTTGTTTCCAAAGGCAAGAGCCTTTTGAATAAAAATTGGCAGACTTTAGAGCCTTATTCCAAAAGTGTTGTGGTGGAAAGCGTTAAGACCGTATGTGACGGATTGGATAATTGGTTAGCTGCGCTTGGCTACCAAAGAGAAGGCGATTATTACCGAGTCAAGGGCGGCTCACTGCAATCTGTTGCTATGTTCAGCCACGCCGGCTCATCCTCTGCCGCGCTTTCGCACATGTTCAACATACCTTTTCCTTTATTTTGCGAGATGATCGATATTGTTTATACGTCCATTTCTGTCGTAGAACTTTCCGACGAAATTGGCGCTCTTGTTTCTCCCAAGTTCCGTATTGTAAACGATGCAAAACATATTGAAGGAATTAGTGTTGACAATATTTACGGGAACTGATAAGAAGAATTCTGCGTTCTTGTTTTTGCAAAATATCTGTGTGAAAAGTGCGGCGGTGTTCTTTATGATGCGCAAAGGGATGTTTTCATTACGAAATCATCCGATATCGATTCTCTTATCGAGCAGCAAAAAGCATTACTTATAAATCTTGCAGACAATAACGCTTTGTTGTTGCACGAGTTCAGACAGTGGCTTTAATGTATTTTAAGCAAAAAACCTATGTGCTTGACAAATATTATTATGTGTATTATACTTTAATTACGGAGTGTTTATTTCAGTTTTTGGGAGGTAATATAGGTGAAAATATTAAAAGTATCTCTTTTACTTTTGCTGGCAATATGCCTTGTTGCATGCGGCGCAGAGTTAGATGTGTCAGAAACCGAAAATCTTTCGGAAGCACTTGAAAACGATGAAAACAGCGTTCCTGTTTTGCATAGAAAGCCTGTTCACGTATATATTGGCAATGGCTTAAAGCATTCAAAGCGTTATGATATTTCTGATATGGAAGAGTATGTGCTTGGCTACGGACTTTTAGAAGAAGATGAAACAAAATTTGATGAAACCAAAACTTTTAATTTATTCGGTGTTGATTTTGCGGTAAAATATCAGTGGAATGAATATAGACTTGAAAGAAGTACCGGGTGCGCAGTATATAAAAATACAGATGGTGAATCTTTCTGCACTATTAAATGTGATGAGGAAACCGGCGAAGTTGTTTCGTTTAGTTTTTCTGATTATAAACTTGATATGTTTATGGTGCCGAAAACTGTGCCTGTAAACGAGGAAACCGTACAGAAACTTTGCGCTGAATACGCACAGACGGTTTTCCCCGGTGAGGATCCGGATAAATATATTTCGGATTTTAGTTCGTTGGACTCCGGCAGATTTGAGGCTAATTATTACTATATTGAAAATGAGTTTATTACCAAGACGATTGTATTTGAATTAGATGAATTTGGGAATCCGCTATCCGGTAATTTATATATATGTGAGCCGGAGGAATTTCCCGAGTACACATTAGATGATTATTTTTATGCTGCTATTGCCCGTATAGAAGAGTTTTATTCTGATAAACCCGACGTTGCAGCAATTTATGATTACTGTATTCCGAAGTACAGCAACAAAGCCCAATATCTTTGGGATAAAGATACTTTATTACTTACTTTGGGTGTTGTTTTTACTATCGAATACACAGACGGCACCGAAGAAAAGGTTCACAATTACTTTAGTTATTTTTGCAAGTAAATTTAATAGCAGGTGAGAAAAATGCCCGATCTTAAAATATCCGAGCTTCACGAGATGCAAAAGAGTATGCAGGAAAAATATCTTGAAAAATGGGGCGGGCTTTCTCCCGAAAAGGCTATTGAAAAGCTACTCTGGCTTCATGGCGAGCTTGGCGAAGCAAGCGACGTTATAAAGAAAAACGGAAACAACCGAATTCTCAACGATGCTGCAGTCCGCGCTCATTTTATTGAGGAAATGTGCGACGTAATGATGTATTTTAACGACGTGCTTATATGCTTTAACATTACTCCCGAGGAGTTTTCAAAAGCATACACCGAAAAATACAACCGTAATATGAAACGATGGTAAAGAACAAAATATTATTCGCCGCTTTCAAGGGTAAAAATAATACTTCCTTTCAGCTTGTAAACAAACTTGGCGGCGAAACTCTTTATATTACAAACTCTTTTACGGGACTTGAAAAAGACGTCGGGGCGGTTAACAGAGAGTACGACAGGGTGTTTATGTTCGGAATCGATAAGCGGCTTAAAAACAGTGTTCGCGTCGAAGCCTGCGCCAGTCTCGAAGGAAGGCGGCTATACACAGAATCGGATGTTATATCTCTTTCGCGCTGTCTGTCCGAAAACGGTGTTACCGCAACGGTTTCACGTGTCCCGACAAAATATCTGTGTAATGCGGCGTATTTCCGTATGCTTGCAAGAAATCGAAAGGCAGTATTTATACATATCCCGTCATTAAAAAACATGACAGAGGAGATGATGGATCAACTCATTGAGTTTTTTAAGAACTTGCTTGTTTAGTCGTTTCTAAAAGTCTCAATTCTTTTAATATATTTTCAGGACGGTGGGCTTCGATAGGCGTGTACCGTCCTTTTTTGCCTATTTCAAGCATATTTCCGACATGAATATATCCAAGCGAAGCGGGCGGCAGGTGGGTGACAACATCGTCAATGTTTCTAATTACGGTAAAAGTCTCCCAACGGTATTTTTCTTTTTCTCCTTTTGCGCCGTGTATAACCCGAGGACAGCCAAAGCCGTAGCCTTTCAGCGAATTGCGTAATTCGGGGCGGTTATACCACACGTATTCATGGCAAAGAAGCGCTGCTGCGGCACCGTGGGAATATCCGGTTACGGTCAATTCTTTTATATTCTCGTCCATAATATACGGGTTCAGCTTTGGCTCAATTTCTTTCCATAGGCTTAAAAATCCGCGGTGGGCAAACCATAACGTCTGTCCCATTCGGTTGTATGGCTTTGCAGGGAAATCCAGATTTATCCGCCAATCGTTGTCACCGTCGGTTTCCTCAAAATAAATATACAGTTTGTCTTTGTTTTTTTCTATTGCGTAATTTGCGCTTTTTCCCGTTTGGTAATATGAAGTATTAAGACATCTTTCAAACAGCTCGCTTAATTTCATGTTTTTTCTCCTTGTTTGTAAGCATTTTTTAAGGTTTTTGTGTTGAAATATATTCTATTTTTATTGCTAAAATATTTTTGTTCTGTTATAATAAACCGAAGCATTTAATTTACGTTAAGGAACTTACTATGAATAATACTAAACCGAACCGTAAGCGGATTTCCCCCGTGTCCGTTTTACACTATATAAAGCTGGTGGGAAGGTCGCTTTTATTTATCGCTGCTACAGTGCTGTATGTTTTCAATAGGATAAATCATAGCGACACATATTTCGGCGGTATTGAATATAATAAATATTTTCTTTTAGCGCTTTGGATAATTTTCTTTGTTGAAATGCTTTTCCGCTTTTTGCCTTCACGGCTTGAAAGTCCCGGGTGTCAAAAAGTGTTCAAAAAGCGTTTTATTCCCACTGCTGTACCAAAAATCAAGCTCACCTCTTGGCGGTCTACACTGGCGGTTGCCGCCGCATGGCTTGCACTTAACGGCGTTATCGGCGTTTTGTATTACACAAAAGTTATTGACGAAGGTATACTTATCCTTATCAGCCTTGCGTATTCGGTTTGCGATATGATATGCATACTGTTTTTCTGTCCCTTCCAGACGTGGTTTATGGGTAACCGTTGCTGCGTAACCTGCCGCATATATAACTGGGATTACGCAATGATGTTTACGCCGTTGGTGTTCATTAATAATATATATGCGCAAAGCTTGCTTGGGGTTTCGCTTGTGCTTCTTCTTGTATGGGAGATTACCGTTAGAGTGCATCCCGAGCGTTTTTCCGAAACGACAAACGGTTGTCTTTCCTGTGCAAATTGTAACGAAAAACTGTGCCATCACAAAAAGCAACTTCGCAGCTTTATTAAGAAGAATAAAAATAAACTTTTCTTAAAGGGCAACGAATCCTTTTCGGCAGAAAAGAAAAATAAATAATTACAACAAAATAATCTGTTTTGAGCGCAGTTAAATTTAACTGCGCTTTTGTGTATATATTGGTGTTTTTTGGTCAACACTTATTTTGCATTAATTGAAAGTGAGGTAAACAAAATGTCGCCGAAAGAACTACTTTATATCGAAGACGCCTTGGGGCACGAAAAGCAGATCAAAGCAACCTGCACTCAAAGCGCACAAATTATTCAGGATACTTCGTTAAAGAATTTGGTGGAGGATATCGGCAGCCGTCACGCCAATTCCTTTGCGGATCTTTACAAATTGCTTAAATAGGAGGAAAAACATGCTGGATGACAGACAGTTAATGGAAAATCTTTTGCTTAATCTTAAAGGCGAGTGTGATCTTCTTATGCACGGAGCGGTTGAGTCTTCTACGCCCGAGGTACACAATGCTTTTTCAAAGGCGTTTAATGATACTCTTAAAATGCAGAGCGAAGTATATTCCGCAATGGCACAAAAGGGCTGGTACCCCTCAACTAAAGCCGAACAGCAGCAGATAGACGCGCTAAAACAAAAATACAGCACAGGATGCTAATGAAAAAGCCGGAATTCTCCGGCTTTTTACTATTCGTATTGGTCGCTGGGACAGCACTCAAATCCGGCGTCGATATAATTGGCAATAAATCTGGCGCGGAAATTTCGAGTGTTGCACAATAAGCCTTGATTATCATTTACATCAAGTTCTTCGGGAAGGACGAATTTTATACATCTTACAGTTATATCGCGGCACGATTCTCCGTCATGTGCAGGAATAACCATGGTTTTCAAACCTCTGTTGTATTCGTTGTCTTCATCATCCACCTCGGTCAGAGCTACCGCGAGGGCAACACGGTTATTGGGACATACGTTTTGCAGAGTGACATTGAGCTGCAGTATTCTGCCTGTAGCTCCAAGGTCGATATCTCCTGCATCGATTTCAACGGTTTCCGTGCATCCGTTCATTGATATATTAAAAGGTTGGGGACATTCTTCGGGAACAACGATAATACCGCAATCTACGTTCAATGTGGGGGATGGAAAGTTAACAACGTTTCCTTCGTTATCTGAATATATAACCGATTCATTTACAACTGTATTTCCGCTGCAATTACCGATATGCTCTACAGTAAAAGTAACAGATGCACCTTCACTTGCGGTTACGCCCAATTCATTTATTCGCCACTCGACTGCCGTATTGCCGATAAGTGTTGCTGTGCCTTTGGTAGGCGAAGAAAGCGATGTGATTCGGAAGCAAGAATTAACAGTATCGCGAAGCACGATTCCAGTAGCGCCGGGATTAATAATATTTTCCGCAAGATTTTCAAAGAGCTCATCTAACTCAGATTCGTCAGGCGTAATAGCAAGATACGCTGAATCGGGGTCAGAAGCCCATTGGCGGAGAGATGAAATGTCCAGTCCGTTTTCGCCGCAGAGACCTATAACGTACATAACGACACCGAGTGCTTTTGCAGCCGCCGCAACAGGGGACGGGTCTAAACCAACTGTTGTATTTCCGTCCGTAAACATAACTATCACTTTTTCGTTTGAAGAGGTGGGGTCAAATAACGCCAGCGCATTTGAAAATGCGTCGGCATGATTAGTGGAGCCCCCTGCAATTAATTTGCTTAGCGCGTCGTTAAGCGTATTTACCGAAGTCGTAAGGGGAACGTCTTTGGTTGCAGAATCCGAAAAACTTATAAGACCGATTCGGCTTCCGCAGCCAATAACACCGTTTGTATTTCCGTCTGTAGCGCGGTCAATTATCTCGATAAACCGTCGTGCACCGTTTTTAAGTTTGGCAAGGGCGCTTCCCGCCATGCTTGTTGATCTGTCCAACACAAGAACAATATCTGTAGGGTTGGATGAAATATCCGGTTCTGCCGCAAGAGACAGAGTGATATTAAAAGAGCCGCCGCACTGAATTGTAGTAACGTTAAGCTCTTTGTTAGAATTTGTAATACCCATTTAATTTTTTCCTTTCTTAAGCCGTTGACAGGCTAATTTCAGTATATGTTTTTTGTAAACTGACGGATAAGAAAAAATAAATATTATATAAAATATTGTATTTTACTACTTGAAATTTACGAAAAAAAGGTTATTATATAATTAACAATACAAGCTATGAAAAGTTTGAGTAGAATACAGCGCGTTAAGTATCGGCAGGATGGGAGTGAGGCCGCCGGGCGAAGGATGTTTTCCGCGGTGCTGTATTCGCATCCGCTTTGCTTTTCTTTTTTATTTTCCTCCCTCCTCTCATTTGAAAAGGAGGCTTTTTTATGCCTAACAAAAAATCTTCTGTGCTTTACGTGCGCAACCTTGTCTGCTGTGCCATGATGATCGCTGTATCTGTCGTGCTGGCACGTTTAATGTCTGTTATTCCCGAAGAATCCAGCCGTTTTTCCATAGAGGCTGTTCCTATCTTTATTTCGGGAATGCTGTTCGGTCCCGTGGCGGGAGCATTGGTTGGTTTTACCTCCGATCTTATCGGCTGTTTGTTTTCTCCCTTTCCTTATAATCCCCTTCTTGCATTTCCGCCCATTATTTGCGGGGTGTGTGCAGGTTTATTCCGTAGATTTTTAGTAAAGAAAACAAATATATTCCGAATCGCGCTGGCGTTTCTGCCCTATATACTTTTGGCTTGTATTTTGTTGCAAAGCTTAATGCTGGCGTTGGTATACGGCGGAGAGGCGAAATTAGCGTTTTTTCTAACAAAACTTGCAACCCGCTCCGTGCAGTTTGCGATAATATATGTAATTGATGTTTCGTTGGTATGGCTGCTTTACAAATCCAAGGTATTTGTTGCTGCTAAATTGTGGCCACCCAATGATTTTTCCAAACAGTGAGGAATCGTTATGAATGTCCATCAAGCGCTTGAATATATCCACTCAGTAAGCTGGAAGGGAAGTGTGCCCGGTCTTGAGCGTATAACCCAACTTCTTTCACTTATAGGGAATCCCGAGAAAAAAATGAAATACGTTCACATTGTGGGTACCAATGGCAAAGGATCTACTGCGGCTATGCTTTCTTCTGTTCTGCGTGACGCCGGATATATTGTGGGTTTATATACCTCTCCCTTTATTGTTTCTTTTAATGAACGAATGCAGATAAACGGAGAAATGATTTCCGATGAAACTCTTGCCGAGATTACCGAGTATATAAAACCTTTTGCTGATTCAATGGAGGACAGACCCACAGAGTTTGAGCTTATTACAGCCATAGCCTTTGAATTTTTTGCACGCAGTAAATGTGATATTGTTGTACTTGAAGCCGGAATGGGCGGCGAGTTTGACGCCACCAACGTTATCCCTTCTCCCGAAGTTGCTGTGTTTACCAACATCGGTCTTGATCATACAGATTTTCTGGGTGATACTGTTGAAAAGATAGCCGCTACAAAATCCGGTGTTATTAAATCCGGCAGTGACTGCGTTATTTACCGTGCTTCGGAATCTGTAGAAGAAGTGATAGAGGAAAAATGCTTATCTCTCGGGGTAAAGCTGACAAAAGCAAATTTTTCCTCTTTGCGTTCTGTCAGCGCTTCCCTTGAAGGGCAGATCTTTGATTGGAAAGAATATAAGTCTCTTTCTCTTCCTTTGCTTGGTGCGCATCAGCTTTATAACGCCGCTACGGCTCTTACAACGTTGGAAAAACTTTCGGAGCGAGGATTTCACATAAGTGACAAAAACGTCCGTGACGGCCTTTCAGCCACTTGCTGGCCCGGTAGATTTGAGGTGTTGCGCAGATCTCCGCTATTTATAGTAGACGGAGGCCATAACCCTCAGTGTATGGAAGCTCTTGCAAAAAATATACGCGATTATCTTCCCGAAACAATGCTAACTGTTGTTACGGGCGTATTAGCAGATAAAGATTATACCTCTATGTATGACCTTATCGCTCCGTATATAAAGGAATTTTTCCTTGTAACACCGCCTTCACCCAGAGCGTTGCCTGCCAATGAGCTTGCAAAAAAGCTGGCGCATTATGGTAAACCTATACAAACCTTTTCCTCTGTCGAACAAGGGGTAATTGCTGCCGTTAACAGCGCAGGGGAGGATGGAAATATTCTTGCATTCGGTTCTCTTTATATGGTAAGGGATATAAAAAAAGCAGTCGAAAAAACAATATAAATTTAAACGGGCAATTTTTTGCCCGTTTTTTTGCAATCGGCGAACCTTTTTAATTATTTTTACGACTAATATTACGAGACCGGTTTCACAAACATTTTTTGAAAGGAGGGATGATATGGAAAATACCTTTGAAAAACTTTGTGCAGATCACTTTTTTGCAGTAGAGAGATTTGTCAGGTTTCGCGTGGCGAACAAATTCGATTGCGATGACATTATCCAAGAGGTTTATATTGCAGCGTTCAACGGTTTTAACTTACTGAAAAACAAGGATAGCTTCAAAAGCTGGATACTTGGTATTGCACGCAACAAAGTAAGCGATTTTTTTCGCGAAAAGGCGCGTAGGTTGGACATTCCGGTTGAAAGTATTACAGAGAATATAATCGGTAAAAGTCTTTGCGGACGCGCTTCGTACAGCGCTGTGACCGAAACTATCGAAAAGCTCGGCGATGATGACAAACAGATTTTATATCTATATTATTGGAAAGAGTACCGTCAAAGCGAGATTGCGGAAAAACTCGGTATACCTGTTGGCACTGTGAAAAGCCGTCTTTATACCGCAAAAGCTCGCTTCAAAGAAATATATCCTTATCATCCGAAACAAAAAGGAGAAACCGATATGAAAAAACTACCTCAAATTTTGCCCGAATATACCGTTAAAAAGCTCGATAAACCCGTTTTTGATGTCAAATGGGAAGAAATTATGGGTTGGTGTATGGTTCCAAAGCTTGGTGAAAAGCTATCTTGGGCGATGTACGACCTTCCTTCTCGAAAAATAGGAGAGGTTTGTGAAATGTCTGTAATTGGAAAAGCAGAGGTTCACGGTATTGAAGGAGTCGAAATAATCGCAATAGAAACTAATCCTATGGGGTGTAACAGCGCAGGAGGTCAAAGCGTTGTAGAAAGACGCTTTGTCGCACAGCTTACCGATACTCATTGCCGTTTGCTGGCAGAAAGTCATGAAGAAGGCGGTGTTAGACGTTATTATACCTTCCTTGATGGCGGACCTTTCTTAGATAACTGGGGGTTTGGTGAAGATAATTGCGGTAATGAGACAAACATTTCACCAAAAGGAGACATTATCTGTGTTGAAGAAAACGTTTTTAATGCAAAAGAAAAGGAATTTTTGCTTGACGTTGTAGGTCGGTATGAAGTTAATATTAACGAAAAAACGTACGATACTGTTTGTGTAGTTGATTGCTACACATATATCGATGGAGCCGCGTCTTTACAATATATAGATAAAAACGGACGAACAGTGCTTTGGCGTAGATTTAATCGTAACGATTGGTGCATTAATAAGTACGGTAAACTATGGACGGAAATGCTACCCGAAAACGATACTATTACCGTAAACGGTCAAGTTTATGTGAATTGGTATGATTGCATTACAGATTATATAATATAAAATATTCTCGTCAAAAAATATTCGCGTCGGACTAGCTTTTGGTCCGACGTTTTTTATTTTATAATTTCGTTATGTTTTTTGTTTTATTGGGTATAACTTAATATACGGACAAAAATTTTAAAACGAGGAATAATAATGAAAAAAATAATAAGATCAGTCTCCGTAGTTCTCTTGTTCTGTGTTGCTGTTTTTTTATTTTCAGCTTGTAACGGAGGCGGAGGAGAAGAATCAAAAGCGCAAGGAAACATTAAAAAAACACAAATTCGTGTTTGGGCGCCGGAAGAAGTGGTAAAAATAACACAGACCGCAGTTAACGATTGGTTAAAAGGCGACGGAAAGGAATATTCGCAGAAATTTACCGTAACCGTATCTGCAATGAGCGAGGACAACGCCGCTACGCAAATGTTAACCGATGTAGATGCAGGCGCAGATGTGTATGGGTTTGCCCAAGACCAGCTTGCAAGATTGGTAGCGGCAGGTGCGCTTTCGCCTGTTGGCGGTGATTTTCTGACAAAAGTAAAAAATGAAAACGACGCCGGTTCGGTAAACGCCGCAACTCTTGACGAAAAGACCTACGCTTATCCCGAAACCGCAGATAACGGATACTTTATGTATTATGATAAATCGGTGGTAACCAATACAGAGTCCCTTGAATCTATTCTGGAAGATTGCGCAAAAGCTAACAAGAAATTTTATATGAATTTGCAGAGCGGATGGTATAATATTTCTTTCTTTTTCGGGACGGGAGCGGAAATAAGCTACGAAACAGATAAAGAAGGCAAAATAACTCAATCCAACAGCAATCTTGCCACAAACAACGGACTTACAGCTTTGAAGGCGATGATCGCTTTTAGTTCTCACCAAGCATACTCACAAAGTGAAAACGCCGCCCCCAAGTTCAATCCGGTCGGCGGCGATGCGGCGGTACTGGTGTCAGGCGTGTGGGATTCCGCAACGGTATCCGGCTTTTTGGGTGATAATTTTGCAACCGCCAAACTGCCGCAATTTACTGTGGACGGAAAAACCTACCAGATGGGAAGTTTCGGCGGATACAAGCTAATCGGCGTAAAACCGCAGAAAGATTCGGATAAGCTGCTGTTTTGCCATCAGCTTGCTTCTTTTCTTGCGGGTGAAGAAATGCAAAGTATCCGATTTAAGGAAAAAGGCTGGGGCCCTTCGAATATTAAAGTGCAAAATTCAGACGAAGTGAAAGGGAACGCCGCACTCGCCGCGTTGTCTGCACAGCTTGAGCACGCTATTCCCCAGGGACAATACCCAAATGAATACTGGAATATAATGGAAGCGTTTGGTACCGATCTTAACAGCGGTAAGTACAACAAATATGACGATGAGCAGTTGAGACAGGTGCTGAAAGATCTCGAAAACGATCTCAAAAACGCAAAATAGACATTCTTTTTCGGGACAGCCGCTTTATAATCTTCGAGCGGCTGCCCGCGGAATGAAAGGTACATCAAAATTATGACGGAGCGTAATTCTGTAGATTATTACAAACTAAATCGTTTACAAAAGCTCTTATGCCGCATTGTATGGATAATACGTGCCGTTCCCACGACGGTTGTTTTGGTAACTCTTGCTTTTTTTAGGTGGATAAAAAAGTCATTTATTAAGATTATAAATACTGTAACCGAACTTATCGTCACTTTCAGGCACGGAAATATTCTCACGAAAATTTCATATTTTATAATGGGCTTTGGGCATTATTTTCGAGGTCAGCCCTTTCGCGGTATCCTATTTACTGCATTTCAGTTGATTTTTATCTTGTATATGGTTTTCTTTGGTCTTGGTTTTCTCTCGAAGCTGGATAATCTTGGCGATGTTGCCGCAGTTACTGTTATTAACGAATACGGTCTCGAAGTAGTTGAATACCGGGATAACAGTCTTAAAATTTTGTTGTACAGCACGCTTACTATTTTCTTTTGTATAGGCTTTATATACACCTGGTTTGTAAGTGTGCGGCAAAACGGCTTGGCGCAAAAGCTGATTGAACAAGGCATACGTCCGCAAAAAGCAACGGACGATATAAGATCATTGGCGGACAGTCAATATTATAAAACCTTACTTGCGCTCCCGCTTACCGGTATTTTGCTGTTTACCGTAATTCCAATATTTTTTATGATTTTAGTTGCGTTTACCAACTATGATTATTCTCACTTACCGCCGGGAAAATTGTTTACTTGGGTAGGGTTTGATAATTTCAGAAATCTGCTGGGAGTGCAGGTGTCCGACGGCAAATTCGCTTTTACCTTTGGCGAAATTCTGATATGGACGCTTATCTGGGCGTTATTTGCTACTTTTACAAACTATTTTCTCGGTATTCTTGTTGCGTTGCTTATCAACAAAAAGGGAATAAAATTCAAAAAAGGGTTCAGAACTTTGCTGGTTCTCACCATTGCAGTACCACAGTTTGTTTCACTTTTGTTGGTTTCGAAAATGTTTGCCGATGACGGGATTATTAACAGTCTTTTGTTAGATTGGGGTTTAATTCGTGACGGAATTAAATGGCTTACCGACCCAATTCTTGCCAGAATAATGGTTATTGTAATTAATGTATGGGTTGGTATTCCGTACGTTATGCTTATTGCTACGGGAATATTGATGAATATTCCGACTGATTTGTATGAATCGGCGCGCATTGACGGTGCTGGCGGTATTAAGAGGTTTACCAAAATCACCATGCCGTATATGCTGTTTGTAACGGGACCGTATTTGCTGACTTCCTTTGTAGGAAATATTAATAACTTCAACATCATCTACCTGCTCACCGGAGGGGCACCGAAAACCACCGATTTCACCGGCGGTGCAGGATATACGGATCTGCTGATAACATGGCTGTACAAGCTTACTTTGACAGATAACGATTACAAAATGGCGGCAGTTATAGGTATAATGACCTTTATTGTGGTAGCCGGAATTTCACTGATAGTATACAATCTTTCATCATCGGTAAAAAATGAGGAAAATTTCCAATGACAAAAGCAAACGTAAAAAAATACGGCACCAAAAACAACGTTTCAAACGCTTCCGTTTACGCTGTGCTCACAATTATCAGTATAGTTTGGCTTTTACCCTTTGTATATCTAATATTTCAGGCGTTTCGCGGCGAATCGCGAAGCATGGTGAACTATGTTCTGCCAAAAGAATGGTCGCTATCCAACTTTGAAATACTGTTTACCGAAACAAAGTTTCTTAATTGGTATCTGAATACCTTCATAATCGCACTTTTCACTGCTTGCATACAGACGGTGTTCGTGCTTTCTGTAAGTTATGCGCTGTCACGTATTCGTTTTCGCGGAAGAAAACTGCTTATGAATATTATTCTGATTTTAGGTATGTTTCCCGGTTTTCTTTCCATGATAGCAGTGTATTTTATACTAAAGCTTATCGGGTTTACGGGCCCGGGGTCTGTACCGGGACTCATATTGGTTTATGTTGGCAGTTCGGGAATGGGATATTACATCGCCAAAGGATTTTTTGATACAATACCCCGTTCCCTTGACGAAGCAGCGCGTATAGACGGCGCCAGCAGGGCAAGGGTGTTTTTTAAGATAATAGTACCCATGTCCAAGCCGATAATAATATATACCGTTCTCATGGCATTTATGGCGCCGTGGGGGGATTACATGTTTGCATCACTCATTTCCTTTGGGTATGAAGAAGCGTACAATGTGGCGGTAGGACTGTTTACTTTCCTTGACAGAGAGCATATCAACAACTACTTTACTGTTTTTTGTGCGGGCGGTCTATTGGTTGCGGTGCCTATAACTGTCTTGTTTATGATGCTTCAGAAATATTATGTAGAAGGAATTACCGGCGGCGCGGTCAAAGGGTAAGGCATAGTAGAGGTTAACACAATGTCAAGTGTAGTATTAAAAGGTGTAAAAAAAGTATATAAGGGCGGTTTTACAGCGGTCAAAAATTTTGACCTTGAGATTAATGACAAAGAATTCGTGGTATTTGTCGGACCTTCGGGGTGTGGAAAAAGCACCACTTTGCGAATGATTGCGGGACTTGAGGAAATTACCGATGGTAAGATATTTATCGGCGAAAGACTTGTAAATAATATCGAGCCTAAGGATAGGGATATTGCGATGGTGTTTCAGAATTACGCACTTTATCCCCACATGTCCGTTTACGAAAACATGGCGTTTGGTCTTACTCTCCGTCGTGTAAAAAAAGAGGAAATTCACCGCCGCGTCCTTGAAGCCGCAGAAATTCTTGGAATTTCCGACCTTTTGGGAAGGACACCGCGCGCCCTCTCGGGAGGTCAGCGTCAAAGGGTAGCGATAGGCAGAGCAATAGTAAGAGTACCGCGGGTTTTCCTTATGGATGAGCCTTTATCAAATCTGGATGCAAAGCTTCGTAATCAAATGAGAGCTGAAATTATGCAGCTTCGCGAAAAGATTGACACCACCTTTATTTACGTAACTCACGACCAAACGGAAGCAATGACGCTGGGAGACCGAATTGTTATTATGCGCGATGGCTATATTCAGCAAGTAGGTACACCGCAGGAAGTATTTAATAAACCTGCAAATACCTTTGTTGCGGGATTTATCGGTTCGCCGCCCATGAACTTTATCAAAGGTAAAATTTGCAGTAAAAAAGGAAAAAAGTATATATCTGTTTGCGATACATTGCTTTCATTAAATTCACATGAGATAACCGAAAAGTTGTCCGATAATGAAATTGAACGGGATGTTATACTGGGAGTTCGTCCAGAGCACATAGTGTTAAGTGAAAAGGACGGTATCTCCGGAGAAATTGTAGTATCCGAAATGATGGGCAGCGAATTGCATTTGCACCTTAAGGTTTCGGATAACAACCGTGTCATTATAAGAGTACCCACCCTTGATCTGACAGATGATCAAAAAAATACTCTTACTGTACACAAAGTGATAAAATTCAATTTCCGCGAACACTCCCTTCACTTTTTCGAACCTTCAACTGGGGAAAATATATTAACAAAGAGCAGCTGAAATTAAACCGGCTGCTCTTGAATTTATTTGTTACCTTGGATTTTTTTGAGAGTATCTTTATTTAGCTCTTTTTTTAATTCCCTTGTCCATTCCGACCACTGAACGTTTTCTTCTCCGTAGGTAAGATTAAGGGAATATTCAATGGGAATCCAAGTAGATATATCGGATTCGTTGTGCGATATTATTGCTTCCATGTTATCGAGAGATTTACAAAGCTTGGCTTCCGGCGTTTCCAAAGCGTCCATTTCGTTAAAAAGAGCGGTCAATTCGCTTTCGAGGTCGGTAGGAAGTAATTTCAGAAGCTTTGTTATAGCCTTGTCTTCTATTTTTTCATGGGAGTCGGTTTTGTTAAATGCAGGTATATCTCCCGTTACCGCTTCACCAAAATCATGAATCAAACACATTTTTATAACTTTATTTATGTCAATATCGGGAAACGCTTTTTCGCAGAGCATGGCCATCAACGCAATTCGCCATGAATGGTCGGCAACACTTTCTTTTCTGTCTCCTTCGGTATAGCAGTGGCGATAGGTCGTCTTCAGCCTTCCGATAATAGTCATAAAATCAATTATTTCTCTGGGCGTCATAATATAATCATCTCCTTATATGTATTATATCACATGCGAAATAGTTTGTCACCTTCTAATTAATACTCAAGTTGACAATGAATTACTATCGTGATATAATTTTACAAATAGTATTATAATTTCGAAGTAATGCCTATGATGTTTATACAAGACGATTTATTATTAGAAAATTTGCTTTTTAGGAAACCTATTATTGGTGAAGATAATTGTTTTTATTCTTATTATCATGATAAAACCATCCTCGTTACAGGTGGCGGGGGATCTATAGGCTCTGAGCTTTGCAGGCAAATTGCCGAGTGTAATCCGAAAAAACTAGTTATTTTCGATATTTATGAAAATAACGCCTATGATATTCAGCAAGAACTTATCCGTAAATTTCAAGGCAGCCTTGACCTTGCTGTTGAGATTGGGTCGGTGCGCGATGTTAAACGTCTCGACGAGCTGTTTTTCACTTACAGACCAGATATTGTTTTTCACGCGGCGGCACATAAACACGTACCGTTAATGGAAAATAATCCTGCAGAAGCCATAAAAAATAATGTTTTCGGTACTTACAACACTGCAAACGTTGCCGAGAAGTACGGTGTGGAGAAGTTTATTTTAATTTCAACGGATAAAGCCGTTAATCCCACAAATGTAATGGGTGCTTCGAAGCGTATTTGCGAAATGATAGTTCAGTGCCGTACCGACAGTGATACCAGCTTCGCCGCCGTGCGCTTCGGAAACGTTCTCGGTTCAAACGGCTCGGTTATTCCGCTTTTTAAGAAGCAGATAGCCGAAGGCGGACCCGTAACTATTACCGACAAACGTATTATTCGCTACTTTATGACTATTTCTGAGGCAAGCCAGCTTGTTATGTGCACAGGTTCGATGGCAAAGAGGGGAGACTTGTTCGTTCTTGATATGGGTAAACCCGTGCGCATTTACGACCTTGCCGTGAATATGATAAAGCTGTCGGGCTTAGAGCCCGAGCGGGATATCGAGATAAAAGAGATCGGTCTCCGCCCCGGTGAAAAGTTGTATGAGGAACTGCTTATCCAAAGCGAGACGCTTGATAAGACAGATAATAACCTCATTTTTATCGAGCGCGATACACCTTTTACCAGAAGTGAAATTGAAAGCAAAATTTCGCTTCTTGACAATGCGCTTAACAGCAGTGGTGATATTAAATCTGCCGTTGCCGCCGTTGTGCCCACATACAAAACTCCTGAGAGTATAAATGAAAACGCGGAGAATAGTATGGAAATGAAACTGTCTGCCGTATAAAAACATTATGCCCGTTTCTCTTAAAAAGAAATGGGCATCTTTCTTTTTATAAGACAAATTTCACTTGACATTCGGCGTTTTTTATATTATACTTAACAGCGTTGCCAAAGAGCAACGTATTGTTTTTCGGGGTGTGGCTCAGTTTGGTAGAGCGCTTGGTTCGGGACCAAGAGGCCGGAGGTTCAAATCCTCTCACTCCGACCACATGAAATCCACCCACAAGGGTGGATTTTTTAAAAATTCAATTCTTTATTGTTACTTCAAAGGAAAGGAAGATTAAAATGTTAAGCCCTACAATCGAAACCGAAAGATTGATCTTAAGGCGTTATAAATTGAGTGATATTGATGCAATGTACGAAATTATCACAGATGAAAGACTCGCAAAATATATTAAATTTCCTAACCTTTCAAAAGAACAGGAACTTGAATGCATAAAACGATGGATAGCTGACGCAGATGATTCAATGTATGAAAGATGGGTCATGGAAAGAAAATCTGACGGGGCAGTGGTTGGAAATATTGATGTTAATACCGTGGTTAAAAAACACAACTATTGTAATGTTGGCTATACAGTCAGGTATGATTATTGGGGAAACGGATATGCGCCCGAAGCCTTGAGGGCTGTTTCTGACTATCTGTTAAGCGACCGAGGATACTATTTGGTTGAATGCTCCTGCAACGAATTAAACGTTCAATCTTCAAGAGTTATGCAAAAAGCCGGATTCAAAAAAGACGGTTATATAGCAAACCGAGGGTTGAACAAGGACGGAACGTATTCCGGCGTTGAATATTACAGTAAAACTAAAAATTAATCACACAAACTAAACAAGACCGCCGATAAAAGCGGTCTTGTTTGCGTATATAGAATTATTCCGCATATCTTTTAAGTTCTGCGGTTAGGCGTTTGAAGGTATCGTCTTCGCGGACAAAATCAAAATTTTTGCTGCACAAATGATTTTGATGTTCTAATGAATCGATAATAACATTACATTGGTTGCCTAAATAGTTTTTTGAAGTTTCGGCGGCGCGGTGTTTAAGACGGTTTACCATAGGCGCAGTATAGTCCATATCGGCAAGCGTTGCGGACATAACGGCGTATT
This sequence comes from Eubacteriales bacterium, assembly GCA_045533895.1. Classification (GTDB taxonomy): domain Bacteria; phylum Bacillota; class Clostridia; order Oscillospirales; family CAG-382; genus SFLA01. Next base: position 18,201 of record JAZSIT010000065.1, read on the forward strand.
TAACACATTCTTCAAGCTGTAAGAGAGTATTTTTCTTATCCTGCATCATCGCGTATTCGTTAGCTATCCAAAAGCAATTTGAAGATAAATCGATAGATTTGAATCCAACGTTTCCGTCGGAAAACAGCAGGTTTATTAAATCATTTGAAAAACTGTAAATCTCAATTACTTCTTCGTGTGAAAATTCGGTTTTATGAATCATAGCCGACGCCATTATTTCTATCATACCCACTGCAGACATAATATAGCTTTGGCACGCCTCGACACCTTCTTCTCCGTCAAGCACGTGAGCACGCAGGTCTTTTCTTGTTACGTAAAAGTTACCGCCCATATCGGCATAACGCAATGCGTTTTCTTTGTCTCCGAGACTATTGTAGGTATAGCAAAGCTCTTGCACTGCAGCTTCGCGCTGGTTAACGTCGGTTGATTTGTTAAGCAATTCTTCGCCGAGTGTAATAATTCGTTCCGCTTTGTCCTTGGGACAGGGATAAATTGCATCGCGGTTGATAGCCAGCATCAATCCTTCAATTACACGACAATCGGCGGGGAATTGGGAATATGCTTTTTCCCATAACTCAAGATTTTTCTGGTTTTCGCCGCTTTGCTTGTATATATAGCTCTGACTAATATATTTGTTAATTGTTTCATCAACCTTAAGCTGATCTACACAAAGCAATTCATCAACAGTCACGTCAAAATAAAACGCGATTTTTGGTAATATTGTGATATCCGGAAAACCTTCGCCCCGTTCCCATTTTCCAACCGATTGAGGTGTTATTCCAAGATGATTAGCCAGCGCTTCTTGGGTAATATTTTTCTGCTGTCTTAGGGTACGTAATTTCTCTTTTAAGTTAATATCCATATTTTGCCTCTTTTTGTTGAATTGACAATCGATTATCTTGATTATATTATACCAACTCAAATTGGATATTTCAAGCACCGTAAAGTTTAATGTCGGGTTGTAAATACAACCATTCGTTGTTGTACGCTAACCATTTAATTAATATTTTTCCTACAAACGTGATATTGTCTTTATGAAATTTTGTGTTATAATTACTAACGTAATACGCGCGGATTATAATAACAAACAGGAGATTAATATGAAACTTCAATTCGGTACTATACTTAAATCTCTTCGCAGAGAGCGAGATATAACGCAAGAGGAACTTGCGGAAGCCTTGGGAGTTTCCTGCCAATCTGTTTCGCGCTGGGAAAACGGTGTCTGCTATCCCGATATGGAATTGCTTCCCGTAATTGCAAACTCCTTTGACGTTACTGTTGACACACTGCTCGGAATGGATGAGATACGCAGCAGGGAAACCATAAACGGTATTTTTACCCGTGCGCTTAACTTTGAACGTGTAGGAGATTATACACAAGCTATCGCGGTGTTACGTGAGGCAGTGAAGGCTTACCCCAATAATTACGGTTTGCTTTCCGAGCTTTCCCTTGCGCTTTCAAAAACTTGTAATAAAGATGACAAGCATGAAGCGATAATTCTTTCCGAAAAAGTGCTTGAAAACTGCACCGACGAAAAGATAAGAAGTACGGTTCGAGCAAATTTGCCTTTTTTATATAAAGCAACAGGTCAGACTGAAAAGGCTTTTTTGTGCGGTAAGACCCTTCCTCATATCTGGGAATGCCGTGAGGTATTGATGTGCGGACTTGTTTCCGAAGAAAAGAGAGATGAAGCGGTAAATAACTGCCTTAATATTGCACAACAAGTTTTAAGCGAAATTACAAACAGAGGCGAAATATCATTTTCTTTGGGCTATAAATCAGAGGAAAGCGTTAATATCGAAAAGTTTAAAAACGTACTTAAAGAAGAATACTCGATCAACGAACACAAATTCGACCAAAAAGGTGCGGTTTATTCCGAAGGAAGACCGAGTTATCCCGAGGAGTTGTTTTCTCATCTTATAAATAAAAACATAATTAACTGCTCTTCCGTGTGCGCAGATATCGTTGCAGGTACAGGTATCTTCACTTCACAGCTTTCGCCGCATGTAAAAAGCGTATACGCTGTTGAGCCTAATGAAAATATGCGCTTTGTAGCAGAACGGCAGTACGGCTCATTGAGAAATGTGATTTCTGTTAATGCAACTGCAGAGAGCTCAACGCTGTCGGATGCCTCTCTTGATGTAATTACCGTTGCACAGGCATTCCATTGGTTTGATAAGGAAAAGTTCAAAGCAGAATGCAGACGTATTTTGCGCGAAGACGGATACGTTGTCCTTGTTTGGAACGACAGGGACGCGAACAGCGCGATTATTAAAGATAACTTTGCTGTAAATAAGGAATTTTGTCCCAACTTCAAAGGCTCGTCCAACGGTATTGATTTTGGGAAAGAAGGCTTTTCGGATTTCTTCTGCGGTGATTTTGAAATAATTGAGTTTGAAAATAGCTGTATTTATGATATTGATACATTCATCAAGCGCAATTTGTCTTCCTCATATTCACCAAAGGTAACCGACGGCAATTATAACTCGTATGTGAATGCAATAAAAACTGTTTTTAATAAACATTGCGTTAACGGTATAGTAAGTTACCCTTATATTACCCGTTGTTATATCGGAAAAATATAAAAGTTTTTCATTTATTACCGAACCAAAAAGTTTTTTGAGCGACTATAAGGGTGTACATGTACAAACAAGTTTTAAGGGGGTGTGTTTTTTGAATACCAAGGACGAGCTGTTACAGCATTATGATTATATACGCCGTCTTGCGGAATCCAAATGCAGTACACCTCAGGACGCCGAGGACCTTTTATCGGAAACCTTTCTTGCTGCCTACGCATATTTGTACCGCGGAGGAAGCATTGAACATCCCAAAACCTGGCTTGCCAATACCTTTATGCACAAGTGGAACGGATTTTTGCGTAAAAAATACCGACAGCCCGTGGTGGAATACGATACGCTTGCGCTTACAGCACCCGAAACAGAAGATGCGTTTATTTCTTCGGAGGAAGCGGAACAGGTAAGGAAAAGACTTATTTATCTTTCCAAAACCACGCGCGAGGTTCTTATTCGTTATTACTATAACGGCAGCAGTGTTCAGGAGATTGCAAATTCTTTGGGAATTCCGGAAGGAACCGTTAAAAGCAGACTTTCGGCAGGTCGAGATAATATAAAGAAAGGACTAACCGAAGTGAAGATACAAAAGAATCACGTACCGGGTGGGCTGTATATCTCTTACAGCGGCTCAAGCGGGCCCAATTTTCAAAAAACAGTAAACGCCGTATTTGATGACCTTATTGCACAAAATTTGCTCCTTGTGTCGTATGAGAAGCCTTTGAGCGCCGTTGAGATATCTGAAGTTATTGGTATTCCAACGGTGTATATAGAGCCAAAGCTTGAAAGACTAGTGGATTACGAGCTTATGAAAAAGACCGATGGGAACAGATATTTTACAGATTTTGTAATATCATATCCTTACGACGGGGAAGCTGGCTTTGAAGATCTGTTGGAGTTTGTGAACACCCGATTTGATAAAATAAGTGCAGTTATTAAAGAAATTCCGGAAAGCATAGATGCTCTCGAATATGCATCAACTCTTAATCCTCGTCAGCTTAAAAAGCTGGAGCGTTACACTATTATGCTTGCTCTGCAGAGATTTCAGCAGTTAAAATCCGGTAACGGTGTGCTTGTATATCCCAAAAGAAGGGACGGGGGCAGTTGGATAGCTCTCGGCTTTGCCTTTCCTCCGGGATATGACCATACAGCAAAGCGCCCGACAGACGGATACACTGTTTTAGGCGGTCACAGAACGGTAGGGGAGACGGAGGAGTTTTTCGCGGCAAAGGAACTGCGCCTTTGTGAATTCGATACAGATCTTTGGGATAATACCGGCAGATTCAATATCTGCGGTATGGAAACATATTTTAAGGAGATATACCGTTATTTATGGTGTATTTACAACAATATTTCTCCCGAACAGGCAGGGATCAGTAACGGAATAATTGAAAACACACAAAGGCTTATTGATTCAACAGGTCTCATTATCCGTGAAAACGGGGAAATAAAGGTAGATATTGCAGTCCTTGACAAAGTTGTCTATCGCAAAATAGAAGAAATAGTATCAACTGCCGTAGAAAAACTTGATGAATATATCGGCAGGGATTTTGGACAATTTCTTGATTCCAGCCCTTTCAGAATCCCAAAGCAGATACAAAACGTCATTCCGTCACATAGGAAAAATCCTTCGGCTATATATTTCGTAATGGCTTGCGTAAGGAAAGCCTATGAGACGGGCGTGCATCTGCATGATGTCAATTATTGCTGTCCGCCAGTAGTTTTGGTGTACGATAAGTAAAGAATATCCCCCGTGGTAAACGGGGGATTTTTGCTGTAGGCGATTATCTTTTCTTGCTGTCAAGCCAGCTTTGAAGTATTATTTGCGCGGAAAGCGTGTCAATCACATTTTTACGTTTTCTGCCGTTGAATTCGGTAGCATTAAGATAACGATACGCTTCCATAGTTGACAAACGCTCGTCCATAAACTCATATTCCAGACCGGTGGCTTCTTTGAGCATATCTGCAAAGCGTTGTGTTCTCTCCGCACGGAAAGAAAGGGAACCGTCCATGTTTTTGGGCATACCTATAACCAGTTTTTCTGCGCCCAGTTCCTTTGCGCGGGCACATATTTTCTGAACGGCATCGTTAATGCCGTTGACCTTAACAGTTCCTTGAGCGGTTGCAAGTGATTCGCCGTAATCGGATGTGGCAATTCCGACACGGGCATCACCAAAATCAATTCCTAAAATTTTCATATTTTTTCCTTAATTTATTCCAATTTTTTCTGTTTGCTTTTAAGACATATTTTCTTCACATTCGGCAATAATACTATTGCCCCCAAAAAGGAGCGAAAAAGAAAATGAATGATAAAAAGCAATCAAAATCCTACGGCAGACAAAGATATTTATATGGTGAAAACCGTTTCAAATATCCTAAAATGCCGGAGATAGAAGTTCCCAATATTATGTATCCCTTCGGACTCCCCGAACCGCTGATTGGCGCGGATATGCTTTCAAGCGATATTGACCCTAACGGCATGTATACAGGAGTACCGGCGGATAGAAGTGAACGACCGATTCAGGATGCAGATGATCTGTAAAGCATTTTTGAATGAGATTCAGACGGCTGTCTTATGACAGCCGCTACTTATTTAATGATTTTTTCAATTTCTTCAATCATTTTCTTTGCCATAAAATACATTCCCAGATCATTGGGATGGAGGTAATCTACAAAGCAAAGATCGGTCATTTCGGCGGGGAAGTACTCTCTGCCGTCAAGGAAATAAACGTCTTTATCTCCCTCGGCGATAGCGCGGTCGTAGGTTGCTTTAACAATTTCAATGCGCTTTATATCCAATTCCTGTGTTTCCCAGCAATAAGGATGTGTGCACATAAGTACGGGAACACCGGGATGTGCATCGCGGAAGGTTTTATAGAAAGGATAGTGTGTGGTTTCCAATTCTTCGAGCGAGCGGGAATTATATACATAATCCATAACGAAAAGCGCAACTTCTCTTGTGGCTAAATATTCGGCGATAGACTGCTCGCCAAAAGCAGAACCTGAAAAGCCGAGGTTTATGCAGTCGGCATCGAAATGCCTGCACACAATATTATGGAATGCAGTTCCTGCGCGGGAAGCACAACCGCCCTGTGTTATGGAAGAACCGTAAAAAGCAATAGGACCAAAGGTTCTGGGCGAGGGAGCCTTAAGAGAAGCGCCTTCGGGCAGACCGATCTCGATATCCTCAATACCTGCATAAAGGGGCATATAAATAAGAACTTCGTTCTCACCTGCGGGAAGAGTAACTATATTTTCATTCAACTCGGTGCTGTCGGCAAATGTTTGCATCATTTTACCGCAGTATTGTCTGTTTGTGCCGCTTCCGACAAGCATATCAAGTCCCCACACACCGCGATGTGTGAAGTGGTTCATCCCGATAGTAACCTCGCGCAGTTTGTTGCGAACACATATACTGTCCGCATCTGTAATAAAACGCACAGTTCCGCCGGAGGTGTGATGACCGAGACCACGGTTGGGATCAGAGTATATTTCTTTTTTGCTTGCGTCCATACGGTAATATTCGCCGTAGTTTTTATCTGGGTGTAAGATACCGCCTATTTCAAAAGGAGCTTCTTTTACATTTCTAAAATTCCATTCCATATAAGTATACCTCAACTCTGTTTTCTTACAACTTTATATTCATCATAGGGATTATAATAAGGACAACCGTTTTTTGCCGTGAGCAGTGAAACCATTTCGTCTTCGTCAAAATCCGCATCGCAAACATAAGTATCCGTATATTCATCGTATGCGTAATACATACATGTTTCGCAAAGATTATCCTGCATTTTTTATAATTCTCCTTTCAAATTGTGTTGCAATTCTGCTTAAAAAGGGTTATAATCGTCTGGTAAAAGATTTTAAAACCAAGGAGTAAATAATGAAAGCACTTATTAAAGTTAAATCTATCGGCGTTATGACAGCAGAGCTGTATCCCGAAAAAGCGCCCAAGACAGTAGAAAACTTTGTTTCTCTCGCAAAGAGCGGTTTTTACAAAGACCTTATATTCCACCGCGTTATCGAAGGATTTATGATTCAAGGCGGCGGCTTTGATGCGGGCTTTGAGCACAAAGAAACCAAAGCTATCAAAGGCGAATTTGCCGCTAACGGATTTGTCGGTAACGATATCGCACATACACGCGGTGTTCTTTCTATGGCTCGTACGTCAGACCCCAACTCCGCATCCTCCCAGTTCTTCGTAATGCATCAGAATGCACCTCATCTCAACGGTCAGTATGCAGCTTTCGGATGTGTTACCGATGGTTTTGATGTGCTTGACAACATTGCAACTTGCGAAACCGGAAGGTATATGTATTTTTCTGATGTTCCCAGAACCGCAATAGTTATTGAAGATATCGAGATAGTTGATTAGTTTGTTATGCCCGACATTTTGTCGGGCATTTTTATTATATAAGACCTCGTTTTTCGCGCCCAAGCGTTGTTTTAGCGCCGTGGCCGGGGTAGACGGTATAGTCCTTTTCAAGAGAGAACAGTTTTCGGATAGAAGAGAATTCCTCTTCCGTGTTTCCGCCGTAAAGGTCCGTTCTTCCGATACCGGATCTGAAAAGCGTGTCGCCTGAGAATAAAGAATCATCACAGATAAAACAGCAGCTTCCTTTTGTGTGACCGGGAGTGTGTAAAGCCTTGATGTGAATGTTTGCAAAATACAACTCTGTATCACCCTCAAACAAACGTGGCGTAGTATTACAGATTACCGTAAACCCGGGTAGCAAATACGAAGCGTTTTTTCTCGGGTCCTCA
>JAZSIT010000126.1:0-11295 GCA_045533895.1 Eubacteriales bacterium
CGAGCCCGGCTCTAATCTCAGTTTGGTTGGGAAGATGGATATCATTGTGGACGGCAGCGCGGAATACGCTTTTCACAGTAAAGTGCCTTTTTCGGAAAGAAAAGCGTGTGTCTCTGCCACAAAAAAGCTACTGAATTTTCTTAACGTGTATACGGATTTGGAAATATATATTTACGATGAGTCTGAACATGCTTTCCGATATGCCGAGGCGGGGAAAATATATACCTTTGAGCAGGACTATAAAAGCGCGGATTATATCGCAGACGTGTTGTTTTCCATCTTCGGCGGATATTGTAATTACGGGCTTGTTTACGGTTATGCGGGCTATTTGTGCGAGGAATTGTTTGGTGTGGAAAACGAATATGATCCACCAGTTTTTGCGGATGATTGGCAATATTACGATATAAATCTTCTTTGCTTTGATACAAAGTTCGTTTCCGAGGAAGACAAAGAAAACGCGCAGAATATATCAAAGGATTTTGTTGAGAAGTATATCGATAAAAACGGAGTGAAAGCCTTTAACCGCCTTCTTTCCGCAAGTGGAAAAACACAAGACGTGAATGTATTTTTGCGTTCCCTTTCAGATTATTACACCGAAAACGGTGTAACCCCCGTCCTTTCGGAAATACTGTACGGCTATGGCGGTACCAGTTTCCATTATTACGCCGCCTGCGATTACGCTGTCTTTTGCGTAACTCCCGATTGGCAGGACAGACTATATGGCAGAGCGCCCTCTGTCTCTCACGGATTTCTTAATTCCTATTACCTTAAAACAAAGGAGTATTTTGAAATAACCGAAAGGGAATTCGGAAACTACCGCACACTTTTGGGGCTTGAATCCTATAAAGAGGGATTGTATATCGTTTTTAATGATAAAAATTCCAATTATTACAAGGAAACCCACAGCATCTATATGTCCTCTCACGCAAATCTGATGTATACTTATATTCTGTCACTGGTGTCGGAAAGGGATATGGAGTTTTGGCAGACCAGAGGACTTGCGACGTATATCAGCCTTAAGGAGGATGTGTACGGTATTCCCGTTATAAACGAGTATTATAAAAACCGCGGTAACGGCCCTTCCTGGGAATTTGCCAACGAGTTTGTGGAAAAAACGGGCAGGGATATAGACGTGGTTACGGATATGGATGATCTGACCCATCTGTTTATGCGTTACTACGACGATTATTATACGGAAACCGGAGATTCCGCCGCCTCTTTTACCTACTATTTAATATCTCTTTTCGGTGAAGAAAGGGTTACCGATTATCTTTTGGGACGCATAGAGCTTTCGTCTCTTACCGAAAAAACCTTGGATGAATTAAAGGCGGATTGGGAAACTTTTGTGAATACCGAATATTCCGAATACTTTATGGAGTAAAATAACCTTCGCGGCTGTCATTTTGGCAGCCGTTTTTTTGTTTATATTTTGTTTACCACTTGAAAAACCGCGCATTTGGTGGTATAATCTTACAGATTAGTATATTATTTTGGAGAAATGTAATTATGGATAACAACTTTCTTGCAGAGCTTTTGTTTCCCGATATAAAGACCACTCCTGCGGATATGGAGGCGTTGTATCCTCCCCGCAACCTGCCTGAGGGCGCTCAGGTAACCCGTTTTGCACCCAGCCCCACAGGCTTTATGCATCTGGGCAACCTCTACGGCGCTTTGGCAGATGAGCGTATGGCGCATCTTACGGGCGGCGTTTTCTACCTCCGTATTGAGGATACCGATGATAAGCGTACCGTTGAAAACGGTGTTGCTCTTATTATAAGTGCACTTGAGAAGTTTGACCTTCATTTTGACGAAGGCGCTACCGCTGACGGTGATAACGGCGCATACGGGCCTTACCGTCAGAGTGAGAGAAAGAATATTTACCAGACCTACGCAAAAGAGCTTGTAAAGAACGGCTATGCATATCCTTGCTTTTGCACTGAAGAGGAGCTTGCCGCCAACCGTGCTGAGCAGGAGGCGCAAAAACTCACTCCCGGTTATTACGGAAAGTGGGCTGTCTGGAGAGATGCGGATATAGAAAGAATACAGTCTGCACTTAATGAGGGCAAGCCCTTCGTTCTCCGCTTCAGAAGCGAGGGCGACTGTAACAACAAGCTTAAATTTACCGATATGATCAAGGGAGTTATCGACGTTACCGAAAACGATATCGATCACGTGCTCCTTAAGTCTGACGGTATTCCCACATACCATTTCGCACACGCTGTGGATGACCATCTTATGCGTACCACTCACGTTGTACGTGACGAAAGCTGGCTTTCCACCCTGCCTTTCCACATCCAGCTCTTTAAGGCACTGGGCTTCAGAATGCCCAAATACTGTCATACCGCACAGGTGCTTAAGAATGACGGAAACGGCAAGCGTAAGCTTTCCAAGCGTAAGGACCCCGAGGCGGCGCTTACTTATTACCACGAGCAAGGTTATCCCGCAAACGCTGTAAAGGAATATCTGCTTACTCTGCTTAACTCTAATTTTGAGGAATGGCGTCTTGCAAACCCCGCACTTCCTTTGGAGGAGTTTAAGTTCAGTCCCAAGAAGATGAGCATTTCCGGCTGTCTGTTCAGCTTTGACAAGCTTAACGACGTTTCCAAAAACGTTATAGCTTCTCTTGACGCTTCTCAGGTAGTGGATTCCGTTATTGCCTGGGCAAAGGAATATGATCCCGAGTTTGCATCTACTCTGGAATCCGACCGCGCTTATGCAGAAAGTATTTTCGCCATCGGCAGAGGAGGCAACAAGCCCCGTAAGGACCTTACCACTTGGGCAGACGCAAAGCCTTACGTTTCCTTCTTCTATGATAAATATTTTGAATATACCGATAGTCTTTCGGCAAATGCTGATGATATCAAGGCTTGTCTTGATGGATTTATCGCCGCTTGGAAAGAGACTGACGACCAGACCCAGTGGTTTGACACCATTAAAGCTGTAGGTGAGCAGAACGGCTTCTGTCCCAATATGAAGGAATATAAAAAAGACCCCTCCGGCTGGAAGGGAAGTGTAGGTGACGTAAGCGCATTCTTGCGTGTTGCGGTTACCGGAAAAACCGTTTCTCCCGACCTGTATACCGTAATGAATATTCTCGGTGCGGAAAAGGTTGCCGCACGAATCAATGCTTTTAAGGAGACTCTGTAAAAATGGAAGAGAATAACAGCAATTTCCTTTATGATATAATACGTTCCGACCTTGAGACGGGCAAAGAGGACCACGTCCACACTCGTTTTCCGCCGGAGCCTAACGGCTATCTCCATATCGGCTCTCTTAAGGCAATATGGATAAACGCCACTGCAGCAAAGACCTTTGACGGTAAGTTTAACCTTCGTTATGACGATACCAACCCCGGAAAAGAAGACGTTGAGTACGTTGACAGCATTTATGAGGATATCCGTTGGCTTGGCTTTGAGCCTACCGGCGGCGTGTTCTACGGAAGCGATTATTTCGGTAAATGCTATGAATACGCAGTAAAGCTTATAAAAGAGGGCAAGGCGTACGTTTGCGATCTTACCGCAGACGAGATGACCGCATACCGCGGTACTCTTACCGAGCCGGGCAAGGAATCACCTTGGCGCAACCGCAGTGTTGAGGAAAATCTTGAGCTCTTTGAGCGTATGAAGAACGGCGAATTTCCCGATGGCGCAAAGACCCTCCGCGCTAAGATCGATATGGCTTCTCCCAATCTTGTTATGCGTGACCCTGCTATTTTCCGTATCCGCCACATGTCTCATCACAGACAGGGCGATGCATGGTGTATTTATCCTCTTTATGATTTTGCTCATCCTATTCAGGACGCAATGGAGGGTATCACCCATTCCATGTGCTCTATCGAGTTCACAAACAACCGTCCTCTTTATGATTGGGTTGTTGATAATATTGATTTTGAGCACAAGCCTCATCAGTACGAATTTGCGCGCCTTAACGTTACTCATACCGTAATGAGCAAGCGTTATCTCCGCGCATTGGTTGAAAACGGTATTGCCGACGGTTGGGACGACCCCCGTCTTCCTACTCTTTGCGGTCTCCGCCGCAGAGGATATACTCCCTCGGCGCTTATAGATTTCGTTTCCCGTGCCGGCGTTTCCCGTGCATACAGTATTGTGGATTACGATCTGCTTGAGCATTGTATCCGTGAGGAGCTTAACAAGAAAGCACTTCGCCGCGTTGCGGTCCTTGACCCTGTTAAGGTTACCGTAACCAACTATCCTGAGGACAAAAAGGAATTCTTCTCTCTGCCCAACAATCCTTCGGATCCCGATGCAGGCAGACGCGATGTTCCTTTTACCCGTACTCTTTATATTGACCGTGATGACGTTTCTCTCGATCCTCCTCCCAAGTATTTCCGTATGAAGAAGGGCGGCGAGGTTCGTCTTATGGGCGGTTATATCGTTAAGTGCGAGGATATCCTTACCGACGAAAACGGAGTTATTACCGAGGTACTTTGTACTGCTGACCTTGAAACCGGCTGCGGTATGCCTGCAGACGGCAGAAAGATAAAGGGCACTATTCATTGGCTTTCTGCCGCAGACGCGATAGAGGCTGACGTTGCTCTTTACGACAAGCTGTTCACAGAAGCGGATATGACCAAGGTTCCTTCCTCCGAGTACGATAACTATCTTAATCCCGATTCCGTTAAGCATATCAAGGCTTATCTTGAGCCTGCTCTTGCTTTGGCTCAGGACGGCGAGCGCTTCCAGTTTGTCCGCACCGGCTATTTTTGCAAGGACACCAAGCACGAGAATACATTTAACAGAATAGTAGTCCTTAAGGATTCCAAACCTTTCTAAAACACAAAACACCCCAAGAAGTCGCAAGCTTTCTTGGGGTGTATCTTTTTGTGTGGGGTATCCTTTTTTTATCCTATTTGTTTAAAGCTTGTATAGATTTCATCAGCCTTGGTTTCGGGAGAAAGAGAGAATTCATCAAAGAAAAGTGTATGAACGCCTGCGTTTATACCGCTTCCGATATCTATCTCTCTGTCACCTATCATTACCGTTTTTTCCTTGTCCAGCGAATGCTCTTTTACAAGATATTCGATAGCATCGGGCGCAGGCTTAAAGGGAAAACCGTTTTCCACGGTAATTACCTCGGTAAACAGACCCAGTATGCCTTGCTTACCCAAAAGCTCCAATGCCTTTTTATCTCTGTGGGTAAACAGAAAATGCTTTCCGCCTCTGTTCAGAATACGGTTCAGCGCATCCTCCACGCCGTCATATATTTTTATGACAGGCTCAAAATCATCGGTAAGCTCGTAAACGTAAAACTGCTTGTATTCCTCGTCAGTCAGTCCGTAATGGCGTACTGCAGTTCCTACAGTTATACGAAGCAGCTTTTCCGCCTCCTTTACGTCAATCTCCTTGCCGTTATCCGCAAGTGCTTGTGTCAGCGCCGCCGCGGTGTGGGGATAGCTGTCAAACAATGTGCCGTCAAAATCCCAAATGAAATTATCGTATTTTTCAGTTATCATGGAAATACCTGTAATTTATCTGCTTTCTTAAAAGATATTGCTTTTGCAGTTCTTCGGGAAGCTCAAACATAGAGTAAAGATTGCCTTCCGTGTCTGCGGCAACGTAATCGTTGGCGGCAGGGAAGTCATTACGCTGGGTGTAGAGAAAATCGTAATATTCATCTGTCTCAACATCCATACGGTGCATAACGTATGCCATAAGAAGCTCGTAGTTAAGCCACTCTACGTCCTGCTCACCAAGGTCAAAGTTACCGACAACAAGACACTCTGTATCGTATTTACGGTAGGTGTCAAGGATATTGTTGCCTGTGTTGAAATAAGGCAGGTCGGCAATACGCTCATAGGTGCCGTCCTCTTTTGCGGTTATTGCTTTAAGGTTAGGAAGATGGTCACCGTAGAAAATAATAATGGTGTTTTCTTCCAAGCCCTGAATATAATCGTACAGCTTGCCAAGCTGTCTGTCCGCGTCATAAAGACCTTGGGCAAAACAGCGTATAGAGCCCTTCATATACGATGAGTAATCCTCGGGCGCTTTTGTAACGTCTACAGTGTAATGGCTGTAGCCGTTATCATCAACGTATTTGCTGTGATAATAAGACCCGTGAAGCTGTGCGGTGTTTATCATAACGAAAAAGTTTTCTTCGTTTTTCCACTCATCGCCTTCAATAAACTTTATAACCTGGTCTGCAAGATAATCATCGGAGGGCCTGCCTGCCAGTATTTTAACACCCTTCAGCTCGTGGCGGAAATCGGTATCGTCAATCCCATAGAAGGGGTAAACCTTGGTGCGGTCAAAGAGCGAGGATTCCCATGCGGTAATTATTTTGTTATAATAATTTGACTCACCGAGTATATCAAAAAAGTTTGGTGTTCCCTCATAATCCTTGCTGTCATACATCTGGGTGTATGGCACAAAACCGGGGGAGTATACCGCAAGGTTACTGCCCGTGAATACCTCAAACTCCGCATTTGCGCTGAGTCCGCCGAATACGGGAGATATCATCTTGAACACGTGGCCTTCTGCGGAAAGTCTTTCGTAATTTTCGGTAAGCTCTGTGCCGGTGGGTGTGGTAAACTCAAACTCGCCAAGCTGGTCAATATCCCAAAAGGATTCGGAGAATACCATAATAATATTACAGTCGCCCCAAGTGTTTTCAAATTGGTCTCTGGCTTCCTTTACCGCTTCCTCCAGCACCTTGTCAAGATATTCTTTATCATACCCTTCGGGTTTGAAAATACGGCTTTCCACTGCCTGACCGTACATACCGGATACCACGCCGTAGCGGATATAGTATTTAAGGCTGGTGGTAGGGTAATCGGAATCACGCTTATCATAAGAATAAAAAGTGTTAAGCGTAAAGGTGTTAAGCGGCTGTATAGGTGCAATAAGCAAAAACAGCACAGCAAAAGCCGTTGCACCCACTGCAATACCGCTCCATTTGTATTTAAGCCTGAAGCGAAGAAGCACGCCGATAACAATTATAAGCGCAAGTATAAGACCGTATTTTACCAGAGAGCCGGAAATTCGTCCCAAAAGTTCGGGAATAGAAACCTCTGCAACAAGGTCACCGAGAGTTCCCGCACTGCGGAAGAAGTTTATATCCGAAAAATACACGGGGTTATCAGACATTTGTATCTTAACGTACTGCACTGCGGAGAAAACAAAGGCAACGCCGGCAAGAGTAGCGTTGGACGCAATAGAAGAGGTGGTTATTGCAGTGAACAGCGCGTTGAACAGTATTACAAGTATATATGAAAACAAATATCCACTGCCAAACTGGGTGTCCCGAATAGTGGTTGTATCAAGAAAAAAGTTGTTTATACATAAATTGATAATGCATGGCACAACAAGAAAATGATAAACATACCGTATTACCGTAAACCATTTTGTGTCGGTATATTTTTTTATGCTCTCTTTTATTACATCAAAGGTGCTTTTTTTGCTTGTATTCATTTTTTACCTCATAATTATTAACAATTAACAAACAGCGCCCCTGAATATCAGGGGCGCCGATTTAACCATTAACCCTTAACGAGCTTTTCGATTTCAGAAGCGAAATCGTCTTCTCTCTTTTCAATGCCTTCGCCCTTTTCGTACTTAACGAAGGAAACAACCTTAATGGAGCCGCCGAGTTCCTTTGCGGTATTCTCGGTGTACTGCTGAACGGTCATATTCTCTTCCTTAACATACTGCTGGTGAACGAGACAGTTGGTGTCATAGTACTTTTCAATTCTGCCGGTAACCATCTTTTCGATGATCTGGTCGGGCTTGTTAGCAAGCTTGGGATCGTTCTTGATCTGTGCAAGAAGGATATCCTTTTCGCCCTGAATAACACTTTCGGGAACGCAGTTCTTGCAAACATAGAGGGGGTTCATAGCAGCGATCTGCATACAAACGTTCTTTGCGTAATCCTTGAAACCATCGGTGTTTTCAACGCCGCCTTCAACCTCAAACTTAGCAACTACGCCTGCGGAACCGCCGCCGTGAATATAAGTTCCGGTAACGCCTTCGATAACCTCGAAACGACGGATGGACATGTTTTCGCCGATAGTGAAGATCTCCTGCTTGAGCTCGTCTTCAACGGTGGTTTCCTTGCCTGCGAACTTGGTTGCAAGAAGAGCAGCAACGTCTGCGGGCTTGTTTTCAACTATAGTAACGAGAATGCCGTGAACGAATTCCTTAAAGGAAGCGTTCTTAGCAACGAAGTCGGTCTCGGTGTTAACTTCGATAATAGCGGTGCAGCCGTCAGCGGTGTAAACGTCAACAATACCGTCTGCAGCAACTCTGTCTGCCTTCTTAGCGGCAACAGCAAGGCCCTTCTCACGAAGAATCTTTATAGCCTCATCAAAATCGCCGTTAGCGGTAACAAGTGCCTTTTTGCACTCCATCATACCGCAACCGGTCTTTTTACGAAGCTCCATAACAACTTTTGCGGAAATATCTGCCATTTTATTAGTCCTCCTTGGTTTCGGTCTCAGCGGTCTCGCCCTCGGTAGCGTCGGTGAACTGTTCACCCTGCTTGCCTTCGAGAACTGCGTCTGCCATAACGGATGCGATAAGCTTGATAGCGCGGATAGCGTCGTCGTTGCCGGGGATTACGTAATCGATGCAATCGGGATCGCAGTTGGTATCAACGATAGCAACTACGGGGATACCGAGCTTGCGAGCTTCTGCAACAGCGTTAGCTTCCTTCTTGGGGTCTACAACGAACATAACTGCGGGAAGACCCTTCATATCCTTGATACCGCCGAGGTTACGCTCGAGGTCAGCCATTTCCTTCTGGAGAGCTGCAACTTCCTTCTTGGGAAGGAGATCAAAGGTGCCGTCTTCGGACATCTTGGTAAGGTTGTTCAGCTTCTGGATACTTCTCTTAATGGTCTTGAAGTTGGTAAGCATACCGCCCAGCCAACGAACGTTTACATAGTACATACCTGCACGGATAGCTTCTTCCTTGATAGCGTCCTGTGCCTGCTTCTTGGTACCAACGAAGAGAACGTTGCCGCCTTCGAGAGAAGCGTCGCGTACGAACATGTAAGCTTCTTCAACCTTTTTAACGGTTTTCTGAAGGTCGATAATGTAGATGCCGTTTCTTTCGGTAAAGATGTACTCCGCCATCTTGGGGTTCCATCTTCTGGTCTGGTGACCGAAGTGAACGCCTGCTTCGAGCAGTTGTTTCATGCTGATTACTGACATTTTTCTTTTCTCCTTTCGGGTTTCCCCGCCACCCTGCGCGTGAATTTTTTACCCGCGGCTTTTCCTGCCGACCCAAGGGCGAAACGCAAAGTGTGTGTATTTTTTTATTTTGTATGCGTATGTCGCCGCATACCGGAACATTTTACCACAGCTTTTCTCAAAAATCAATACTATTTTATCAAAAAAACGGGTAAAAAACCCGTTTTTTAGAAATATTTTTTGTTATACAATGTCTTACAAAGCAAGTCTTTTACGGACTTACCTGTTCACAAGCGTTTATGAGTGTAAAATTATCGGCAGAATAAGAATATATGTTGACAACCTCGTCACGGTAACTGATAACATAGTAGTATCCGTCGATATATACTGCGTCCATAGTATATTGCTCGGGACCTATATTACGTGTTCCGGAAGAATCCTGTTGGTAATATTCCCTTTGTCCCAAAAGTTTAAATTGGTCTCCCGCATAAGAATACAAAGCAACTATGCATCCGTAGGGCGTCCAGTCATAATTTTCAAACTCAATGGTTTCTCCCGTCAATCTGTACCGCACCAATACGGTTTTGTTTTCGGTATCCACGTTTAATATGTGCCGATTAAGGTCGAGGGACTTGTCTGTGGATACAGAGGAGATTTCCTTAATGCTTTCGGATGCGGAAATATCAAACAGCCCCAGTTTTATACCGGCATTTTTCCGACCTTTGGTACTGTGCCCAAATCCGAACAGTCTTCCTTCTTCAAGAAGTGCTAATTCTGTCAAATAGCCGGATGTTTTTACCGAAGCGGTGATTCTGGGTGCAGTGGAATCGGATATATCTATGGTATATGTCATAGCGGTATGCTCCACCACCCGAGAAGTTCCGTATGTCATCACGTAAAGCGTATCTCCGTCAAAGAGTGAGGATTTTACTTCTCTGGTAGTATCGGGCATCTTTACTCTTCCGATTTCGTTAAGAGAAGCATCATAAGTTATTGCGTGAACATCAATATGACAGTTGTAAAGATCGTTTTCTACCTTGTCTTCTACCACAAAGGTCAAACAGCCGTCTTTTTCCCTGAATCCTTTGATCATTCCTTTTACATAAGTTCTGCAAACGTAATCGGGTACACCGTCGGTAACGGTAAATTTATAAATCCTCGCTTCGGTAGTGGAAGCGGTGTTTTCATCGGGCGAACCCATATCCCGAATATATATGTTATTACCGTTCACAAAAGCGGTAAGGCAGGAACCGTCCATACATACGGTGGAAACACTTTCGTCCTCCGGCTTGAATACCGAAAGAACAAAGCGGTTGTATGACGGAGTGTCTTCGTTTTCACGAACGCAGCTTTGATCTATTGTTTTTGCAGTCCCAAAACCTACCGCAGGCAGTCTTGAATCAACTCTTTCCGTGATATATTCTTTTAATTCTTGTGACGGTTGCGGTGCGTAGTCATACCAAAACATATCGTCAAGGTTTCCGTAATCATAACCGAAGTAGTAATTTGTTATGAGATACAGCATATCATTTTCAACACAGATACGGTTAGGCATACCGGATTGAAAGAAGCTGTTAACTAAAGTTATGTTGCCGTTTCCGTCGTGCTTGTAAAATTCAACTATGGTTTCTTCCTCTGAAAAACGAAGTTGGTTTTCCTCGGTGGAGTGTTCGGTATCGTCATAAAAAAGATTTTTTACCGCTGTCAAAACAATAAGGTCGCCGTATAACATTGCGGTTTTGTATCCGATTTCGTCGGATAATAAGGTTTCTTTAACATAGGTTACAGCGCCGTCGTTCACAGAATGTACTATGAGCTTTTGGTTGAAATTGATATCCGTAAACAAAGTATATATGAATTTTCCGTCTGTTATTGAATAATCGTCGGTGCTGGACATGTTTTTTGTGGACCATACCGAAAATCCGTCGTTTCGCGTGTCGGTAACTTCGGGAATTTCACTTTCCGTTTCGCTGTTGCCGTCGGATACGTCATTCTCCTCAGGTATGGAAATATCTGCGGAAATATCGCTTTTTTCCGTGCTTTCTTTGGGGGAGGGGATTTTGTCCGCGCAGGAAACCAAAAGAATACAAAGCAATACCAGAAGATACGATGTTATGCGTTTTTTCATCTTTTTACACTCCTTTCAAAG
>JAZSIT010000140.1:0-10532 GCA_045533895.1 Eubacteriales bacterium
TTCATTATTGCGGCGGAAAGTCCGTTTTCCAAAGCGAGGGAGAAGAACACACTGTTTATTCCGTCGCGCGCGGGAAGCCCGAAGGATACGTTGGAAACACCCAGAGATGTGTGACAGCCAAGCTCGTTTCTTATTCTGCGCACCGCTTCAAGAGTTACCGACGGAGAGTTTTTATCTGCGCTGACGGTAAGTGCAAGTGGATCGAAAATAATATTCTTTTTGCTTATACCGTATTCTTTTGCGGTATTAAGTATCTTTTTTGCTATCTCTACCCTGCCGTCAGCCGTTTCGGGAATACCATTTTCGTCCAGAGTGAGCGCAACAACAAGTCCGCCGTACTTTTTTACCAGAGGGAACACCGAAGCCATGCTTTCTTTTTTGCCGTTGACCGAGTTTACCATTGCTTTGCCGTTGTAGATACGCAAGGCGCGTTCCATCGCTTCGGGAGAAGCTGTATCTATCTGCAGAGGCAGGTCGGTAACAGCCTGAAGGGATTGTACGGCAGAAGTAAGCATTTCCGCTTCGTCGATTTCGGGAAGTCCCACGTTTACGTCAAGAACCTGAACACCCTTTTCCGCCTGAGAAACACCCTCGGAAAGAATATAATCCATATCCTTTTCCGCCAGCGCCTGCTTAAACCGCTTTTTTCCGGTGGGGTTTATCCGCTCGCCGATAAGGACAGGTCTTTCCCCGAACATTGCCGTCTTGCTTCCGGAGGAAACAACGGTAATATCCTTTTCGGTTACGGGCGCGGGAGAAAGAGACACCGTTTTTTTCGAAAGCAGCTCTATATATTCGGGCGTGGTGCCGCAGCATCCTCCTGCAACGCGGACGCCCTTTTTAACCAAATCCGCAAGAACAGCCGAAAACTCCTCTGCATCTATATCGTAAACGGTTTTTCCGTTTTCTACAACGGGAAGACCTGCGTTGGGTTTAAGCACCACGGGAACGGATGCGTATTTTATTAATTCCTCCGCAACGGGAACGAGCTGCTTGGGGCCCAAAGAGCAGTTTGCGCCGATAGCGTCTGCTCCCATTCCCTCAAGAAGCGCAACCATTGCGGCAGGAGAGGCGCCTGTAAGCAGGCGTCCGTCTGCGCCGTATGCGTTTGTAACGATGACGGGAAGAGAGGAATTTTCCTTTGCCGCAAGGAGCGCGGCCTTGGTCTCATAGCTATCGTTCATGGTCTCGATAACTATAAGGTCAACTCCGTACTTAACGCCCAGACGCACAGTTTTTGCAAACGCCTCCACAGCGTCCTCAAAACCAAGGTCGCCGTAAGGCTTTAACAGCTTTCCTGTGGGACCGATATCAAGAGCTATATACTTTTCTTTTTTGCTGTTACTTAGTGTACGGGCGTTTTTTGCGTTGCAAACTGCGGCGGAAATAATATCCTCCAGACATTTTTCTTCAAACTTGAATATATTTGCGCCGAAGGTGTTTACCGACACCACGTTACTGCCTGCATCGTAATATGCTTTGTGTATTTGTGTAATAACGTCGGGACGGGAGATATTCCACTCTTCCGGCTTTTCGCCTCGTTTCAGACCCCTTGCCTGCAAAAGAGTACCCATGCCGCCGTCAAGAATGACGATATTATTACTTAAAAATTCTTTGAATTCCATATTATTTTCCCAATATATCAGAAAGATTGTTTTGTATCTTCTCCGCCACGTCGGGCTTGTTCATTGAATAAACGTGGACGTTGGTTATACCGTTGGCGTAAAGGTCGATTATCTGGTCGGTGGCGTATGCGATACCCGCCTGCTTCATTGCCGCAGGGTCAGACCCGAATTTATCCACCAGACTCTTAAACCGCTGGGGCATAAAGGAGCCGGATAATTTTACCGCCCGCTCTACCTGATTTGCGTTGGTAATGGGCATTACGCCCGGAATTACGGGAACGGTTATGCCCGCCTCGCGAATCTTATACAAAAAGTTATACAGCAGATTGTTATCAAAAAACATCTGTGTGGTAAGGAAGCAAGCGCCTGCCTCCACCTTTTCCCTTAAGTGAAGAATATCCTGCTTTTGGTTAATACTTTCAGGATGTATTTCGGGATAACAGGCGGCACCGATACAAAAATCCGCATCTGCCTGCTTTAATTCGTATATAAGCTCAACTGCGTGCTTGTAGTCCCAAGCGCTTCTGTCCGCATCTGCGAGATGGGCAGGAATATCACCGCGAAGCGCCATTACGTTGCTGATGCCTGCCTGCTTTATCTCTGCTATTTTTTGTCTTACGGTTTCACGGGTGGAAGAAACGCAGGTAAGGTGTGCAAGGGTGGGCACGCCGTAAAGGGATTTTATGTTTTTTGCAATATCCAGAGTGTATTTGCTGGTACCGCCACCTGCGCCATAGGTCACGCTCATAAAGGAGGGGCGAAGCTTGGCTATCTCCTCGGTAGCGGTTTTTACCGTATCAAAGCTGCTTTCCGTCTTTGGAGGGAACACCTCAAAGGAAAGCGACAGAGTATCTTTTTGTAAAAGGTCGGATATTTTCATTTTTCAAGCACTTCCTTGCAGTGATTAATAAATAATTATACCATACACATGAGTAAATAATCAATAGATATGCAAAAGAAAAAACCGACAATGTCGGTTTTTAATCCTTTTTGTTTTCGGAATACGTATCGCTTAAAAAAGGCGGGTACATCATAATTGCATCGTTTTGCACCACAAACTCTTCCCGCAGGAAGTTGCCGTCCATATCGTAAACACGCCTGAAAAGCTTGTTGTGGCGGGAATATCCGCCCCAATATTCGCTTCTTACCTCGTGGTCCTTTTCCACCACCTCGTAAGAAAGCTCCGGCTCCTTTTGGGCGCGCCACTCCCCTTCCAGATATTCCTGCCCCACGCGGACGCAAAGCTGGAAGGTGGTATCGGTATCGTTTCGTATCATCAGGTCGCCGTGAGGATAATAGCAGGTTGCTCCGCTTCCGAAGGGCTGTGTGCGCTTGGAATCGGGAAAAACGTCGTACCCGTGACGGTGACGCTCAATAACGGTGAGAGGGGTGTGCAGAGTCATCCAATAAATAAGGTTGGACATCTGGCAAAGACCGCCGCCGATACCATAGCCGAAGGTGCCGTTTTTAAGCACCATTCCATCAATATATCCCTTTTTTCGGGTGGTGTTGCCGATAAGACGCCAATAACTGAACACTTCTCCGGGGCGAAGGATTATCCCGTCCAGCTGTTTTACTGCGATCTTAAGGTTGACTATCTTGTTATATTGATATTGCATATCCACGTCCCGCAATTTGCGCAGCAAGGGGGTCTTGTGGGAAAACTGTACGGTGCCGAAATACTCTTTTCTTTGGCGGGCAAACATTTTGCGGTGAGTAAGCCAATACAGACGGCGCATACTGCCGTAATACCACATTCCCAGCTTTGCGCGCAAAGCAGACCGCTTTATTGGTTTTTGAACACTGCCTGCAGGTCTTTTTTTCATAACACGCCGCCTTTCATTTTATTAAAAAATCATACCTTGAAACCAAGGGATACGGGCAATAAGGTCTGACACCCATTCCTTTATATATGGCCAGAAAAACACGATAAGGGCAATAGCTCCGAAAATGATGGGACCGATATAAGTGAGGATAGGTTTTTTATAGCTTTTGTACCATCGCTGATTTTCATAGTTCCAATCCGAATTTCTGTACTGATTAACAAACTCTTTTTCAGCCTCCTGCTTCAAAGCCTCTTCGGGAACGTCTTCCGCGTGGTTTACCCAATCTTCGTTTCTCATAGGAAAAAGCCCTCCTTCTTATCTTTCTGTATATATATTAACAGAAAGACCTCGATAAAATCAAGGTCTTTCAAAAAAGTTTACAATTATTTACCGAAATAGCTCTCAAAAGAGTATTTGGTGCCGTTGCAGACGGGAATATTCCAATGACTTTGGTCTATAGTGTGGTTTTTACTTTCCATCTGCGCGGTGGTAAGGTTAAAATATTTGTGGTAAGGGGCGCCGTCGGGTCCGCCGATAGGGTCGTCAAAGGTGATATCGCACATATACCACTCGTTATCAAGGCAGACTGCGTTCCACTTGTGATTTCCGCCTGCATCACCGTCAACACCGATACAGTTAATGCCTACCGAAAGGCAGAGAAGCTGGAACGCCTCGGAATAAGATTCGCACACGCCGATACCGTTCATAATAACGCCGTAAGCGTTCCAATCATCGGGTGCGGTGGTGTTCCAGACGGGAGAGGTGTTGTATACCGCGTGGGAAAGGATATAATCGTATATAAGCTTTTCCTTAATAACATCGGGCGCATCGGCAGGGATGGTGGATACTATTCGGGCAATCTCCTTATCAAAAGCGGCTTTTTTGCTTAAAATGCTGTTTTTAAGTGCATCGCTGATAGTGCCCTGCTCCGATTTGTTGTCTGTCTTTCCGTCGGAATATGTCAGATAAAGTCCATGCTGAGACACGCCGTCAGAGAACACGCCCACCTCATTGCCCAGATAAAAATGCTCGGGATTATCAGCCATATACAGATAATATATGTAATAGTTGTCGCCGTCGATTATCTCTGCGTCAAGAAGCACCTCGGCTTCCAGATTATTTACCGCTTGGTCGATTTTTTTATACCATTCTTTTTGCTTTGCGTTAAGAGTGGAATACAAATAACGGCTTGTGTTTTTAATGGAAACGTGCTTTTGTCCTGTAGTATAATCGTACTTCGGCTCGCTTACTTCGGGCTCGCTTACCTCGGGCTTGCTTTCCTCGGGTTTACTTTCCTCGGGTTTGCTTACCTCGGGCTTGCTTTCCTCGGGCTTGCTCTCCTCGGGTTTGCTCTCCTCGGGCTTGCTCTCCTCAGGCTTGCTCTCCTCAGGCTTGCTTTCCTCGGGCTCGCTCTGAGTGGGGGCAGAGGAATTTCCGTCGCTTATTTCTTCCGAAACCTGTCCTTCACTTACATCCTCGGACGGAGTCTCGGACACTTCGTCCGCAGACACAGCCGTATCAGAGCTTTCTCCGCTTTCGGACACGTTTGCCATAGAGTTATCGGGAGAAGACACCTCCGTCTCGGCAGTGCCGCAAGCGGCTATAAGCAGCACAACCAAAAGGCTTATTATAAATACTGATAATTTTTTCATATCTGTTTTCCTCACAAAGAAAAAATCGGTTGACTTTTCGTGCTTAAAGATATTATAATTATAGCACATATATCCTCTGCCGTCAATCTCGGCGCACCAAAAGGAGGAAAAAGGAATATGATGAACAAGCTTCATTCAGGTGAATTATACCTGCCGTTGGCAGATGAAATAATGGAAAAACAGCTTGACTGTCTTGAAAAGCAGTATGAATACAACCTTACACGCCCTCACGATATGGAAAAAAGGCAAAAGCTGCTTGCGGAAATGTTTGCGGACATTGGTGAAGGATGCTATATCGAGCCGCCTTTCCGAGCCAACTGGGGCGGACATCACGTGCACTTCGGCAAAAACGTGTATGCGAACTTCAACCTCACACTAGTTGACGATACCCATATCTACGTGGGAGACAACACCATGTTCGGACCCAACGTAACCGTTGCCACGGCGGGGCATCCCATTCTTCCTGAACTGCGTGAGCAGGGCTACCAGTATAACGCACCCGTACGCATCGGCAAAAACTGCTGGATAGGCGCAGGAGCAATAATTCTGCCGGGCATAACTATCGGAGACAACGTGGTGGTCGGCGCAGGAAGCGTGGTAACCAAGGACCTGCCCGCAGGCGTCGTTGCGGTGGGCAACCCCTGCAAAATCTTGCGCGAGGTTGGCGAAAAGGACAGAATATATTATTTCAAAGACAGAAAAATATAGTGGTAAAAAACATACCCCAAGAAACCCAAAAAGGCTTCTCGGGGTATTTGTTTTAATCAAGCAATATTTTTGTAAGACCTTCTATGCCGTGGGCGATATAGTCGGCGCCGGCGGTCTCGTGCTCGTTTTCCTCGGCACAGCCCATATAGACGCCGCAGCAGGCGATACCCACCTTATGGGCGCCCTCGGTATCGTACTTGCGGTCGCCGACAAGGAGAATATCCTCAAGGGGAGGAGATCCGAAGCGGCGGATAGCCTCAACCACCACTTGGTCCTTATGGGCTCGGGTGTCATCGAAGGACGCGCCTGTGATATAGTGGAAATATTTGGCAATATCAAGCTTTTCCAGAATTCTGCGGGCATATTCCTCCGGCTTGGAGGTAGCGGTGCCCAGAACAACGCCTTTATCGCGGAGGGCGGAAAGAAGCTCCGGTATTCCCTCAAAAGCGTAGCACTCGAAAATACCCACATCCTTATAACGCTCGCGGTAAAAGGCAAGTGCCTGCTCGCTTTGCTCCTTTGAAAGACCGCTGAAGGTCTCAAAGGAATATTTAAGAGGCGGGCCCATATATTTTTTAAGCAGTTCTTTATCCGGATTAAATATTCCGAACTTTGAAAGTGCATAGGACACGCAGTTAAACACCCCTTCATCGGTGTTTACCAGCATTCCGTCAAGATCGAAAAGTATAAAAGGGTATTTTTTCACGGTATCTGTCCTTCCTCTATTGCACCCATTACCAATTCTGCCAACAATTTGTGTCCCTCTGCGTTGGGGTGCGGGTCAACGTTGCTGCCGTCAGCAAGGGCGTTGATAAGATTGCCCTCGTATTCCTTAAAAGGCTCGTAAACCTCGCAAACGGTATAGCCCAATTCCTCGGCATTATTATTTATAACATCGTTTACACCGATAACACAGCTTGCGGAAAAGGCGGAAAAGGAAATCTGAAGCCCCTTTTGCTCTACCTTGAATTCGGTGAAATCGCGGTAAGGGTTATATACGGTCTGGAAGATTATAAGCGCATCCGAATTAATGGCACGGATATCCGAAATTATCTGGGGAAGCTCGGTTTCAAAGCGCTGGATGCCCTGAACGATAATATCAAAAGTCTCGGAAATATCAAGTATTTCGGGTGCTTGACCGTTTTGCAGCTGCTCGTAATAGGGAAGCAGTGTGTCCGCCGCCTTGAGCACGTTGTTTGCACCGATGGAAATTACAATTACCGTAGCCTTTTCAAGCTGGGTGCAGGCGCCGGAAGCGAGGAGCTGAATAAGATCCGCTCCGTCGTCGCCGGGGACTGCGTAGTTGTACACAGTACAACCCGACTTTTCTGCGATGAGGGAAGAATATCTCTCCTTCTCCACGTCGTTAAGTCCGTATCCCTGTGCGATGGAATCTCCCAAAAACACCACCACGTCATCGGGCATAAGACCGATGACCTTATCCTCCCAAGCATCGCTTTCTTCGGGAAGAGAAACAGCGTTTTCGCTTTGTTCAAGGACGGAAACATCAACATCCGTACTGAAGTTAACGTCGATAAGCCCGTCGCAAGAAAAAAGAGAAAAAAGGCAAAAGGCGGAAAGAAATATAACAAAAAGTTTTTTCATTTTAATTTTCCTCTAAAAATTGTTTAATATAATCTCTTATTTCGAATTCGGTCTTTTTTACCTTAAGAAAATCCTTATCGCAATCATAAGCCGCGCCGTTACAGCTTCCCCGTTTGCCCCAATGCATAGAGCAATAGTATCTTCCGTTGCCCTGACATTCAAATCCGTAAGGAGAGGAATAACAGAATTTTTCCTCCGCTTTGGTGAGGTTTACATCGGTCTTATACAAGGTTTCCTTTGGCTGGTACGTTTCCGAAGCGCCGTAGGTGGAAAACCAGAATTCGCCGGTGGTTGCATCGTAATCCAGATTTTGTATACCGAACACGGTGTTGCCCGTGGGAATGTGATATTCGGTCTCATAAACTCCGTCAAGAGTAAAACGGAGTATGATATTGTTCTTGTATGCTTCCCCCGTATCCAGCGCGCAGGCGACAAACATACGCCATTCCTCTGTGCCGGGGATTTTTCCGAAAGCCACACCGTCTATACCTTGGAATCCTCTGGTATCCTCGGGTGTGCCCTTGAGAGATTTATAATAATCGCAAATATCAAGATTTATTCTGCCGATATTCTCAAGTGTTTCCGCATCGAAAACATATATCTTAAATGAAGTCCAATCATTCCAGGCATGACCAGGCGCGGCGTTGCCCATAAAGGAAGCGTACAGCTTTCCCTCGTAATAATCGATATCGCCCAGATGTCCGCCTGTAATGGGAACGCATCTGCGCACCGTGCCGTTAAGGGTAGTTTTTACCACGGTATCCGTAAAAGACCAGTACATATAAGTCCCATCGGAAGTAAAGCCCTGCATGTGTTGATTTTGATGTAAAGTTTCTACGTATTTCATACATTTCACCTCAAAAGAATTATACTCCGGTTACAAGTAAAAGTCAAACAAAAAAAGAGAAACACTCCGACTGAAAAGCCGGAGTGAAAGGTTTTTATGCAAGCGGGTTGCCATTTGCGTCTACAAAATTTTTGTTGGAAACTATCTGTATTGCCTCGACAATAGCCCAAACAGAATTGGCGATGGAAAGGGGAACTCCCGTAACCCAGCCAACGTAAGGAATTATTGCAAGAGCTATGCTTGCGCAGTAAAACACTATGTGCAAAATACCCTTGGTCTTAAAACCGAGATAAAAAGAATGTACGCCGACACCTCCGAGCAGAAATCCGAAAAGTGCCGCTTTAAGTCTTGTTCTTTGTCCCATAATAAATCCCTCGTTCACTAAATATTAATACACTGATGAAATTATATAACAAGTCGTGTTTTTTGTCAAGAAATGTATTACATAAACAGATTTTGTATGCTTCCCCACAAAAGACCGCACATTGCGGAAAGGATGAGTATATAATGAGGCTTTGCCTTTTTGCATACAAGGTACAGGCATAAAGCAAGTGTTATCAGCACAAAGGCAAGCTCGGCTGAAAAAAGGTTTTCCGCAACAGCACCCGAAGGCAAAAACACCTCTGCAGCTATAGACACTCCTGCGGCGGCAATAAGTGCGATAGCGGCAGGACGAAGTCCTCTCATACCGCCGGCAACAAAGCGGTTTGCGATAAACTGCTTATAAAATTTTGCGATGATCATAATAATGATAAGCGAGGGAAGCGCCACGCCCAGTGTTGCCATTAAAGCGCCCCAGAATCCGCCGACACGGAAGCCCACGTATGTCGCCATATTAATTGCGATAGGCCCGGGGGTGGATTCGCTTATGGCGATAAAATCGATTACCTCCTGCATTTCCATCCAGCCGCGGGAGGTAACCTGCTCCGCCACCAGCTCCACCATGGCGTATCCGCCACCGAAGGTGCAAATGCCTATTTTGAAAAAGGTCCATAAAAGGTTGAGTAAAGTAAGCATTATTTACCCCTCCTTAACGAAACCAGCACACTGCCCACGCCGATGAGACCTGCGCAGATGATTACGGGAATGGTACCGACACCAAAGACCGCAACAGCCAAAAACGCCAGCCCGAAGATGACGTAATAAAACGCATCCTTTTTGCAGGAGGACCACATTTTAAGAAATGCTTTGAGTATGAGTGCGATAACGCCTACACGGACACCTGCAAACATATAGTTGATTATATCAATACTTTTGAAGAAATCAAAAAACGCCGCGATAAACAGCATTATGCAAAAGGGAGGAAGCACTGTACCCAAAGTCGCCGCAACACTGCCGATAACGCCTGCAACGCGGAAGCCCACGAAGGTAGCGGTATTTATTGCGATAGGGCCGGGGGTAGACTCCGCTACGGTAACCATATCCAGCATTTCTTCGTTGGTTATCCATTTTTTCTTATCCACCGCCTCGGCGGAAATAAAGCTTATCATAGCCGCACCGCCGCCGAAGGTGCATGCGCCTATTTTGAAAAACGCCCAAAACAGCTCAAGGCAGTTTTTTAACTTTCCGTTGTTTTTTGCCATTGTAAAAAATCTCCTTTGTGTTATTATGATACACTTTTAGGAAGATAATGTCAATAACCAGCCCCAAAATCCGCACAATGCATTGGGTGTGAAGGTGAGGGCGGGTAGGTTGAGGTCAGAACGCGGAATTTACGAGCGTGCCGTAGTAATCTACGGCTAGCGAAGTAAAAACGCGGAAAAAACGCAAAAACAAAAACTTCCGTAGAGTTATTCTACGGAAGTTTACCTTATATTTGCTGTGGAAAATGCGGACGGTCGAAGCGGGGTCCCTGCAAATGCTGCCGGCATTTGTGGGGTGCGCTTCGGGGACGCCCGTCCCTACAACCTGAAAATCGCTGCAGCGAAACTTTTATACACCCTTTGCGTTTCGATCTGCGAAGTTTAGACAGTTCCCACGGGTTACTCTAATATATTAGAGGTTATCTGATCTACTCCCCATGAAGCCAACTGCTCTGCTATCTTGGGGTCGTCTACTGTCCAGGCGTTTACTACGATACCGCGGCGGTGCGCTTCGGCAACGCGCTCCTCGGTAAGGATTCCGTAATATGCGTCAAGGTGGATGCCGTCTCTCTCAAGGTTATCAAACAGATCGTCTGTCCACTGCCAAGCGAGGAACTGGCAGAGAGGGGCGCTTACTACCTCGTGGAGACGGGTAAGGTTTTCGTATGCGAAGGAGATAAAGATAA
>JAZSIT010000198.1:0-3654 GCA_045533895.1 Eubacteriales bacterium
AGCAAGACATCGTGTCCAAGCCAATTGCTCCCGGGTAATTTTTCTCGGAATAAAAACTTATTGAATTATAACTATTAAGATATTCACTCGTATAAATACCCGATATAACTCCGTCTTCGCCAGTAACTCTATTGTTTACTGTCATAGCATAGCCGGTGTTTTTATTTGTATAAACACCTTCGATTGGCTCACCGGTATAGTAATCCACAAAAATAAACTTAAATTCATAATACTGTGTCTTTTTTAATTCTATATGCAGATAAGCTTCGGTTATATTAACATTTTGATCAACATATAGATCGTATCCATCTTTTTTGAAATGCAAAGTGCGGCTTTGACTCATTCCGCGGCCAACATAGGATAAGAGGGAATCGCATTTACCCTTGCCTTTTATATCAGTAAGACCATCAAGCTCTTCATAATCCGTACTGTAGAATCGTACGCCTTCAATAGGCTCGCCAGTTTCCGCGTCGGTAACATAAATCTCCAGCTCTTTAAATACGGTCTTATCATATGTAAATAATTTCAAGTTATAATCAGCAGTTATATGTTTTCCTTCTTTGCACCAAGCACCATTTGTTGTACGGCTATCGTCATAAATTTCATTTTCTTCGAGATAAAATGAATACATTCCATCTAAGACAAAGAAACGCGCTTGACCTTTGCTGTTGGTATACACATAATCTATTTTTTCTCCGTTTTGACAAATCCAAACCTTCAAGCCTGCTTTCTTGATTGCTGATTCATTATAAGAATCAGTGTTGAGATAAGTGTAATAATCATAAACATTTACCACTAAAGTACAAATGGCAAAACCTCGTCCTGTATGTTCGTTAGCATCAAACTCCTCTGGTGTTTGATGTTCAACTTGATATGATTTTCCGCTTGCAAGTCCGCTCAATTCAGGATGAGATTGAATATATTTCATAGTCGCTCTCAACAATGAATTCTCGGTATACCACTCATCATCTGTGGTATCAACTTTTTTATCACCTTCGTCGCCCGAAACATCGTTTGAAACCTCCGCGCTCACCTCCGATTCGGATTCTTCTGAAACTTCCGTGCTAACCTCATCTTTGGAAACTTCTTCAGCGTTTTCTGTGCTTACTTCAGACGAGGAGACTTCTTCGCTTGTTTCAAGAGAGATTTCCACGCTTACTTCAGGCAACGATATATCTGCAGAAATATCATCGCTTAATTCTTCACTTCCTTCGCTACTTGTCTCATCAACATATACAGACGAATTCGAAACTGATGAAACAACATTTTGCGTTTTACAAGATACAACTGCTGAAGTAAGCAATAATATTGCCAACAGTATACTTATTCTTTTCATTTTTACCTCCTTAAATAATACAAAAACACAGACTTGACCGCATGTACGCGGAGTCTGTGTAGGCTTCGTGTTCAACAGCGAAGAGATCGTTTAGTTAAAGACCCCGCTTTTTACGAAAGTAGTATAACATAAAGCTGTAATGTTGTCAACAGAAATTCAAAACCTGCCGTTTGATATAAAACGGCAGGTTGTTTTTTTATCATTCAGTTTGAAACATCTTTAGGTTCTTTTATATATTCTATACCAAACCTATCAAGGTCTTGTATAGTAATATTACCGTCCGCAAGGGCTTCCTTTATGTTTTGGGTAGTACCGTCGGCATATTCAACAATTATATATTGGTGCATGGGAGAGAGACCGAAATAATAAAGGTATTCTTCGTCTTCAAAAAAGCAGTCTATTGAAGTTGACCAATCACTGCCTCTTTTATCAACAATAACAAAGGGTTCTTCCTCGGAAATTTCAGATATTTCATCGGATGCTTCCGTTGAAACTTCTTCCGATATTTCGGAAATATCACTGTTGCTTATATCGGTTTTGCTTTCTTCCGCTTGTTCACAGCCTGCAAAAGCACAAAACGAGAATAAAAAGCAAAGCAAAACAATAATTGTTTTTTTCATAATAAATACCTCCCTGTGTTTAATTATTTTTCATGTTTATATTCTGTATGAGAAATGAACAGTGCAAACCACTGTTTTTAATAAAAAACATGGGGCAGGTTGTTTTTTTTATTTTATATTGCCCAAGTTTCCGTTGGAAACGAGGTTTTCCACGTTCCAGACGATAAGGACACGGTCGGCGGAATAGGTTTGGATATAGGACGAAATATCCGTCATACGGTTTGCCATATTGACCAGCACAAGGTCAAAATGCTGTGCGAGGAAAGGGACAAGGCTGTTTGCAAAGGAATCCTTGGGAAGGAGAAGCACGGGACGGTCTTCATCGGTATTTTTAGTAACGAGAGTAACGTCGTTTGTACCGCCGATAAACGCGGAATACTTATCCTTTTTATCAAGATACGATCTATCGTAAAATCCGCTGAAGGAATTTTCACCGATAGTAGTGGTAAAATCGTTATCGTTGCCCAGAGACCAGAATTCCATTGTATCGGGCATAACAAAGCTGAACCCGCCCTTTGACCAGGTGGTGCCATAAAACTCATCGGACACGGTCTCAACAGTAAACTTGTCTGCAGGGATAATATCCTCTTCCATACCGAAAGAGCGCATTATCTCACAGTATGCGTAATATGCGCCGAGAGTGGTCCAATGATGGTCGGTACGGTAATAAACGTATTCGCCGGATGCATACTTTTCCTTCAGCATACCCGAAACGGGCACGAGAATATCTGCGGAAACAGAATCCAGTTCTGCCAAAAGGCTTGCGGAAATATCCGAAGGGTAATTAAAGGCGCTGTCCGCCACGTCGAGCACGCGGGGCGGAATAATAGCATTTACGGGAACGGAACAACCGGCAGCAAAATTATTGAGTATATTAAGCTGCTTTTGCACTGTTTCCGCATAGTACATATCCATTCCGTCGGTACGAGTCAAGCGGTCTTTGAACATTGAGAAGGTACGCACCGCAAGGGTGTGGTTTTTACCAATGAGGACACCGTCGTTCTCGCCCTTGAGAAGTGCAAGCTCGGAAAGGGCTTTAAGGCTGACAAATCCGTCTCTCAACGGGAACTGGTCAGCAAAATACTCGTTAATGGAGGAAGAAAAGCTTCCGTCCAAAAAGCTTTCCCATGTAATGGCGGGAAAGGTCTGCAGGTTGCGGTTTTCGTTTTCGGAATAAGATTTATCCGGCACTATTACGAACGCCGCAGAAAGCCCGAAAAGTATTGCCAAAAACAGCACTATTGTTATGATATGAGTTGTTTTTTTCATTTGCGTCTTCCCCTCCCTTAAAAGATATAATAAAGAAACGGGCTGAAGGTACTGCTTACCATATATGCAGTACACAGCAGGAAGGAAGAACAGGTGAGCGCGGGTGACGCATATTCAAAGGCGCGGAAGCGGTTTACAAGATAGTAATACAGCTTTTTGGGATAAGGGGTGCTTCCGATAACGCAAAGTGCAAGAAGCAGCAGGTTGCGCAGTATCTCGTAGTTGACCGTTGCCGTGGTGAACGCAGCACCTGCACCGCCGAACATTGAAGCGAATACCGTCCAGCCAACGGACATATCCGTAAAGAAGAATATGAGCCAGCCGATAGCCACCAGAAACAGCGCGTATATATGGCTGAATACCTTGGGTATCTTATTAAGCACTTTAAGCAGGAAGGTCTTTTCCAGCATAAGAATCGCGCCGAAATAC
>JAZSIT010000042.1:0-6990 GCA_045533895.1 Eubacteriales bacterium
CTTATATGACACTTGAAATGCTTGTAAAACTAAAGAATTTCGGAAGAATTGAAATGTGAAAGGAGTACATAAATGAAAAATATATCTGTATGCGGAATTGACTGCACAAAATGTCCTTTTATGCTTGATAAAAAATGCGAAGGTTGTAGAATCGTTGCACCTCAAGGTAAGTGTGTTTGGGGCGGCACTTGCGATACTCACGATTGTGCTGTGAACCAAGGACTTAACCATTGCGGACAATGCAAGAATTTTCCCTGCGAACAGCTTATAAACATCGGTAAAAGTGAAAATCCCGAGGGGAATGGTATAGAAATTCAAAACCTCAGAGATTTGTTAGAAGAAGGCAAATAAAATGAATACAAAAATGATTTCTCTGCAAATGGAGCGTCAATGCTTTGTTAATAAAGCTGATGAAAGTGAATACATAAACCTTTATCGAGATATGCAACCGGGGCAGAATGTTTACTGGAATGGTTTTGGTGAGCCTCCTACACTTTCCTTCAGAACTGATTTTAACGATATTGAGTTCAACCGCGAAAGACAGTTAAAGCGAGAGCTTATCAAAGGGCGTTTTTCGGGTGGTAATCTTGGTTGGATCGTTCCCGAGGATATGGAGCTGTTTATCGGTCTTTATCGAAAACCGCTTATAAAACCTACCGCAGACCAATTAACAATTCTTGAACTTATAGAAACGTCGGGTCCGTACACCATTCAGCAGATAAAAGAAGAAACAGGATTGCTTGTAAAGCAGATAACACCCGTCCTTCACCGTTTGCAAGAAGCGTTTTTGATCTACGAGGACCAGTACGACGGTGAATGGGACAGAGGCTGGTATCGTTTTGGTGAGATGTTCCCCGAAGTCAATCTAAACAGATACACAAGACACGAAGCTCTAAAAATCGTATTACAGAGATTTGCATACCGACTTGTTTGGTTCGATACCGCAATGGCAAAATCATTCTATAAACTGCCCGAAAAGGAAATTAAGCTTGCGGTAAGCGATTTAGTAGCAGAAGGCATTTTAGTAGCATCCGATAGTGGCTTTATGTTGAAAACAGATGCCGAATTGCTTGAAACTTACGAACCCAAGGAAATGCATTTTGTTTACGCACTTCACAGAAACGATTTTCTTTATAAATCTCACGAACACATTTTGAAAGACTATGCAAAACGCCTTACTGATGGTCTTGAATATGACCACGAGCCGTTGCAATATCTCCTTATTGACGGAGAATTTCACGGTGCATCCGTAGGACACTTCCGCAACGGGCCGTATGACCTCAACGATATCGTTTGCGATTTGCTGAATGCCGAAGAACGCAAGGCAGAAATTATCGACGCCATTCAATCGGTCAACTACGGAAAAATGCCCGAAAGGTTTGTTGGTAATCAACTTAATAAATAACTATATAATTATTTGATGAGGAAATCACCGATGATACTCCTTTATAAAGATAAACATTGCGTCGTTGCTCAAAAGGAGCAGGGTGTTATATGTGAAGATACAAGCGAAAACAGCGTTCCTGCCATTTTGCGTAAAGAGTTGGGAATAGACACCTTTCCCGTACACAGAATAGACAAGGTGGCAGGCGGCGCATTGCTGCTGGGACTTTCTTCCGCATCTGCTGAAAAACTTCGCAGTGCAGGCTTTGATAAGGAGTATTTGTTTGTTACCATTGGCTCACCTTCGGAAAAGCAGGGCGAGTATCGCGACCTTTTGTATCACGATACCCGTACCAACAAGTCGTTTATAGTAAAACGCAATAGAAAGGGCGTTCGTGAGGCAGTGCTTGAGTATACTGTTCTCGCAGAAAAAGAGGGGCTTGCACTTATAAAAGCCAAGATGATAACGGGCAGAACACACCAGATAAGATTGCAGTTTTCCTCCCGCAAAACGCCCCTTTACGGTGACAGACGCTACGGCGGCACGGGAGATGAAACTGCACTTTGGTCGTATAAGCTTACATTTAATTCGGCGGGGAAGGCGAACACCGTTGTTTCACTTCCGCCCCCCAAATATCCGTGGACACTTTTTACCCAAGAGGTTTTGGAATTATGACAGACGTAATAGTTATCGGCGCAGGCGCGGCGGGGATGATGGCGGCAATAACCGCCGCTGATAACGGCGCGAAGGTGCTTGTAATAGAAAAGAATAAAGAATTTGGGCTTAAGATAGGCATTACGGGAAAGGGAAGATGTAACCTTACCAACAATTGCTCTCTTAACGAATTTCTTGAAAACGTACCCACAAATCCCCGTTTTCTTTACCGCGCCCTTACCGAATTTTCTCCGCAGGATACTATGGACTTTTTTGCTTCGCGGGGCATACCGTTAAAGACTGAGCGCGGCAGACGGGTTTTTCCTGAAAGTGACAGCGCGCAGGATATCCGCCACTGTCTCCGCCGCGAGGTGGAGAAAAAGTGTACCTGTGTGCACGATACCGTAAAGAGTTTGCTTGTTGAAAACGGTGAGGTTGTCGGTGTAAAATGTATCAACAAAGCATACCGCGCACAGAGTGTTATTATTGCAACGGGCGGTAAATCTTATCCCCGTACCGGCTCTACGGGGGACGGATACCGTTTTGCCTCGGAGGCGGGGCACAAAATAATTCCTCCCCGTGGGTCCCTTGTGCCTCTTGTTTGCGCGGGACATACCTGCCGCGACATGATGGGGCTCTCTCTGCGAAATATTAAGGTTAAATTTTCAAAGGACGGAAAGAATATTTATTCCGATGAAGGCGAACTGCTGTTTACTCATTTCGGCGTAAGCGGTCCTACCGTTCTTTCGGCTTCTGCTGTTATCGGAAACAATTATCCAGTTTCTCTTTCCATAGATCTCAAACCTGCCCTTGATACGGACACGTTGGATAAACGCCTGCTCCGCGATTTTTCGGAAAATAAAAACAAGATATATTCCAACGTTTTAAGCGGTCTCCTTCCATCGAAAATGATTCCCGTTTTTGTGGCAATGTCGGAAATAGCCCCTGATAAAAAGGTAAACGAAATAACCCGCGAGGAGCGCAAGCGTATTTGCGACCTGCTTAAAAATATGCCCTTTACGGTTACCGGCACCCGTCCCGTTGATGAGGCGATAATCACCTCAGGCGGTGTTGCCGTAAACGAAATAAACCCCTCCACAATGTGTTCCCGCATTGTAAAAGGGCTGTATTTTGCAGGTGAAATCATTGACGTGGATGGGTACACCGGCGGATATAATCTTCAAATTGCTTTTTCAACCGGTTATCTTGCCGGAAAGAGTGTCTATTAATGCTTTTGCGTGTATCATTGTGTTACCTCTTCCGATACTTATGCGCAATCCGCCCGTCTTAAAAGTGCCCAGACTTTTATGCGCCTGCGGAGCACAGTGGAGACCTCCGCGCACAGCAAAATTTTCGGTTGCCAGCATTTGTGCGGCTTCTTCGCTGTTATAACCCCATAGGTTTACAAGTATTATAGGCATCCATTTGTCCTCATCTCCTTTTTCGGGAGACCCGATAACGGTTATCTTTTTCATATTCTTAAGCTCATTCAGCAGATATTTGAATATTTGTTGTGTGAGCTTTATATTTTTGTTTTTGTTTTCCTTTACCGCTTGATACAGACCTGCGTAAGCGGGCGCATTCATACTGCCTGCTTCAAATTTTTCGGGCATAATATCAGGCATTTTTTTGCTTGCAGAAAGAATTCCCGTTCCTCCGTGAAGTAAAGGAATGAGGGGAAAGGAGAAATCTTTTGCCATTATCATTGCACCCGTCCCCGCAGGCCCGTACAGACCTTTGTGACCCGGTAAACACAGAATGTCTCCGTATTCTCCTGCTTTAATATCCATATTTCCTGCAGTCTGGGCAATATCCGTTATTACTGTAATACCATTGTCTTTTGCAATTTCCGTAAGTTTTTTAATGGGGAATATTCTTCCGCATACGTTGGATGCATGTGTGAAAACAGCAAGAGAAATATCTTTTATAATCGCTTTTTTGAAGTTTTCAATTGTTTTTTCGTCATCAAGAATATCCGATTCAAAGGTTTTCAGTTGAATTTTGCTTTTAATTTGCGGTGAATGAATAATACGTGTTACAGCATTGTGGTCGTAGTTGGATGTAATTACGCCCACTGTTTTATTTTGCGCTTCAATAAATCCTTTTATCGCCAGATTAAGCGCCTCTGTTGTATTTTTTGTAAGAACGCAGTTTTCCGGCACAGTGCCAAACATATCTGCGAGTGCGGTCCTGCAGTTAAAAAGCGCTCTATCTCCTGCGGCAGAAGTTTCGTATATACCTCTGCCGGGGTTTCCGCAGTAGGTCATGGCAGATGCCACTGCGTTTATCACACCTTCGCTTTTGGGCATTCCTGTGGCGGCGTGGTCAAAATAGATCATCTTTTTTTCACTCCCGTCGTGCCGGCGATTTTTATACCGTTTTCTTTTAATATTCTCTCCGCTTCGGGAAAAATGTTTGTATTTATCTGAATACCGTATCCGCATCCCCGTATCTGCCTTATCTGCGCATTTCTTGTAAGAGTGGAGCTTATTCCGTTTTTCTTCAGTAGCTCTTGTGCTTTTGCGGCATAGGTCATTGATGTCAAAACGATTATTGTTTCCATATATTCGTATTCTCCTTTTTTACTACATTATATGAACAAAAAAATCTCGTAGTGAGAAACACTACGAGAAATTTAATTAAAATATTCGTTTGTATATTAATCCCCGAGACAGCAAACGGTCCATGCAGAGGAGGTATGCCATTTTGTGCCGGCAGTTACCTTTTCGTAACCTGAATCGGGGAAACGGGAGAAATACAGCTTGTTGTGGGTGGTGTTCATATCCCAATAGAAGGTTTTAGCCATGTTCTTGAAATTATCAACCGAATCCTCAGGGGTACTTACCTCAACAACAAAGGCGTAATCGGTGTTCTTTTTACCCCAAATAATACATTCAAGAGCGGCGTTATCTTTGTACATGGTACCGCTGTAGTCAGCTTTGCCCACTTCCAAGGTTTCGATAAAAGATTCAGTTCCGTCAGTATTTTTTAACAGACAATACAGACCTACCGTTTTGGGAACGGGGAACATACAGGTGTATGACAGCGAAAATTCCATATCGGTTATCAGTTCAAAATCGCAGTCGAGTGTAATTGTCTCTCCGTAAAGCATATAAGTACGTGTTACTTTTGCGTAGCAGTTGTTTGAATCACCCAAGTGGAGCTTGGTGTTTTCAACGATTTTTATCTTTTCAAGATTATTAACACTTTGTCCCTTGGAAAGATTTAACGCTTTTCCGGTTACTCCGTCATAGAAGGTGATATCCAAAAGAACCTCGTTTCCGTGGTTGCCGCCGGAGAAACCGTCCTTTGCTCCCTTGGCGCGGAAAACGTATTCCCAGTCAGTTCCGCCGCCCGCAAGAGAAACGCCGCCTATCTTAAGGGTGCCGATATTCCAAGTACCCCAAGTTTTCTTATCAAAGGTAAGGGTAAGAGGCTTGCCGTTGGAAGCAGTGGTGGACATAGTATATAAAACGTCGCTGGTTTTGGTAAGCGTCATCACGTGTTTTCCGTATTCGTCAACGCTTACATCAGGGGCAACAGGGTGATGAGGATATTCTGCAAACATATTTTCTGCTCCGGTAATGTGTTTCTTTATTCTGTCCTTGCCTGGGTCGGCTTTTGCGTATACAGCAGACACGGTAATTGTTTTTTTATCAATACGAAGGCTGTACAAATAGTCGGTAAGGGTTATATCTCCGTCACCGTTAATATCACCTTCAATTACAGTATACATTCTGTCTATTTCAGTTCCGCCCACAATCTTTGCGAAATAATCTCCCGTCTTAACAGAAGCGGTTTTTTCAAGGGGATTTCCGTTTGCGGAATATGCGTTTACGTTTTCGGTACCCTCAAAGCTTTTCATTATGTATTCGACGGTATTGCCGATATGAAGCTTGGTAATATAATCTCCATCAGCTTTGATATAAGAACCATCGGAAATTTCAATTCCGGGAATAGAAGCTGCGGGAACATCGTTTCCTTCAATAGTATACACTTCAAACTCGCTGCAAAATACAAACACGCCGGAAATAGGGGCATCGCCCAACGCCACCTTTACATATCTACCGCTTACTTTTCCGTCCAGCTGAAGAGTACACCAGGTATATTTTGCATCTTCGTCATAAACACCTTCGCCGACTTTGGTGAATTCTTTTCCGTCGGAAGAAACATAAAAGGTACATTCACCGGGTTTGTCGATACCCGAATGAGCCTGTGCGGTAAGGTAAACTCTGAATCTTCCAAGATTATCGTATTCTTTTCCCAAATCAATTGTGGCATGCATAGGCGCTTCGATACGGTAGTCGAAAGCTATCCATTCCGTTCCGTAATCGTCCTTAGGAAGTGTTCCGTCAGTAAGCTCCTTGCCGTCTACCTGCGTGTATCCCAGTCCGGGCGTGGTATAACAAGCAGAATATGTATATGAAGCGCCTTTGGAAACAAGGTTGTATTCATAAACGGTGACCGTTTCTGCGGCGGCATTTACAGCACACGCAGACAATAAAACCAAGGATAAAAGGATACAGATATAACGTTTCAAAATATGTACCTCCGTGAAAACAAAATATGTAGCGGCAAAAAGCCGCAGTTGTTACTTGGAATCGTCGGATTCCTGCAACATTCCGTTGGAATAATCGCCGGTAGTGCTTTCGTCCTGAAACATATCGCTCATATCGGGAATAATGCTTACATCAGACATGTTGTTGGATACATCGGGAATATTGGAAACGGAAGGTGTAGAAGTGTTATTTTTGGAAGTATCTCCTCCGGAACCCGAGGGAGAGCGGGAAACAGTGGAATTGCTGGATTCATCATCACTTCCGCCGAAACAGGCAGTAAGTGCCGTTGCCGCGCAGATACACAGTACCAATAATAACAATAACGATTTTTTCATGCAGTTTCTCCTTATATTTTTTAACATAGTCGGTTAAACTGCATTTATTTTTTTCATT
>JAZSIT010000070.1:0-17574 GCA_045533895.1 Eubacteriales bacterium
TTCTGTAGGTCCCATTTCCGTTCCTCTTACCGGCAAAAAGATTCTCGAGGGCAGAAAGCTTAACGCAAACGAATTTGAATTCGCGCTTTATACCACAGACGGCAGACTTATGCAGACTGTTACCAATAAAGCAAACGGCGAATTCAAGTTTGATAACATAACCTTCAGCAAAGCCGGCTCTTATACCTTTATCGTTACCGAAACTCTTGGCAAAGTAAGCGGCGTAACCTATGATAATACCGCATATACCGTGAGAGTTATCGTTACCGATAACGGCGACGGAACCCTCTCTTATACCACTTCTATAAGCGGCAAGGGAGAATTGGTATTCACCAACGTATATGACGTTGTGGAAACCACCGAAACCATCACCGGTACCAAGGTGCTCAACGGCAGAGAGCTTTTGGATGGCGAATTCAGCTTCCAGCTTAAGGATGAAATGGGCAATGTTCTCCAGACCGTTTCCAATAAAGCAGACGGCTCCTTCGCATTCGCTCCCATTACCTATACCGAGGCAGGCGTATACAAATACACCGTTAATGAAGTTAAGGGCGACCTGGGCGGTATCAAGTACGACGGACAGAAGTTCTTTGTAACCGTAACCGTTTCCGATAACGGTTTGGGTCAGCTTGTTACCGAAACCAGTATAACCGGCGGCAGAATTAAGTTTGTAAACACCTATTCTGCTGAGGAAATCTCTGTTTCCTTTGATGGTATCAAGACTCTTGAAGGCAAGACTCTCGCAGATGGACAGTTTAGCTTTGTTCTTACCGATAAAGACGGCAATCTCCTCCAGACTGTTAAGAATGATGCAAACGGCATATTCTCCTTCGCTCCCATAACCTACAGCGCAGCAGGCGAATATCTCTACTCTGTTACCGAAGTTAACGACGGTCAGGGCGGCATAGTTTACGATGAAAGCGTATTTGTTGTCACCGTAAAAGTGGTTGACGATATGGCAGGCAAGCTTACCGCACAAGTTATCATCGGCGGCGACGGCGAACTTGAATTTACAAACAGCTATACCGTTTCTCCCGTAAGCGTACCGCTTTCCGCTACCAAGACATTGGAAGGCAAGGAACTTACTCAGGGCGCCTTTGTATTCTATCTTAAGGATGAAAAGGGCGCAGTTCTCCAGACTGTTTCCAACAGCGCGTCCGGTGTTATCTCCTTTAACGACCTTGTATTTACCGCAGAAGGCACATACGTTTACACCGTAAACGAGCTTATCGGCTCCGTTAACGGAATGACCTATGACGATACGGTTTATACTATTACCGTTGAAGTTACCGATAACGGCGACGGAACTCTTACCGCAGTAAAGACGGTTGACGGCGGCGAGATCGTATTCAACAACGTATATGATGCAGTTGATGCAACCGTTGTACTTGAAGGTAGCAAGGTGCTCAACGGCAGAGAGTTGACAGAGGGCGAATTCAGCTTCGCACTTACCGATGCTTCCGAAACTGTTCTCCAGACCGTTTCCAACAAAGCAGACGGCTCCTTCGTATTCGATACACTTACCTTCGATTCCGAAGGCGTATATCAGTACACCGTTTACGAGGTTAAGGGCGAGGACGAGACTGTTATTTACGATACCACCATATACAACGTGGTTATAACCGTAATTGATGAGGACGGCGTTCTTAATGCAACCGTTGCTGTTGAAGGCGACGAGCTGGTATTCACCAATGCTATTGATGAACCCGAAGTATCCGAGCCCGATGTATCTGCACCCGACGAATCCGAACCTGATGAATCCGAGCCCGAAGTATCCGAGCCCGATGAGTCTGAACCCGAAGAGTCCGAACCCGATACACCTCAGCTGAGCGATAACAGCAACTTCGTTCTCTGGGCTGCGCTTCTCACAATAAGCGTTATCGGACTTGCAGTTCTGCACATAAACAGACGCAGAATTTCCGAATAAAATAATTAAACTCAAAAATCCGGATCTATGATCCGGATTTTTTACTTTTATTTGGCATTAGGTTAACAAAATTAACATATTAGTATTTGACAAAACAACGTTTTACTGTTATTATATTAGTATTAATACCTTATTCGGAGTGTACATGGCAAAAAGAAAAAACGAAAAATGGATACATTTCCGCCACCGCGTGGTAAGAAACCTCGCGTATGCGGTGTTATATCCTTATTCCCGTCTGGTGTACGGCGTCAAAATTGAAAAATTCAAAGAGCAGGCGGGGCGTAAATTTCTGGTACTTCTCAACCATCAAACTCCCTTTGACCAGTTTTTTGTGGGAATGGCTTTTAAGGGTCCCATATATTATATGGCTACCGAAGATATATTTTCCATGGGCTTTGTGTCAAAGCTTATTAAATATCTGGTTGCTCCCATCCCCATAAAAAAGCAGACAACAGATATCCGTGCGGTGCTCAACTGTATGCGTGTTGCCAAGGAGGGCGGTACCATCTGTATCGCGCCGGAGGGAAACCGTACCTATAGCGGCCGTACCGAGTATATGAATCCCGCAATAGTTTCTCTGGTAAAAAAGCTTTCTCTTCCTCTTGCTTTTTACCGTCTTGAGGGCGGCTACGGCGTTCAGCCTCGCTGGAGCGATGTTGTGCGCAAAGGCAGTATGCGCGGCTATATTTCCCGCGTAGTAGAGCCGGAGGAATATAAAGCAATGTCGGATGACGACCTTATGGCTCTTATAAAAGCAGAGCTTTATGTGGATGAAGCAAACCTTTCAGGCGAGTTTTGTCACAAAAAACGCGCTGAATATCTTGAAAGATGTATTTACGTCTGTCCCTTCTGCGGTCTGTCCTCTTTTTACAGCAAGGGGAGTATTACCCGTTGCGAAAAATGCGGCAGGGAAGTAGAATATATGCCTGATAAAAGGCTTAAGGGTGTAGGCTACGACCACCCATTTCCCTTTGTGGCGCAGTGGTACGAATACCAAAAGGATTTTATAAACAGTCTTGATATTACCGCGTTTACCGAAAAACCGTTGTATAAGGAAAACGGCGATGTTTACGAGGTCGACCTATACAAGAAAAAGCATCTTGTAAAGGAAAATGCCATGCTTTCTCTTTACGGAGATAGGGTTACCGTAAACGATACTGTGTTCTTGTTTGATACGGTTTCGCATATAACCGTCCTTGGCAAGAATAAATTAAACATATATAGTGAAGGAAAGGTGTACCAGATAAAGGGTGATAAACATTTTAACGCCCTTAGATATACCAATTTTTTCCACCGCTATAAAAACATAAAAGGAGCAAACAATGATCAATTTCTGGGACTTTAGCGTTTGGGGCAGCTTTATGCTGTTTGCTGTTCTGCTGGCGAGTCTGCTTCTTGCCAACATGCTTAGACGCTCCATACCTTTTTTGGAAAAATCTCTCATTCCCACCTCTGTTCTCGGCGGCGGAATACTGCTGGTTGCAGCAATAGTATATAAAGCTATTACGGGCGACCTTTTGTTTGATACCGCTTTCTTTGGCGGAAACGGCTACGCAACCCTTGAAACACTTACATACCATACCCTCGCCTTGGGCTTTATTGCCACTGCGTTCAAGACCTCCAACGGCAAGTTGAGCAAAAAACGCACCGGTGAAATTTTCAATACCGGCGTTACCACGGTTTCCACTTATCTTTTGCAGGCAGTGGTCGGTATGGGAATAACCATAATTGCAAGCCATATTATTGCAGATTTCTTCTCGTCTTCGGGAATACTCCTTGCTTTTGGCTACGGTCAGGGTACAGGTCAGGCAATGAACTACGGCGGTATTTATGAAAACGATTACGGCTTTGGCGGCGGCAAGAGCTTTGGTCTTACCATCGCTGCTCTCGGCTTCCTTTCCGCAAGTATCGGCGGTGTTATCCATCTTAATATCCTCCGAAGAAAAGGCAAAATTAAAGTTAAAGGCAATAAGGATATTACCCTTAATAATAATCAGATACAGTCTAATAACGAGATTCCCATGCAGGCAAGTATCGATAAAATGACAGTGCAGATCGCCCTTATCGCGGTAGCGTATCTGCTGGCATTTTTGCTTATGTATCTCCTTGGCAATCTTATTCCCGGTATGCGTTCTGTCATTTTCGGTTTTAACTTCCTTTTGGGCGTTCTTGTAGCGACAGTAATGAAGATCATTATTAATTTCCTTCACAAAAAGAATATCATTCACAGACAGTATACCAACGATTTTCTTATGACCCGCGCCAGCAACTTTTTCTTTGATATAATGGTAGTTGCAGGTATTGCCGCCATACGTTTGGATATGCTTGAAAAATACTGGGGCGTTATTATTATCGTTGCTTTGGCAGGCTTGGTTGTTACCTATATTTACAACCGCATTGTTGCAAAAACTCTTTTCGGCGAATATGTGGAAGAACAGTTTTTAATGATGTACGGCATGCTT
Source organism: Eubacteriales bacterium (assembly GCA_045533895.1). Taxonomy (GTDB): domain Bacteria; phylum Bacillota; class Clostridia; order Oscillospirales; family CAG-382; genus SFLA01. The sequence goes on from JAZSIT010000070.1 coordinate 4,390, forward strand.
ACCGGCACTGCGTCCACGGGAATTATTCTTTTGCGTGAAATCGACGGAGAATTCGCGTCCCCTGCGTCGGATAATCTGGTGTATCAGAATTTCCCCGCAATCGTTTTCGGCTTCCCATTAATGCTGTTAGCAACGCTGGCGCCTAAAAAAACCATTCTTACACTTATTTTGCTTTTTGCCTTCTTTGTTGTAATGAATATAATTCTGTTCAGAAAGTTTATTTTCAGAAAAAAGAAAAAATAATTAAAACGGGCACTTCTTTTTTGAAGTGCCCGCAGTTTTATATTGCTTTTTATTCGGTTATGCTTTCTGTGATTATCTGCCGTCTTAATTCGTTTGCTTTTTTGGTATATTCCGCATATTCCTTTTCAGCTGCTTCCAAATCGTTTTCATTGCATTTTCCACGGTTGAATTTTGCCAGAGTAAGCACCAGCGCCGCTATCCTTTCTTCGCCTTCCATGCGCAGAAGCTCTTGTCGGTTTCGTTCTTCCTTTCGGTGCTCTGCGTCCTTCCTCGCCTTCTCAAGGGCTCTTTTAAGCAAAAAGCACACAAAGACAGAGACAAACCCGCCTGCGGATAAAAATGCCGCTGCGGCCTCAATAAGGCTGTCAAAAACCATCAGATCTCGTAAATCAGACGGGCGATAGCGTCAAACAACTCATCCCACCGTATTATCAGTGTCTGTATCATCGTTTTTAGTGTTCCCATTGTCTTTCCCTTTTATCTGCTTGTAAATATTGTTGGTATATACGCTGGCGGCGGCACACAGCATACCCTGTGTAATACTTGCAAAAATCATATTAAGCACGCTCTGCGCGCCGTTAATTGCGTTGTTGGCAAATATCCATATTCCCGCAAGAACAATACCTGCCGCTCCGAGTATCAGGGGTATCTTCCAGTCGCTTATGCGGCTGTTTTTTATTACTACGCCCAGTATGTAGAGTATGGGTATCAGAACGTAAAGCTCACCGGATATATATTCTGTGAATTCCAATTTCTTTCTCCTCTCAGATTATTTGTGTTTATAAGGTTTCCGCCAAGTTGAATTTCGTTGCTTTTTCCTTCGCGTGCTTCAATATTCCGCAGGTAATCTCTCACCTGGTAATCGGAAAGATCCAGCATACTGCAGGCGGTGTAAAACTCATTTATATCTTTACACCTTGTGTAAATATAGTCGAGCCGAGCCATTGTCGCACGCTTTTCCGCGTATTCCTTGCGGTCGTCATAGTTGGTAAAAAGCAGTTTTGCCAACGTCTCTGCTTGCGTGTATTCAATGTTGTATTCGTCTGCCGAATTGCTTACTATAGTTGCAATTCCGATAGACTCATCGTCCATAGGGGTGTATCCCAACGCATCCAGAACAAATATCACTTTGTCCATATAATCATCGGCAAATGTATATCTTTCTTTAAGACCGTTAAGATACTTACTTATATTAATATTCGCTTCTGCGGTGGTAACCGTATCGGAAGTGCCGTATCTTTTTGCAATGGCGTTTGCAAGCTGATATGCCGTCATTGACGGCTCGAAGGTGTTGCTTTCCTCTGTTTTTTCTTCCTCTTTGTCGGTCTGCTGGTTTTTATCTGCCGAGCCGGAGGAAGGCTTTTTGTTTGTGTTTGTTCCGCCGGAGGAATTATTTCCGCTTGAGTTGCCGCTATTGTTATTGCTTTGATTTCCGTTTACGGTGTTATCTTCTTCCGAGGGTGTATCAATTTGTGTGTTGTCCTCGATTATAGGGTCACCTATCACCGCGTCGCCGTATTTTATTTTGTCCTCGGCGAGTTTTATTGCTGTGTCAGTAAGCTCCCTTTCCTTTTCCATAAGCTTTTCGGCATAGTCAAGGTCGAGCTCGGCTAAATAACTGTTTTTGCTGTTTTCAAGCTTTGACAGATTTTCAGCATGGTCGCTTGCCAAAGATGATAGTGTGTTTTTGTATATCATATCCGAATTCAGCTTTGCCTGTGCGCTTTCACCCGAATACGCGAGACCTCTGGCTGCAAGATATTCTCCGGCGTTTTTCTCATCAAGCTTTTGCTGTGCCGAAGCGGCGTTTCTCTTTTTCTCATAGTCGTCATTGAGCTTTTTTATGGAATCATTAAAGGATTTATCGTAATTCTCTTTTGCTTTATTATACAGATCAGTAAGCGCCTTTGTGTTGTCAGAATACTTTTCAAGCTCTTTTCTGGTCTGCTCAATAAGAGTATCGTAGGTCATCTTTCCACCTCCTTACTGTTGGTTTTGAACGTGACCGACCTTATGTGGGCGCCCCTGCTTCCGTGGGACGACGATAACGTTACCTTCGCTCCGTGGGTGCGCTTTATTTCGGTTCTGAATTTATAATTTTTGGTTATCTTTGTTCCGCTTCCGTCAACGGATACTGTTTGTGAATTCATAAGCTGTCCTGTCTCCATAGGCGCGGCGGTAACGGTAATATCCGTGCCGCCGCTGTTGTCGGTTTCTACAATCACCGCCGTAAGATCAAACTTTTTTCCGTTTGCGCCAAACTTCCCGGTAGGCGTGCACCAGTATGCGTTTATTACACCGTTTTGGTCATTATCCAGCTCATCGGAAAAATAGTAAAGCTCGCCGTTTTCGTTAAGCCAATAAAGCTTTCCGGGTATTTCACAAAACTGCACGGCATTTATTGCATCGTATTTATACCAGATGCGCGTGCTGTAGTTGTATATAAACAACCCGTAAGGCGTTGAAAAATAAAGTTCGGTTTCGGACTGTCTGTCGTAAATACAGCATTTATCGGCGTAACCGTTTTTAATTATACGCTTCACCGTTTCGCATATAGGCTTTGAAAAGCATTCCGCGTTTCTTTCGTCTTGAATTGTTGTGGACACCCAACGGTTAAGCCCGTCATCGGATAACGTTACCGGCGTATTGTCTATTACTGCGTTGCTTCTTTTAAGCAGATTGCCCTTTTCAAAATTAAGGTTGTATACGGGGAAGGAAGAATAGTAGTTTCCCAAAGCATCGGTTCTTAACTCACAATAAGAATAATATGCTCTGTCTTGGGTGAAAATGAGCTGTCTGTCATACTGTTGTACCATATCGGTTATATCCGAAAAACCGATAACAGTATAGTTCGTTTCGGGAAAGTATTCAGCGCTGGGCAGACCGTCTGCCAACTCGGAGTAAAAACGGTAATTGGGGTAATTGGGATTCCCGTATAAAAACACTCTTGTGTCCGTATTACCGCCAAAGTTCATGCTTCCTGTGCAGTCCACAATAAGTCTTTGCTTGTCTGCGCGTCCCTTTTCCCAGCAAATCTCCACGTTGTTGGTTCCCGCAGGGGGAATCTCAACCGACGAAAAGCTTACCGTACCTGCTTCGGTATTTGCTTCCCAATTCTCGTATTCCTCTCCGTTTACTTTTACCCATACCACCGTGTCAATGTTTTTTTCAGCCAGAGTATAGGTCCTACTGGTGCCGTCAGAGGAAAACTGCTGGCGCTTTTTCGCCGTAAGCATATTTGCCTTTTCATACAGCGTTCCGCCTCCGTCAGGCAATGTGGATACGGCAACCAACGGAATATAGGGCTCCAGCAGGTCAAAGACGCCGTTTTCGTATTTACACATACCGACATCACAAAGGAAATACACCGCATTACCGAAATTAAAGATATGGTGGCATCCGCCTGCGGTAATACTTATGGTATCAAAAGACTCGGTGTCAAAATTGTATTTATAAATACGCTGTCCCGCACATACGATAAAGGTAAGAACACCGCTTATATATCCTCTCCACATACGGTAAACGCTGCCGTTAAAACCGCAATTTGATTTTCTGCTTCCCGGACGTTTTTTCAAAGCGCCGTTTTCACATACCTTAAAATTGTTCATATCAGGCGAAAGAGCAGGGGAATCCGAAAAAACGTTTCTTTCGTCAAGACCGCCGAAATTGTTTATCTTCAAATATCTGTTTGACATCAGTACACCTCGGTTACAGAATGCAGTCTTGCCCTTGAATAACGAAATGCGCTTCGGTAAGCATAACGGTATTTTTCCTCGAATTTATTGGAAAGGGAAGGGTCTTCGTCTGAGGAAAGGTCAGCCGCCACTCCGTAGGGGATGACGGACAAAAGGAGACTCTCGTCGTATTCCACGTTTTCATCAAGATTTTTCAAAACCGGAATATACCTTTCTCTTTTGCAAAGAAGACTGTTAAGGGGCGCACATTGGGCAAGACAGATATTAATAATATTTATAGCCCGACTCTCCATATCCGCACAGTTGGAAGGAAGAACTCCGTCACTGCTGCGAACATTCATAAGGTCCAAGGCGATATTCAATATGTTTCGTCCTGTCATTTTAATATACCTCTTATAAAAGGCGTTGCCGTATCAAATAAGATACGGCAACGTATTATATGTTCTCTTTAAGCCAGCGAATTACCGCCGTCGGTTACCGCAACGCTTACAAGTTCCTCGGGCTTGATAACCTTTGCACCGTATACGATTCTGCCGCGTACTGCGGAATCAAAGGAATTCTCAAGTCTGTCGATATACTGGATATCAAGAAGCTGTTCCGCGTAAGCAATGGCATTGTAAGAGCCTGCCATCAGATGTACGGAGCCGTCGTCCTCGGTTGCAAGCTGGTTGGATACAAAGATATCGCATCCCAATTCATCGGTAAATCCAATAGTACCGCTTCCGTTAACGCCGTTGTTGATCTGGAACTTGATTCCCGCCAGCATAAGCTTGGTTTTAACGAAGGGAGGAACAACGATCCAGGTTCTGCCGTCCTGAACGTTTGCCTTTTCCAGAGTTTCCTTCACTTCGCCGATAAGCTGAAGCACGTTAGCAGGGGTAACAGTGGTGGCATCCATGGCAGTACCTGCCTTCTTGTAAAGACTAAATACATAGGAATCTACCTCCTTCTTAAGGTTGTAGGAAGCGCGCTTCGCCTGAGAATCCTTAAGACCGAGAGAGCTTCTGAGCGCCTCAAGGTCAGCTACCTTAAAGGAAAACGCCTTGTCCTGGTCAATGCTGAGAATAACGGCGGAGTCGTCGATATCCTCATAGTTGACGGTGCCCTCGTAATCATAAACGGTGGGATCGTTAAGACCTACAAAGGTAACGCTGTCACCGCGGTTCTTGATATCACCTACAAAAGAGGTGTTGCAGATCTTGTTTGCCAGAAGATTATCTTCGTTGGTACGGAGTATCTCGGCGGAAATTACTTTTTCAATGCTGTTGTAGTTAGACATATTTTACTCTCCTGTTTTGTTAGATTTTCCAGTTCTTAATGGAACGGATTATATTTTTGAAGTTCTTTTTTACATTTTCCTGGGACATATCCTCAACCTGTTCGGGTGTAAAGGATTGTTCCGCGTCCGCTTCTTTTCCTGCAGGTGCGCTTCTGCGCATGTTTTCGGTGTTTACCTCTTCTGCCTTCTTGTTTTTTGCGTCGGCACCGCAGAGATATACTGCGTATGCGGCGGTAAGGGAAACGCCATCTGCCACCTTTTCCCAAACCTCATCGGGAATATCAGCAGGAAGCACATCGGGGAACAGCTTTTTGAATTCCTCAACGTCCTTGCTTACCGCATCCTGCTGTTTTTTGCTTTTTCTTTCTGCTTTAACTGCGGCAAGCAATTCCTCGGCGGTGGTGTCGTCCTCTTTTGCCATTTCCGCAATTATTTCAAGAATATCCTGTTCTTTCATTTTACCTCCGTTTGAATTTGAATACTGTCCATAAGCTCTTTTTTCATGGGAATAATGTTGTCGGGCAGCCTTTCAAGATATTGTTTAATGTTTATAAGTCCCATCTTAAGCAGATTATCAAGGGTATTGACGGCGGTTATCTCAGACCACCATCCGCTTTCGCCTACCTCGATACTGCACTCAAACAGCGCTTCTCTGTAGTCGGAAAAGGGGAACGATGTAAACTCGTTCATTCCGCCGGTAACGGGCAGTAAGCGGTTGTCATCATAATAAGCAAACATAAAGTTCAGCCATATAAGACCGATATCCTCTACAAATCTGTAAAGGGAACGCTTTACGTTTTCAAGAGGCTGTGCAGATGCCCTCTGTAATGCAAGTATTGCAGAGGTATTGTTTGCTTTTTCGCTTCCCAAGGCGGAATCTGTAGCCCCAAGGAAATCCTTGGTGTGTGCTATTGCCATGTTTATAACGTCCAGCATACCGCTTTGCATACTTCCGCCGTTAAGGACAGCCGCAACGCTGTCAACGGGACCATTAACCGCTACCGCTTCGCCAACCTTGTTAGACCAATCCTCGATAACCGTAGAATCGTATACTACCTTTGAAAATGCGGTGTCCATCATGTGCTTCATGACCATGGCATAGCCTTTGTTAATGAATATCTGGTTATCTACAAGACCTGTTCCGACCGCTCTGCCGTGCCAACTGTTTTTAACTCTCGTCCAGCTGAAATACGCAAGTGGATATAACGTAAGACCGGTGTCGATATCTTCTGTAATGGCAGTATCTCGCACACTCTTTCTGTACATTATATTTCCGTTTTCATTTTTCCACAGTTTTACAAGAGTAACGCATTTTGTGTTTTCCAATTCCTTGTTCGACATATCACCTGCAAAGCAATCGGTTTCGTTGTCGGAAACAATAAGACTTATTTTTTCCTTGGGAATTCCGTTTCTTTCCGCCTGCTTTTTAACTTCGGATACTGTTTCTCTTCCGGAAATCAGTATATAAGGCTGTGCTTGCACGTTTGTAATATTGGGATTTCCGAAAAACACGTTTGTGTTGTCGATAAGCACCGTGCGAAAATCACCGGTATAGCTTTGTCCCGTCTTTATGGTAGGATCCCAATAGGTGTAGGCAAATGCATCTCCTGTAATGGCTGCATCGTACAGCGCATCGGAAACAAGGGCATCCATTTTCAGCTTTTCCCAGCGATGCTCTGCAGTGCGCTTTAATGTTTCGTCCAGTTTGTGTTGTTCTTCGGCGGAAAGCATGGGCGCGGGAGAAGCGTATCGGTAATTCATTTTTACTGATGACGATGCGATGTTGGAAACATAGTAATCGATTATACGCTTGTAAAAATTGAATACCGGTGTGGGCAGACCTGTTGAGGATACTCCCGTCCACTGGTCTCCGCGGTAAAACCTTTCGTTGGTGTCAACCTCATCGTACAGACCAATAGAACGGTTGTATTCTTTGCCTTTTTCATAGAGCGCCCACTCCTCCGTAAAGGCTCTTTTGTTTCTCAAATTCATTTTTTCTCCTAATCGTATTCTATTACGCCTGCATAGTCTTCGTTTTGACGCGGGGTATCAAAGGAATATATGCTTCGGCGGAATTTCGTTTTTTTGGGAACAGCGTTTTTGGGCTCTCTGGACATAAGTCCGTACCGCAACGCTTCGGGAGAATGGGTTATATCGTGGGGATGTGATGATGCATCCTCCCGCACCTTGTCGTCAAACCGAAGTAGCGGCAGACAGCGTATAAGCTCCTTGCAGGAAGCAGATATTTTTATACGCGCCTCACCATTTTCGTGCCACAGATATTCTCTTACCACTCTCCATCCGGGAATACGGCTGTTGTTGGCTTTAATAAGTCCCTTCAGTCCGTTGGATACAAGTATTTCAAATCCGCTTTTGCCGCTGTCCTGCCTTCTGTTCCACAGGTCGGGAGAAGCAACGGTGTACCGTATTTTTTCATCCTTCGGTGTCAAAGCGATAATTTTTTTCGCCGCCTCCGAAAGTATAAGCCCCGATTGATTGAATTCACGGTATACGATAATATTACCTTTTCCGTCTGCCGCACACCACAAGCAGGAGGTCATATCAAGACCGTAATCCAACGCACGGAACAATACGGCGTTTTTGGGTATGACGGGGTTATGCACAACATGTATCCTCGGGTCAAACTCGGGAAAAAACGCACCTTCAAAAGCGTTCCAATCGCCGTAAAGCATTGCCCGCTTTCTCGCCTCGGGTAATGCCGCCAGCGCCGCAATGTAATCTGGGTCGTTTTCGGTAAGATACTTGTTATCGAAGACCAAACTCTGAATGAATTTGTAATCATCGGGGTTTTCTCCGTCTCGGTACAGCTTGTCGATAAACAGACGCTTTACCCAGTCGTGTCCCACACCGCCGGGGTTGCAGGTAAAATACATTCTCGGTCTGAACCGAGTTTTCATATTACCCGATATTCTGTTGCATTCGGTAAGACATTGGAATTGGAAATAGGTGAAGTGAGTGGCTTCCTCCATTCCGATAACCTCATAAGCCTGACCTTGGTACTGAAGCACATCCTGCTCTCCGTCACAGTATCCCAATTTGATTCTGGAACCGTTTGGGAACAAAAACTCCTTTTTGGTTTCGCTGTAGATTGCCGTATCGGCAAGCAGCTTTTGCAGAGGAACTATATGATTATCCCGCAGTTCCCCCAAAGTGCGGCGTAAAAGAAGTATCTGTATTCCCGGATGCTTTAGCGCCAGCAATACGAACTTGGTACGCATCGCCCAGCTTTTTCCTCCGCCTCTGGCACCGCCGTAGGCTACGTATCTGTGTTGTGAAACAAAAAACTCCTCCTGCTTTTTGTTGGGGCAAAGCTTTACCGTCAGTCGCCCCATTTTCCTGCTTCTCCTTTAAGTATTACCGTGCTCTTTTCCGGATTGTCGCTGCTTTCCGGCTTGTCCTTGTATGAATGGTTGTTTTTCATATCAAATGCAAAAACAGCCGCCGGGATCTTCCCCTTAAAAGCAAGCTGTTTTTTAATAAAGGCTATTCTGTTCATTGCCTGCGTAACTGCAAGCGAGTATTTTTTATCTGACATCATTTCAAAAATGTCGGTTCTGGTGCAGTGGAGATAATCAGCCAACGCCTCTACATCCGCCACCTCATCTGTGTGAGCAGGCAGATGTTCGCAAAAATAACTGTTTATCTTTTCCGCACACTCTTCAGGGCATGAAAAAACCGCCTTGTAGGGCGGTTTGCGATTGTTCGGTTTTGGTTGACTCTGTAAAGTCATTTTTTCTCCTTGCTGGTGAAAATATAGATCTTGCTTGCGACATAATTTATTATAAGGCACAGCACCGATGATATTACGGTTGCTATCATCGAAGAGAAGGGCAGGAAGGAGAGCAAGGCGGGAAGAAACAGCATAAATACCATATCCAAAAGCATTACGGCTATTCGTGTAACAAAAAACAGTATGCTTTCCTTGGTTACCGCAGATGCGGTCTTGTTTTTGCTGTCAAATACCCATATTCTGTTGGGAATATATGCAAAGGCAATTCCCGCTATGTTTTTTATAATAGTAGATACCGTGTCATTCAGCTTCAACGGATAAAATGCTATCCAGAAGGCTATAAAGGATACCACCGTGGTAAGCGCACCTACTATAAGGTACTTGCCTTTTTCGGTATAAAACAGCATATTTATAAGTTTCTTCATTTGCTTCTCCGTCCATTGACGGTGCAGGTTAGAGTTCCTTATCACGTAAACCATTATAGCACCGTTTTTATCAAATTTCATCTCAACTTTGTTGCAACTTTATATTGCAGCTTATACAAAAACAGGCATTGTCATTTGTATATATTGCTGTTTAACTCAGCAAATCACCTATAATCGCATTGGATATCCAGAATCCGTCCTCGGTAAGTCTTAGTATACCGTTATCATATTCCGCATATCCGAGCGATATGTATTTTTTTACCTTTTCTGCCTGCTCGGGACTTACCGAAACACCCTGCGCCATACGCAGACCCAGCATTATACGCTCGGTTTCTTTTTCCTCAGGGGTTATCTGCTCCATATATCCCGTGTAGTTAAAGCGATATCCTGCCGCGTAACTGTGGCTTCCGTGCCCGCAGCCAATGTACTCACCGCCGCGCCAATAATTTACGTTGTGGCGGGATTCCTTTCCGGGCAGGCAGTAATTTGATATTTCATAGTGAATATATCCTGCCTCCTTCAGCATACGGCAAATAAGCTTGTACATGGCATATTCCGTGTTTTCGTCGGGTTTTTCAACCTTTCTCACATAAAAGAAGGTGCCGTGCTCGATGGAAAGGGGGTAGAGGGAAATATGGTCGGGACGTAATTCCAGCATTCTTCGCACGTCCTCTTCCACCATTTGTATAGTCTGCCCGGGGAGTGCAAACATCAGGTCGCAGGAAATATTGTCAAACCCCGCTTTTCTTCCGTCACTAACGCATCTTACGGCATCGTCGGCATCGTGTATACGCCCCAATGTCCTAAGCATATCGTTATTAAGCGATTGCACTCCTATAGAAAGACGGTTAAAGCCCGCCTCCTTCATACGGCATAAAAACTCGTAGTTAACGGTTTTTGGGTTTACTTCACAGGTTACCTCTGCGCCCGACGGTATCTCAAACATTTCGTATGCATACCGTATCAGCCCTGTAAGACGGCTTATGCCGATTACGGGAGGTGTTCCTCCGCCGAAATATACCGTTTCTGCCTTGGGACGCAGTCTGGCGGCATACATCATATCGATTTTTATACGCTCGTACTCGAAATTAAGTGCGTCATCATTAAACCTGTCAACCGATTCAAAGGCGCAGTATGGGCACTTGTGCAGGCAAAAGGGAACGTGAACGTATATACTACTCATCGTCCAATTTAAGCACTGCCATAAACGCCTCCTGAGGTACTTCAACAGTACCGAAGGTACGCATACGCTTTTTGCCTTCCTTCTGCTTTTCAAGCAGCTTTTTCTTTCTGGTAATATCGCCGCCGTAGCATTTTGCAAGTACGTCTTTGCGCATTGCTTTTACAGTTTCTCTTGCAATAATCTTTCCGCCGATAGCCGCCTGCACGGGTATCTCGAAAAGCTGACGGGGAATATGGTCCTTTAACTTTTCGCAAATCTTTCTCGCTCTCGCATAAGCCTTGTCCGCGTGAACGATAAAAGAAAGGGCATCAATAACGTCGCCGTTGAGCAGTATATCCAATTTGACCAGCTTGGATTGCTGATATCCGTTAGGCTCGTAATCCAAAGAAGCGTATCCTCTTGTGCGGGATTTAAGTGAATCAAAGAAATCGTAAACAATCTCGTTAAGAGGCATATCGTAGTGTAATTCTGCACGGTCGGTATGGATATATTTCATATCAATAAAAGTGCCGCGTCTGTCCTGACACAATTCCATAACCGCGCCCACGTATTCCGGCGGAGTTATAATGGAAGCCTTTACGATAGGCTCTCTTGTAGATTCAATTTCCTCCGGAGCAGGGTAGTTTGTGGGGTTATCTATATTTACAACTTGTCCGTTTTTAAGGGTAATTTCATAAATAACGCTGGGTGCTGTGGTAATAAGGTCAAGATTAAACTCTCTTTCAAGTCTTTCCTCGATAACATCCATGTGAAGCAGACCGAGAAATCCGCATCTGAATCCGAATCCCAGCGCTATGGAAGTTTCCGGCTCAAATACAAAGGATGCGTCGTTAAGCTGTAATTTTTCAATAGCGTCCTTCAAATCACATCCAGCTCCTGGGCGGTGACGAAGAAAATATCGTCGGCCAGGGGGAAGTCCACGCTGGGGAACTCGTAGCAGGCGGTGCGGGCGGTCTGCTTGAGGGCGCCGTAAATGTCACGAACGGTCTGCATCAGGTATTCCTCGGTGCGCTGCTCCTTGGTGATGACCTTTTCCCAGTCCCACTGGTCCACATAGACCGAGTGGAGGTTGTCCAGCTCCTCGTCCCGGCGGATGGCGTTCATGTCGGTATACAATCCCCGACCGGGCTCAAAGCCGTATTCTCCCAGGGCCCAGCGCTTCCACTTTGCCAGCGACTGGACCACCTGCACCTCATCGTCGGGCATATCCAGCAGGTCGAACTGCACCGGGCGCTCCACGCCGCTCAGATTATCGTTGAAGCCGCTCTTGAGGGTGACGAACAGGGGGGCGGAGACTCTTTCCAGGTTGAGGGCCACGGCCAGATACCGCTGGAAATTATCCTTGATCACCTTGATTCCTTTTTGGGTCTCCCGGACGCTCAGACGGGGGGCATAGCCCTTCGGCAGGATCAGCTTGTCGGTTGCCATGATACACTCAACTCCTTTAACAATGAAATGAATACCGCTTTATTTTAAGCCCTGGGCGGGAGAAATGCAAGGGAAAGTTTAATAAAATAAAGCGATGAAACGAAAAATCTTTCAGCAAAAGGGCTATTTGTTCATTTCGTGGGAAAAAAGCAAACAAAAAATCTTTTTCTCATGGGTTTTTACCGGTGGAAGTTCTTGACTTTTAGGGCTGTCGGGCGTAAGATATTCTTGTAATAGGGTGTAAATTCGCCCGAAACAAACAAAAATGTACATTATTTTGTTGGGAGGTCATCCACATGCATCAGTACATGCAGAGAGTTTATGACGAAGTTAAGGCCCGCAATCCCCACGAGAAGCTGTTCCTGCAGACCGTCGAAGAAGTTTTCGAGTCTCTGGAGCCCATCGTTGAGAAGAATGCCGAGCTGTATGAGAAGTACGGCGTTCTGGAGAGAATGTGCGAGCCCGATCGTATGATCCAGTTCCGCGTCACCTGGGCTGACGACAACGGTATGCCTCACGTCAACCGCGGCTTCCGTGTTCAGTTCAACAGCGCCATCGGTCCCTACAAGGGCGGCCTGCGTTTCGCCAGCGACGTTACCCTGGACACCATGAAGTTCCTGGGCTTTGAGCAGACCTTCAAGAACAGCCTGACCAGCCTGCCTCTGGGCGGCGGCAAGGGCGGCTCTGACTTCTCCCCCATCGGCAAGTCCGATGCCGAAGTCATGCGTTTCTGCCAGGCCTTCATGACCGAGCTGTGGCGTCACATTGGTCCCGACGTGGACGTTCCCGCCGGTGACATCGGTGTCGGCGGCCGTGAGATCGGCTACCTGTACGGCCAGTACAAGCGCATCAAGGCTGTCTGGGAGAATGGCGTTCTGACCGGTAAGGGCTTCAGCTACGGCGGTTCTCTGATCCGTCCCGAGGCTACCGGTTACGGTGCTGTCTACTATGCTGTTGAAGTTCTGAAGCACTTCGGCGAGACCATGGAAGGCAAGCGCATCGCTGTTTCCGGTTACGGCAACGTGGGCTGGGGCATCATGAAGAAGGCTGCTCAGCTGGGCGCTGCTGTTACCTACTTCGCAGGTCCCGATGGCTACATCCACGATCCCGATGGCGTTGTCACCGACGAGAAGCTGAACTTCATCCTCGAGATGCGCGCCAAGGATCCCATGCACTGCAAG
>JAZSIT010000101.1:0-14933 GCA_045533895.1 Eubacteriales bacterium
GCGGAGTATGTCGCGTTAACATCAATGTTTTGCTGTGTTTCGCCAAGACCGTTTGCAGAACCCGGCGCCGCAAAAGCAACGGTGTTTAAGGAAAAAGCAAGTAAAACGGCAAGAATCACAGAAATCGTTTTTTTCATAACAGCTCTCCTCAAATATAGTTTTACATATTATGCCATATTTCAATTAAATTCGTCAACCTTAAAGATTTATTTTTGAAAAAACCTCCGTACAGTTTTATAAATTATAAATACGGGGGTCAAGTCTCCTCATATCCAAAAATAAAACTTCAAAATCGGTGATTTGCAATGCTATGTTTTTTACTCAATCGGTGTACCGAAAGTATCGATCTCATCAACGGCGGTGTACATTACTGCATAATGGAACTCGGTGCCCTTTTCGCACTCAACAACCATATTCTTGTGGAGAGACGAGCCTTCTCTTATAAAACGGCAGTCTGCGCCGAAGGATCCGGTGGTGGGAAGCAGGTGCATACTGCGGTTTACAGCAAGAATATTACTGGTTGCGGGAAGTACTTTTTCAAGCTGGGGAGAGAATATCCAAGAATATCCCGAAATTGCCTTTGTTTCGTGATTGGGGTAAAAATCCTTGAAAAACTCAACTGCTTTTTTGTATGCATCTTTTATTGTCTCTGGTACGTATTGTATCTTGGAGGGTATGTGTATCTCGATGGTTGGGGTGCCGCCGCGGAGGTAATCCTTCCACACCTTTTTGGAAAACTCGGTGGTTTTTGCTTCAACAACGCCTTGAGCGGAAACTACGTTTGCAACGTATTTTTCATCGTCCTCATAAAAGCTTGTTTTGCCCACGGATTTTTCCTCGCAGTCTACAAGCTCGCCCTCTTTTCCGATAAAATACTCACCGCCCACAAGAGAAACGTATCTGCTTCCATCGGTAATAACAGGGAAATCTGAGGTGAACTCACCGGGAACGAACTTAAGTATGCCGAACATAAACATACATCCGCCTGCGCCCAGCATGTTCCAATGCCATTCAAGTATTCCCCAATATCCGTTCTGGTTATAGCACGCCTTTGAATATCCGCGGAAAGAATTAACGTTTTCTTCGTTAAGATCCTTGGGCGGCTTTTTGTTTATAAGTGTGTTTGCCATCTGGGTTGCAACCAGCACCCAGCCCACCTGTTCGGGGTGGAGCCCTTCTACGGTGAACAGATCGTCTTGGTAAATATAGTTTACCCACGGTACGCGCTTGTAAACTGTAAGACACGCTAAAAAGGATGCGCACAAATGAGCGTTGTCATCATTGTTAATAATTTCCGCACAGCGTATAAGCTCATTTTTACCGTCATCGGGCAGGGAAGTGCTGTCTGCTACAAAAGCGGCGTTTTCCGCAGATAATACGGGGACATTTCTGTCATATTCCGCCATAAAATCATCGTAATAATCCTTAGCGTATGCGGGCATCTCAAAATTAAATTTACTGCAAAGCTCTGTATATGTCATTTCTCATTCTCCTATAACGTATCTGTTTATATTTCCCGTAATTCCCTGGGTGGAAACGTATTGGGTAACTCCGGCGGTTATCTCGGTTATGTTGGTAAAATGCAAATGTCCCGCAAGTACTGCGGCAGTCTGCCGAGCGTGAGCTTTAATAATATCAATGAACTCAAGGTTTTCTTTGGGACAACCGTCGTAATTAAGCTGGAAATATTCTCCCGCTTTGCGAAGGGCTTGCTCGTTGTCCTCGGTCATTATCGGAATATGGAAGGCTACGATAACAGCTTTTCCACTGCCGTACGCCGTATTAAGTGCGTCTATCTGCTCGCGGGTAATAATACGCTTTGAGTTATCAAAGCCGATAATTATAATATCATCAAGCTCAATTACCTGAACAGGCTTTTTCATACCGGAAACCAAGCCTTCGTCAGGGAGCTCCTTTGCCTTTTCGTGGTTACCGCACACCGCAATAAAGGGGCATTTTATTTTCCCGAATTCTTTTTCCGCCAATCGAAGGTTGGCACCGCTCATGTAGTCCAGCGTGTCGCCTGCAATAACCAACGCATCTCCGTCAGCGGCAGTGTTTATCAGATTTTCAAAATGCTCTTTTCCGCTTGCCTTTTGTCCTTCACCGTAAGGCTCACCGTACGCGGAGGCAAAGCCGGAACGGACGTTTTCCCAAGCGGCAGTCTGTTTTTGCGCTTTCTCGGTTTCCTCTTGGTCGGAAAGTTCGTCGTATTCTGTCAGATGTGAATCACTGAAATGATAGATTATCTTCTTTTTTACGCCCTTTACGGGAATTATATGTTCGTGAACAAGAACTTCAGCCATATTTAACACCTCGCGTTTATTTTGAAAAAAGTATACCATAAACTGTTTATTAATACAAGTTCAAATTGACAATTCTGACAATATATGTTATTATGTTTTACGTATTAAACCTACTTACAACTGTTAACGGAGGTATTTTATGAAAAGAGTTTTTGCAATGATACTGCTGGTGCTTATGATATTGCCTGCAGTATGTGCTTGCACACCGGAGGAAGAGTCCGGAGTAGTGTCTGACCAAGTATCAAATGTTGAGGAGAGTGAAGTTTTGGTTACCGATTCCAACGCTGCTTCCTTTTGGAGCGATTCTTATGCTGATTCCGCTTCGGGAATTGATACGGCGGATAAGGTATATTCTTTTAACGTTTTTGCAAACGGCGTATCTCTCGGCTCTGTGAATAAGGCAGAGGGTGAGGATATCCGCTATCTTTTCGGCGGCGACGGTTATACCCGTGCCGTGAATCTGCCCGAGGGTTATTGTATTACTCTTCCCGGCGGCAAGGCGCAGGCGGATTTTAAGCTGGGCGCACGCCGTTCTCAGTATTTTACCGATGATTACCGTCTTACCGTTACATACGAGGACCAAAACCCTTACGGTGACCACAAAGACGGTTTTGAGCTTTATACCGGAGAATGGCTTACCGAGCAGTTTGGTGATATTAAATTTCTTGCGGAAAACAATCTTCGCCGCACCAGACCCCTTATCAGCGATTCCACCGATATGATATCCGGATATACCGTTTCCGTTCACAGTATAACCATTAACTTGGCGTTGGATATTGAAATGCCTTATTATAATATTGCTATTGTCCGTCCCACGGATTCGTATGAATACTTCTTCCTGTTCGTTTTCAAATCTGCCGAGCAGATGCATGATGAATTTGATAAGATGCTTTCCACCTTCTGCGAGATTGAAAGAATAGGTACTCCCGTTAACGCCCAAGGCGCATACGAGCTTAAGATTCCCGAAACCTGGAACGCAGAAACCAAGGCGTATTTTGAAAAACTTCAGAGTCAGGATCACGTTGATTGGGGCGCATTCCAGCAGGGTAACGATTCTGAATATACCAACTGGCTGTGGGGCGAGGAAGCGCTTGACCACGATATGGAAGTTTATATGACATATCTCCATATGGGTTGGTACGACAGTGAATCCACCTTTGAGGAAAGTATAAAACCCCGCGCCGAAGAATTTGCAGGCGGTAATGGATTTAACGGCAAGCCCGTGCTTATGCTGACTTATCAGTGGACATATACCAACAACGCCGCGTCCGCATATACCCCCATGTACGATATTATCCGCGGCAAGATGGACAGAAAGTTCCGTGAACTGGCACAGGATATAAAGGAATACGGTAAGCCCGTGCTCTTCCGTCTGTGCAACGAGATGAATACCGACTGGACCGATTACTGCGGTATGCTTACTCTTGCGGATCCCGATATTTTCCAGATGTGCTGGGAGCGTATGTATAATATTTTCCAGGAAGAGGGCGTGGATAACTGTATCTGGATATTCAACCCTATTGCCACAAGCTGTCCTTATTCCAACTGGGGCGATTTCCTTTGCTATATACCCGATATCGCCTGCGTACAGATGTACGGTATTACCAATTATGAGATGAACAACGGCAAGACAGTTCCTTCCTTCAAGGAAATGTATACCACGGTTTATAATCAGAGCATGCCTTATTTCGATAATTTCCCTTGGTGTATAGGTGAATTTGCCTGCGGTGCCGGCGGTGAATACTATTATGATTGGG
The DNA here is from genome assembly GCA_045533895.1 of Eubacteriales bacterium. GTDB lineage: Bacteria > Bacillota > Clostridia > Oscillospirales > CAG-382 > SFLA01. Next base: position 4,064 of record JAZSIT010000101.1, read on the forward strand.
GCATAGGCGGCTACGTTAAGACAGAGCTTGGCAGAAACCAGTCACTTCAGGCAAAATGGATAGAAGGCATGTTTGAAAACTTTGAAAAGGACGAGGATTTCTGCAAACGTATCAAGGTGGCAATATGGTTCTCTGCCAATGACTATGCAACCGTTGACGGAGCGAGCGTTATCACCAACTACCTCAAGCTTGATGAGAATCTTCCCGAGACTCTGGCGGCGTTCAGAAAAGGTCTTGCGGAAATGAAAAAGGATGAATCAAAATGACACTTTATATTATCCGCCATGCGGACCCGGATTACGCCAATAATACCATTACCGAATTCGGATGGCAGGAGGCTAACGCTCTTGCCGACTGGCTGAAGGACGTTCATATTGACCGTATATACTCTTCGCCTCTGGGCAGAGCGTTGGATACCGCCGCGCCTACTTGCAAGGAAAAGGGACTTGAGCCTACTATTCTTCCTTGGACTGCGGAGAGCATGGATTATATGGAATCTCACCGTTTCACTCTGGAAAGCAACTGTTCTTATAGCTTTTCTCTCCAGAAGGGCGTCTATGATTTTAAGGACCATTACGAAGAAAACCGTATGGTAACAGTTGAGAATATGATCAAAAACTCCGATGAGTTTTTGGCTTCATGCGGCTATTCCAGAGAGGGCGCTTTTTACCGCATTACAAACCATAACGAAGATAGTATTGCGGTGTTCTGCCACGGCGGCTTTGGCTGCGCATGGATAGCCCATCTGCTCAACACCGCGCCCGGATTAATGTATCCCGGTATTTCCCTTAATACCAGCAGTGTTACCACCTTTGTGTTCCGCAATTCGGATACAGGCTTTACCCGTCCCGTGCTTAAGCGTCTGGGCGAGATTGACCATATCCGACGCGCAGGACTCAGAATTAATAACAGATAAAAGGAGAACGCCATGCGTAAAATAGCGGCTGTAATTTTGTGTATGCTTTTATTAACGTTACCGCTCACCGTTTCTGCGGCAGGTAATATTAAAGAAACTGCCGAAAAGTGTGTTTATACCAACGATACCACCACGCTTCCGTACCGTCTTATTCTTCCCGAAAACTACGATGCGGCAAATAAATATCCCCTCCTCTTTTTCTTCCACGGAGCAGGGGAGAGAGGTAACGATAACGAACTGCAGTTTTTCCACTGCGTTCAGTATCTTGCCGACAATCTTCCCGAAGTTATCATAGTTGCGCCCCAGTGTCCGGTTAACAACCAGTGGGTAGACACTCCTTGGGCAAACGGCGCTTATTCTATAGACGCAGTGCCCGAATCCGATGAACTTCAGGCGGTTATGGAGCTTCTTGCACAGCTTCAGGAAGAATATTCCGTAGATTCCGACCGTATCTACGCTTCCGGTATTTCCATGGGCGGCTTTGCTGTGTGGGACGTTATGATGCGTCATAACGATGTTTTTGCCGCAGGTATACCCGTTTGCGGCGGCGGCGACCTTTCACAGGCACAAAACCTTGTAGACGTTCCTCTGTTTGTTTTCCACGGCGACAAGGATGATGCGGTTCCCGTTTCCGGCTCCCGTGACGTTGTTAATGCTATCAAGGAAGCAGGCGGAACCAAGGTTGAATACGTTGAGTATCCCGGTGCAGGCCACGGTATATGGAACGACGCTTTCGCTACCGAGGGACTTCTTGAAAAACTGCTTGAGCAGCGTCTTTCCGATAGAATTCCCGTAGAAGAATCCTCCGAAGAGCCCTCCGAGGATATAAGCGATATTTCCGATACCTCGGAACAGCAGGGCGAGAAACTTACCGGCTTTCTTTCCGTCGCACACCTTGTTCCTCTTGTTGCGGCAATCGCAATCTCTATCGGCTTGATAATCTATGCTATAATCAAGAATAAGCAATAATCATAATATAAGTAAAAGCCAAGCTGTAATGTAGCTTGGCTTTTTATCTTATTTATTGTGTGCTTACCATCTGCCGGGGCGCTTGTCTAAAAAATATCCGAAATCAAAGCGTATTTCATGTCTTTCTACGTCAAGATTGGTGTAACAGCAGGAATCATATCCTATTAGCTCAAAGCCCTGACTAAGATAAAATGCTATGGCTCGCACATTGCAGGATTGGGTTTCAAGTATAATGGCACGACGACCTTGTAGTTTTGCCTGCTCTTTGGCAAAGTTCATCAGTCTTGTTCCTATACCTTGTCTGTGAAGCTCATCTGCGACCCAAAGCTCTGTTACCATAAGACGGTTGCTCCATTCCTCGGGACAAAGCTCAATACAAGCCAGAAGCTCCTTTTTACCTTCTTTTTCGCATACAATACCGTAGGCTTCAGCCTTTTCCCAATGGTCTTGATATAAACTATCGGGAAAATCGTATTCTTCAGGTGAATGCGTTACGGGAGATTCGAACTTCTTTTTTACCATCATGATGTTAAAACTATTACTGTCAACGGTCGTTTCAAGATCGTAATATTCTTCCGTAGTGTATTTGATCATTATTGGAGTTCCTTTCCAAGATTCCTTGGGAAGGTGGATAATTTCGCGGTTCATATATGTTTTCCTCAAAAAGTAAGGCACTGCATATACTTTGCAGTGCCTTTGGTGTATTGTCTGTCGATTCTATGCAAAAACGGATATTACAAAGTCACCTTGTGGAATACTTTTTTACCCTTTTTAATTTTTACGCTTTCAGCCAACAGCTCTGCAGAAACCTTGTGGTTTACGGAAGGAACCTTTTCGCCGTTAACGGAGATACCGCCTTGCTCAATAAGGCGTCTTGCTTCGCCTCTGCTGGGTGCCAGCTTGCAAGCCATAAGCAGATCAATTATACCGATACCGTCTTCGCCGATCTGGTCTGCGGTAAGCGTGGTGGTGGGCATATTGGAATCGTCGCCCTCGCCGGAGAACAGCGCAGCAGCCGTTGCCTTTGCCTTGTCAGCTTCTTCCTTGCCGTGAACCAGCTCGGTAAGGCTGTATGCCAGAACTTCCTTCTTTTCGTTAATGCGGTTGTCTGCCCATTTATCCATTTCTTCAATTTCCTCAACGGGGATAAAGGTGAGCATACGGATACACTTCATAACGTCTGCGTCGTCCACGTTGCGCCAGTACTGGTAGAAATCAAAGGGAGTGGTCTTCGCGGGGTCAAGCCAAACTGCGCCCTTTGCAGTCTTGCCCATTTTCTTGCCCTCGCTGTTGAGGAGCAGGGTAATGGTCATTGCGTAAGCGTCTTTGCCTGTCTTTTTACGAATAAGCTCGGTACCTGCCAGCATATTGCTCCACTGATCGTCGCCGCCGAACTGCATATTGCAGCCGTAATGCTCGTTGAGATAATAGAAGTCATAGGCCTGCATTATCATATAGTTGAATTCAAAGAAGCTGAGCCCCTTTTCCATTCTCTGCTTGTAGCATTCTGCGCGAAGCATGTTGTTTACAGAGAAGCACGCGCCTACGTCACGGAGCAGTTCGATATAGTTAAGGCTGAGCAGCCAGTCAGCGTTATTTACAACTATGGCCTTGTCCTCGCCGAATTCGATAAATCTGCCGATCTGCTTCAAAAACTTATCGCAGTTGCTTTTTATAGTTTCGGGTGACATCATCTGGCGCATATCGGTTCTGCCGGAAGGATCACCAACAAAACCGGTGCCGCCGCCAAGGAGCACGACGGGCTTGTTGCCTGCCATCTGCAGACGCTTCATAAGGCAAAGCGCCATAAAGTGACCTACATGGAGAGAATCCGCGGTAGGGTCAAAGCCTATATAAAATCTCGCGCCGCCGCTGTTAACCAGCTCGCGTATTTCTTTTTCATCTGTTACCTGGGCAATAAGTCCTCTTGCCCGCAGTTCTTCATAAATGTTCATATCTGAGTTACCTCCAATTTGTTTAACTATATCACAAGGGACATGTTTTGTCAAGATTTACCGTCATATAATAACGCCTTTGTGGTTATTGTGGTTTTTACCGATAAAAACACTAACGAAGAATATTAACAATGAAAAGACCGGAGGCATGCGCCTCCGGTAAAAAATGGGTATGGTTAATCTTTTGCGGTTTCTACAACAGATTTTGCAAGACCTGCAACGCCCTGAATTTCGGAAGGGATAATGATTTTTGTTGCGTTTCCTTCCGCAGCTTTAGCGAATGCATCAAGCTTCTGGATAGTAAGGTATCCGTCTCCGGGATTAGCGTCGTTAATAAGAACGATAGATTCCGCTTTTGCTTTTTGAACGATACAAATAACCTCCGCCTCACCTTCGGCTTCCCGTATTTTGGCTTCCTTTACCGCTTCGGCACGAAGTATAGCTGCTTCTTTTTCGCCTTGTGCGGCAAGTATCTGGCTTTCTTTCTGACCTTCTGCCACGAGAATCTTACTTGCCTTTTCACCTTCCGCACGAAGTATGGATTCACGTCTTTGGCGTTCCGCTTTCATCTGCTTTTCCATAGCGTCCTGAATCTCGTGCGGAGGGATAATATTCTTTAATTCCACGCGGTTTACTTTAATACCCCAAGGGTCGGTGGCTTCGTCAAGAATAACTCTTATTTTTGAATTAATGGTATCTCTGGAAGTTAGGGTGTGGTCTAACTCCAATTCACCTATAATATTACGAAGTGTTGTTGCGGTAAGATTTTCAATTGCGCTTACGGGTTTTTCAACACCGTAAGTAAAAAGCTTTGGATCAGTGATTGCATAAAACACAACCGTGTCAATTTGCATTGTAACGTTATCCTTGGTAATAACCGGCTGCGGTGCAAAATCAACAACCTGCTCCTTAAGAGACACGATTTTTGCTATTTTTTCAAAAAAGGGAATTTTGAAGTGAATACCGGTTTGCCACGTTGTATGATAAACGCCCAAACGCTGAATTACATATGCTTGTGACTGCGGGACTATTTTAATGTTTGCAATAACAACCGCCGCCAAAAATACAACGACACCGATGATGATGTAAGGTAAATGTTCCATAACGTTCCTCCTAAGAATTTGTTTTTTCAACAATAAGTTTGACACCCTCTATGCGTATTACCTTCACGGTTTCTCCTGCGGAGATTGTTTCACCGTTTAGGCTGCGTGCGGTCCAAAGCGTGCCGTTAAGACTAACAGAGCCTTTTGCATTAAGATTAACAATTTCTTCAGTAACTATTCCGTTCTGACCGAGAGCTCTGTCCGCATTAGTGGGTTTTGGTGAAGTTTTCAGTAGTTTTATCGCTATCTTTCTTGTAAACAAAAGAAGAATAAAGGAAACTGAAAAAAACAACGTCCATTCAAGCCATTCAGGCGCATTCAAAAAAGATGCGATTGCTGCGACCACGGCGCCTGCCGCAAACCAAATGGTCGTGAGCTGTGCCGTAAACGCTTCAATGATGATCAGCACAACAAACAGTGCTATCCATATAAAAACAGACATAACATCACTCCTTTGTCATTGGTTGTCTGTAAATATATTATACTACACAAGGGGAACAATGTCAATATATTTAATTTGATACGAGTGTTTCTCTTGACACATTTGATATCAAATGTTAAAATATGTGTAGTTATTTAAGGGTTTGCTGCCCTAAGTATTTGGAGGTAAAACAATGAAAAAAATAGCATTTCTGCTTGTGTGCGTCATGCTTTTTGCACTCGTAGTCGGTTGTAAACCGGAAAACGGCGAGGTATCGGATATTTCCGGCACAGTTTCGGAAAACGTTAACGATACGTCCAAGGATACTTCATCTGAAGTTTCTAAGGAACCCGATAACCGCGTTCCGGTAGAAAATCCTCGGTTCGCGGCTGTTATCAGCACGGGTATGAGATACGAAAATCAATCCAAACCCGGCGATGCGTACCCTGATTCTTATGAAACCGAGCTTACCGACGGACAGTTTGCCGCCGATAACACCGGTGATTATACCGACGCAAAATATTCCGGTTATACCGATAGCGTCGTAAATGTTACCATAGATCTGGGGCAGGTATATGACAATATATATGAATTCCGTTGCAGTTATCTGTCAACCAACACAGCAGGTATATTACCTCCGGGTTCTGTAAAGATACTTACTTCAGTAGACGGCAGCAAGTTTACCGAAGCCGGTATATGCTTTGTTCCCGAATTTACAGAAGAGGGACGCGACGAAGTATCCATTGTTTCTGAATACTATATTACCGCACGCTACGTAAAGTTTGCAATATCCAAAAATGCCGCTTGGGTGTTTGTTGATGAGCTTATGGTTATTGCCGACGATGAATCTGTAGGCGTTTTGGACGAAGCTTTTCTTGAACAGATAAAGACTACTTACGATGCTCTGGGCACCGTAAACTTTGAAGGCGGGAAGACTGCGGATAAATCTCTTGCTCTCGAACTTATAAGCAAGGGTGCAAAATATACTGTTTCCCAAAAAGCGCTGTCCGATTTCCCCGATGACGGCAAGCGTCTTACCGACGGAAATGCTACCGGATATTTTGAAAGCGGTATTTGGGCAGGCTATGAAGGCGAAGAGGCTATAACCATTACGCTGGATTTGGGTAAAAAACGTGATGATATCAGCCAACTTCGTGTTCAGTGCTATTCCAATATGAATATCGGCACCTATATGCCTGCGGCAGTTACGTATGCAGTAAGCGACGATAACAAAGAGTTTACCGATATCGGCAGAGTTTACGGTATCGCTACCGGACAGAGCGTTTACGATTTTCCCCTTATACTTGAAAAGTGCGCATCGGGCAGATATGTCCGCGTTACTTTTGAAGCGACAGATACGAAAATGTATCTGGTAGAGGAAGTTTTTGTTTACGCGAACACAGGCGTGGAACAGCAGAACGGACTTTACCCGCCTCTTGTTTTTGACAGCACGGAAAAATCCTGGCCCAATCCTTCTACCGAAACCAAAAACCTTATTCTGGGTCTTACCCAGCAGATAAACTGCCCTTCGGATATTCCCGATGAAGTTAAAGTAGAGTATAACAACACCCCCGTAACTTCCACCTTAATGACCAACGGCAAGAAGGCTACCAGCAATTCTATACACAACGGTCAGTTCTTCAAATTTAATCAGGGTGCATCCCGTGAAATCTTTTATGATCTAGGCGCAACGAGCGCTGTACAGAAGTTTACCGCGCAGTTTACCCATCTTCCAGATTGGGCTGTGCTGGCTCCCGCTACCGTTACAGTTTTGCTTTCAATGGACGGAAACAGATGGTATACCGCAGGAGTTATGCCCGTAAACACAACAAGCGATAATTGTCTTGCAGATGCCGAGTTTTCGCTTTCCTCTCCCGTACGTGCAAGATATGTCTGCTTCTCTATGGATATTTCAACTTGGTGCGGTATAGGGGAATTGGAGGTATTCGGTACTACCTCGGTTTCCGGCGTTACCGCGCTGGCTTCAAGCGGACTTAAAGAGCGTAATATGTTCTCCAAGGGTAATCAGGCACCCAGAGAGGATGTGCTTAACGGCGTACAGGATTTGGTTCTCCTTTACCACAGCCCTAAATTCGACGGCTATACCGTTGATACTCTTATCCCTTATTTGGCGTATGTGGATGAGAACGGCAACATAAAGGATACTATGTTCGATAGCTTCTTGTTCCTGCTCAGCGGCGGATTCCCTTCCGGTCTTTCCGGTTGGTCCGATTCCAAGGCAAGTGACTGGCAGTGGACCATAACCGATCTCTTTACCCAAAACGAAAATATTTTGGCTTTGGAGGAAGCGGCGGGAATTGTTAAGGATGCCCTTAAGCTTGACGATGATTTCAAATACGGCTTTACCGTAACCCTTTATTATCCCAACTCCGAGCGTACCGATTTCGGTGATATAGACGGAGACGGAAAGGTTGACGGTCTTACCACCGATGAAAACCGCATCCGCGCTCTTGAGTGGTATATGGAGGAATTTGAGAAAAAACTTTCTGAATACACATTCGAAAATATTGAATTCGTTGGCTATTATTGGTATGACGAATCTATATATCCCACCGATAACGCACCTTATATAGTAACTGAGACTTCCAAAATAGTTCACGAAAGAGGCTATGATTTCTTCTGGATTCCTTATTACACCGCAATAGGCTTCTCCTCTTGGGAAGATTTTGGCTTTGACGTTGCGTGTATGCAGCCCAACTATGTGTTTAAGGAAGAGGTGCCCGCTTCCCGTATCGAGCAGGCGGCATATCTTACCCAGCTTTACGGTATGGGTATTGAGATAGAGATTTCGGGTAAGAGCTTTACCAGCGATATTCTTTACCGCAAGTATATGGAATATCTTTCCGGCGGATATATCTACGGATATATGAAGGATTGCGTGCATATGTACTATCAGGATGTTACCGCATATTACGATGCGGCTGTATCCAAGGAGGAAAGTATCCGTAAGATATATGATTATACATATCAGTTTATCAAAGGCACCCTTCAACCTTATCCCGAAACGCTGGAAGATATAACCGTAACAGTAACCAAGGATACGCCCGTTTCAGGTGTTATCATGGAAAATGCCCCCGGATATATGGTATTTGCGCTTGAGACTTCGCCTGAGTTCGGCACGGTTTCCATCTCTTCGGACGGCTCTTATACCTATTATCCCGCAGAGGGCTTTACAGGCACCGTTACCTTCTCATATACTTACAGTGAAGGTCTGTGTAATTCCGAGCCCTGCACCGTTATCGTTAACGTTGAATAATAAACAAAAAACTGACCGTGAGCATTATACTCACGGTCAGTCATTTTTTTATAGAACTTTAATTACTTTGCTTTTTTCTTAAGAACAACTACAACTACAACTGCAACAGCCGCTACAGCAACGGTAATAACTACCCAAACAACCCATCCGTTGTTCTTTTCCGCTTTGCCGATATCGCTTGCCGAATTATCCTCGGATGCGTCTGCCACGGTCTTGCTTTCTTCCTCATCGGGTGTGCTCGCGTCTGCAGGTACGGAAACTTCTTCAGACTCCTCGGATACTTCCGATTCTTCGTCGGGAAGAGAAATTTCATCCTCGCTCACCTCGCCGCTAACCTCGCCGCTTTCGGAAATGCTAACGTTAAGCGAAGTGTTTGCACCGTAGATCATTTCCAAAGAGCCGTCTTCGGTAAGATAGCTGTTCTTAACGTCAATAGCGGTGTCAACACCGGTTTTAAGTATCTTAAACTCAAGGGTTAAAGAAATATCGCCTTTAGCGCCGTATCCGGTTTCGCCGGTAGCGCAAAGGACAGCAACCAAAAGGCGGCCGTCTTCTTTAAGATTTGTCCAATCCTCAGCAAAATCGCCCCATTCTTCGGGAAGAACGGTATTGTTGCTTACATATTCCAGCACAGTGCTGTCGAAATATATATTGCAATCAACGGCAACGATACCGTCAGGGTCATTGTGCTCGGAAAACTTAACAGTAACCGTAAGAGTATCGCCCTCTACAGTGTAATCCATACCCACCTTGCAGGTTTCTGCGGCGGAAGAAACAGTAGCTAAAGACATGCATACAAGCATAAGTGAAACAAACAAAATAACGGTTTTCTTAAACATTTTTCATACCTCCGTGTTTATAATAGTTTAGTATATTTATTTCACTTTGTCAAGTAAAGAATTGTAACAAACATAAAAATATGTTATAATGGGTCTGCGGAGGAATGTGCTTATGAAGATTTTAGACGAATTTGAAATAGAAGGCGGTATCGCTATAGAAAATTATTCCGTTCTTTGCCGTGATATTGAAGTAGGCTCAATATTGCTCGGCAAATCCTGCACAGAGGGAATGGTATTTTGTAACGGTGAAAATATCTTTGGATATCTCACCGGTGAAGATGCACTTTTGCCTGTATATGCATATAATAACGGTTATTATGTGTATGCCAAAATTACTGCTATACGGCGTATCGAGAAAACGCCCGTGCTGTTTGCATCGCTTCATATCACCCACCGCGGAACTGTCTGGGGCAGGGAAAAGGATACCGATTAAAAGGAGATTATATGTTAATACGTTTGCTTGAAAAAGGAGATTTGCCGCGTCTTTCCGAACTGTACAGTCAGTTCTGGGGAGACGTTTCCGATATATCGGAAATGGAAAAACAATTCGCTTTAATACAAAAGGAAGATTCACACATTATACTTGTTTGTGAAACCGATACGGGTATATGCGGCTCCGTAATGGGCGTAGTATGCCGCGAGCTGTACGGCGATTGCCGTCCATTTCTCGTAGTGGAGAACTTTATAGTAGACAAATCCCGCCGCAGACAAGGAATAGGCAAAGCCCTTTTGCGCGAGCTGGAAAAGCTCGCCAAGGAGCGAAACTGCACACAAATGATACTTGTAACAGAAAAAGACAGACACGACGCCTGCGCTTTTTACGAAAAAAATGGCTTTCAGACAAATAATACGGGGTATAAAAAGAAGTTATAAAATGTGCCTTCCAGCATTTTTATAAAAACGACAGGCATAATATCAAAGGCAGAGGAATGATTCCTCTGCCTTTGTGATTAAATTCTATTCGATTTCTTCTATTGACCAAGTCATATTTTTGAAATTAAGTGTTAGAAGAAAGGATTCATCGCTGTTAATATAAATGCCTTTTTCTTCATCTTCATCATAAGTAACGGTGCTGATCGTTTTATCGTTATTAAGAACGATTCCGGTTATAGAGTCGTTGTTTTCTACCAAAGCATCAACTTCTGCGATTCCCACGCCTAAAAATTGCTCTGGCAGATATACAAAATTATTGTACAATGAATTACTGCCGTTTCCTTGCCGCACGATTGCCGTATAAACGCCTTGCTGTGATGTTGTATACAACTCGTAGGTTGTGTTTGTGCCCAAAGCGGTTACGGCGTAGGGCGCTTTGGAAATAGATACTGTAATTGAACCTATCTTTCCGTCTGCGGAAACCGAACCGCCGGTAATGTTAAAAGTGGCGGTTGCG